>CAKUAQ010000004.1 GCA_934636435.1 uncultured Eubacteriales bacterium
CCCGCCACCATGATCCGGCTGAATCTGGTGAAGGGTCTGGGCCCGGTGCTGCAGATCGCCGAGGGCTGGACGGTGAATCTGCCCGACGAGGTGACCGACACGCTGATGGAGCGGACCAACCCGACGTGGCCCTGCACCTGGTTCACCCCCCGCTGCGACGGCAAGGAGGGCAGCCCTTTCAAGAGCGCCTATGACGTGATGAATCACTGGGGCGCCAACCACGGTGCCATCAGCTATGGGCACGTCGGCGCCGACCTGCTGACCCTCTGCTCCATGCTGCGGATCCCGGTGAGCATGCACAATGTACCTGCCGGCGACATCTTCCGTCCGGCGGCGTGGAACGCCTTCGGAATGGACAAAGAGGGACAGGACTACCGTGCCTGTGCCGCCTATGGGCCGCTGTATAAAAATATCCGCGGATAAGACCGTCCGGTTCCGTATTCGCAGAACCGCCGTGCCGCACCCGATCCCGGGTGCGGCACTTCCTTTTTTACAGTACGGTTTTATAGTACGAAATAGTATAGGATCAGAAACAGAAATGCGGAATGAGAAACGGTGTATCGAATGTCCGCGGATGCCCCCGGAGCGAGCGGTGAAACGACCTGTGGGCGGCCGGATAGCCCCGGAAAACCGCTGCCCTCGCCGCTTTACCGTAGTAACGCACAAAAACACCGTAACATCCGCCCGGTTCTCTGTCCATTCCTCCAAAGACGCAAAAAATTGAAAAAAACCCTTTACTTTAGCGCGGTAATGTGCTATCATAATGCCACAACGAACGAACACACCCGTACAACACATTTTGGAGGTAAGAAACATGAAAAAGATCGTTTGTCTGGTTTTAGCGCTGACCATGCTGCTGGGGCTGTGTGCCTGCGGCGGCAAATCCGATAAGGAAAAGCTGATCGTCGGCTTTGACGCCGAGTTCCCGCCCTACGGCTTTGTGGCGGCGGACGGCAGCTACGACGGCTTTGATCTGGCGCTGGCGAAGGAGGTTTGCAACCGGCTGGGCTGGGATTTTGAGGCGAAAGCCATCGACTGGAACGCCAAGGATTCCGAGCTGAAATCCGGCACCATCAGCTGCATCTGGAACGGCTTCACCATCGAGGGCCGTGAGAATGATTACACCTGGTCCGATCCCTATGTGGACAACAAGATCGTGGTGGTGGTGAAGAAGGATTCCGGCATCACCAAGCTGGCGGATCTGGCGGGCAAAAAGGTGATGGCGCAGGCGGCGTCCTCCGGGCTGGAGGCGCTGGAGGGCAACAAGGCTGTGGCGGATACGCTGGCGGAGATCATCCAGCTGCCGGATTACAACCAGGGCTTCATGGAGCTGAAGCAGGGCACCGTGGCGGCGGTGGTCGCCGACGAGGGCGTGGCCAATAAGCAGGTCAAGGACAACGGCAGCGACTATGTGATTCTGGACGAGTTCATATCCCGGGAGCAGTACGGCATCGGGTTCCTCAAGGGCAACACCGCCCTGCGGGACAAGGTGAACGAGCAGCTGCTGGCGATGGCGAAGGACGGCACCATGATGGAAATTGGCAAGAAGTACGTGGACGAGGGTCTGGTGCTGGACAGCCTGGTGCTGTGCAAATAAACGGACGCCCCTCTCATACGATGCCGGGTTGCCGGGTCAATGCTTGACCCGGCAACCCTTTCGGCGACATTTGCGAAACGGAGAAACACGCTATGACATTCTGGACGATGCTCGGCCTGCTGGCGGATGGGTTTGTGCAAACCCTGCTGATCTTTGTGCTGACGCTGGTATTTTCCCTGCCTCTGGGACTGGTGGTCTATTTCGGGCGGGTGAGCCGGTTCACCCCGCTGCGGTGGCTGGTGAACGTGTACATATCCATCATGCGGGGCACCCCGCTGATGCTGCAGCTGATGGTGGTGTTTTACGGCCCCAATCTGCTGTTCGGCATTATGGTGCCGGGAAATTGGCGGTTCGTCGCCACCATACTGGCCTTTTCCATCAACTATGCGGCGTATTTTGCGGAGATCTATCGGGCGGGCATCCAGTCCATCCCGGTGGGACAGCAGGAGGCGGCGCAGGTGCTGGGGTATACCCGGGTGCAGACCTTCGGCAAGATCATTTTACCCCAGATGGTGAAGCGGGTGGTGCCGCCGGTGACCAATGAGGTCATCACGCTGGTGAAGGACACCTCCCTGGCGTCGGTGCTGGGCATGGTGGAGATGTTCACCCGGGCCAAGCAGATCGCGGTGGCTCCCCATTCGCCGGGGATGATCGTGTTTGCCGCCGCCGCGCTGTTCTATTATATCTTTAATTATCTGGTGGCGTTCGGTATGCAGCGGCTGGAAAAGGCGCTGGAGTATTATCGCTGAGGAGGGCGCGGTATGAATATTTTGACAGTCGAGAACGCCCGGAAATCCTTCGGTGGGCTGGAAGTGCTCAAGGACATTTCGCTGACGGTGGATAAGGGCGAGGTGGTGTCGGTCATCGGCCCCTCCGGCAGCGGCAAATCCACCCTCCTGCGCTGCGCCACGCTGCTGGAAACGCTGGACGGCGGCACGCTGCGCTATATGGGAGAGACGGCGGCCCGGGAGGAGAACGGCAAAACGGTGTATGCGAAGAACCTGAAGCCGTTCCGCACCCGCTTCGGGCTGGTGTTTCAGAATTTTAACCTGTTCCCCCACTATACGGTGCTGAAAAACTGCACCGACGCGCCGGTATCGGTGCTGGGGCGCCCCCGGGCGCAGGTACAGGAGGAGGTCATGGAGCTGCTGCGGAAGATGGGGCTGGAGGATAAGGCAGCCGCCTATCCCTGCCAGCTGTCCGGCGGGCAGCAGCAGCGGGTGTCCATCGTGCGGGCACTGGCCATGCAGCCGGAAATTCTGTTTTTCGACGAGCCTACCTCGGCGCTGGACCCGGAGCTGACCGGCGAGGTGCTGAAGGTGATCCGCCGGCTGGCGGAGGAAAAAATGACCATGGTCATCGTCACCCATGAGATGTCCTTTGCCCGGGCGGTGTCGGATCGGGTGATTTTCATGGACGGCGGCGTGATCGTGGAGCAGGGCGCGCCGGAGGCGGTGTTCGGCGACACCCAAAACGAGCGCACCCGGCAGTTTTTGCGCAGCTATCAGCAGGATTGACGGAGCATCTGCACCGCCCGGCAGGAGATGTCCGCTATTGCCCATACAGGGCTTGCACGGCCGTCTTACTTGGGGTGCAATGCACACAATTCAATACGAACTGCCACTGCGGCAGCATCCGTTTGCACATCATCAGGTCTTGGAAGATGGGCAAACGGGCGCTGCTTTTTTTGTGTGTAAAAGAAGACGAACAACGAAAAAAGTGCTTGCGGTATTTCACACCGGCGGCAGATGACGCAGGAACCGGCGGGATAAAGCCAACAACCGCTTTCCAACCGGCGGTTGGAAAAATCCAACAGCTGCGTTATTGCGCGCAGCCGGAATATCGGATACAATAGGGATGTAGCTACGAAAAAACTGTAAAGGAGCGACTGTATGGAAACCCTGAAGCTGCAGGACACCATCGCGTTTTACCGGAAAAGGCAGGGACTGACGCAGGAGGAGCTTGCCCGGAAATTGGGTGTGACCAATCAGGCGGTATCCAAATGGGAATCCGCCCAGTGCTGCCCGGATATCTATTTATTGCCGCTGCTTGCCGATGCTTTCGCCATCAGCATCGACGAATTGTTCGGACGACCGTGCGAAAAGGAAATTCACTACGATCTTTGCTCCGCGCTGCCGTGGAATGACGATAACACAATCCGGGTGTTCCGGACATTGGGAAAGAAAATCCTGCAAACCACCGACGAAAACGGCTGGATCAACGTATCTTTCCCGGATGAGTGCTACAAAACGGCGGAAGGATACTTTAAGGTCGAGGTTTTCGGGCATATGCACTGCGATGCCGATATTCACGGCGATGTGACGGGGCACGGAAACATCGCATGTAAGCAGCTCCACGGCAATATCCGGGAGTGCCGGAACAACATCTCCTGTGGCGGGGATATCAACGGCGCCGTCAACTGCGGCGATAATCTTGCTTGCGGCAGAAGCATCCACGGCGCCGTCAACTGCGGCGATCGTGTCAGCTGCGGCAAGAGCATCACCGGCGATGTGCAGTGCGGCGGGAACGTGGAATGTCAAAAAATCGAGGGGAATGTGGAGTGCCACGGCGATATCCTGTATCGTTAAGCGCAGCGAACCGCCCGGAGAAATTCTCCGGGCGGTTTCATCTTCTTACATCGCCAGATACAGCAGCGCCACCACCAGCTCCGCCCGGCAGCCGCTGCGGAACAAGAGCAGCGCCAGCCCCAGCAGCAGCCATTGCTCCCCGTCCCAACCGGACGGCGGCGTGGGCGGACGTGAAGAATCAGCCGGTCGGTTGCCGTGCGGGGGCATCGGCGGATGAGCCGGCATCGGCGGCCGCTCATACAGAGATGGTGCCGGGCGGGGCGTATCCGCATACAGGGGCGACATCGGACGGGCGGAGCTATACAGGGGCGGCGGCGTTAAGCCGGAGGGTCCGACCGCCGATCCCTCCGTCGGATGGCCGCTGTATTGCTCGAATACCTGCCGGTTATGCTCCCGGGTCTGGCGCACCCGGCGGGCGGCCTCCCGCTGCATATAGCGTAGATCCTCAGCCATTCGGCTCACCTCCTCCCTCCGGCGGCTTGCCGCCGAGCACCCCCTGGGCTTGCAGCAGCGGCAGCAGATGGCTCAGCCGCAGCAGATTCACCGCCTCATCCAGCCGCTGCTCCCGCTCGCCGTGGAGATAGGGGCGCAGCGCCTGTAAGAGCCGGGTGTCGTCGTCGTCCTTGTTCAGGGAGCCCAGCAGCGGTAGCAGCCGGGTCAGAGCCGCCGCATCCGGCAATCCGCCCCCCGCCGTGTCCGGCTTCGGTACGGCCGGGATAGGCGGTTCGGCTGCCGCTGCCGGGGTGGCGGCAGGGGCGGCAGCCGCCGCGGCGGGAATGTCGCCGCCCCCAAACGCCGCCATGGCGGAGCGGATCTTGGCCATCCCCTCCGGGGAGGACAGCAGCCGGGCAATCTTCTCCCCCATATCCTCGGTCGGAGCGGTCATGGGTTTCCTCCCAGCTGACGCAGCAGACGCTGTATCTCCGGGCTGTCCAGCAGCGCTGCCGCCTTTTCCTTGTCTTGCAGCAGCGCTTGCGCCTTGGCCGCCACCTCCGGGGGCAGCTCCCCCTGCTCCCCGGCCGTCCGGGACAGGCCGTACAGTCCGTTCTGCTGGAAGGCGGCTTTCAGCGCCTCGGGGGTGGTGTGCAGCCGGGCGCTGGCGTATTCCAGCAGCTTCTCCAGTTGCGACGGCGAAAATTCCTGTGCCATTGTGTGCGTTACCCCTTTCCGAAATGACATTTGTGTGGTATACTGCATATGTATGAAGAACCCTACGGAGTTTATGCACAAAGGACGGTGAACCGCCATGCGCTTTCTGGTGCTGTCGGATGTACACGAGCGGGGCGGCCCGCTGGAGCGGGTGCTGGAGCTGCACCCGGCGGCGGACGTGATCTTTCTCGGGGACGGTCTGCGGGGGGTGGAGGATGCCGCCGCCCGGTATCCGGATCGCCGGTTCATCACCGTGCCGGGCAACTGCGATTGGAGCGCCGGCCAGCCTGCCACCCGGGTGGAGCTGCTGGGCGGCAAGCGGTTTTTCATTACACACGGGCATAAATACGGCGTGAAATACGGTCTGTATACCTTGCAGCTGGCCGCCCGGGAGCGGCAGGCGGAGGTGGTGCTGTTCGGGCACACCCATGTGCCCTATGAGACCTATGAGGACGGGATGTATTTCCTCAATCCCGGCAGTCTGGGATACGACGAACGCTACGGCTATGTGGACATCACCCCGGCGGGCATCCTGACCGGTACGGCGGTGCTGCCCCGATAGGCTGTTATCAGTGTATGCCGCACCCGGCGGAAATGTACAAGGGAAGGATGATTCTTTTATGCGCAGCACAAGCTACCTGATGGCATCGGATCTGCACGGTTCCGCTCTGTATACCCGGCAGCTGCTGGAGGCCTTTCAGCGGTCCGGGGCACAGCGGCTCATTCTGCTGGGGGATCTGCTGTATCACGGCCCCCGCAATCCTCTGCCCGCCGGCTATGCGCCCGCGGAGGTGGCGGAGCTGCTCAACCCGCTGGCGGACAGGATCGTGGCGGTGCGGGGCAACTGCGATGCCGAGGTGGATCAGATGCTGCTGCGGTTCCCCATGATGGCGGATTATGCGCTGCTGGAGGTGGACGGACACCGGCTGTTCCTGACCCACGGGCATCTCTATAATACCGAGAACCCGCCCCGGCTCGCCCGGGGGGATGTGCTGCTCCACGGCCACACCCACGTCCCCGCCTGTCTGCACCATCCCGGCGGCTGGTGGTATCTGAATCCCGGCTCCGTCACCCTGCCCAAGGAGGATTCGTCCCGGGGGTATATGCTGCTGGAGGACGGGGAATTCCGCTGGGTGACGCTGGAGGGGCAGGTCTATAAGACCTTTCCTCTCAACGATGACCACGCCACTACCGCCCGCAGCCTGTTCTGAGACGACGCTGCCTGAGCAAGCTGCTCGGGCCTTGTTCGTGGCGCTGTGCGGATGCTGCCCGGGGTACATGGCGCGGGCCGCTGCGGGGGCATTGCCCGGTCAGGACGGAGAGGAATATAAAAAGAGCGCCGCTGTGACCGGCATTGTCGGCCACAGCGGCGCTCTTTTCTGCCCATAGGGGGTCAATTAGGGCTTTTTCCGGGAAAACCTCCGGCGGCTTTGCAAAAAAATATCTAAGGATTTACAAATGGTTCATAATTACCTCTTGACAGGACAAGGTAAGAGTGGTAATCTTACGTTAGCACTCGAGAGCTAAGAGTGCTAACGTGGCAGATTGGGAGGTGCCGCTGTATGGAACTGGATAGTCGGAAAGCGAAGATACTGGGGTTGATCATAGAGACGTATATCGACACCGGGGAGCCGATCGGCTCCAAGGCGCTGGCGGAGATGCTGGGTAATCGGGTCTCCTCGGCTACCATCCGCAACGACATGGCGGCGCTGACCGCCATGGGCTATCTGGAGCAGCCCCATACCTCAGCCGGACGGCTGCCCACGGCACGGGCCTTTCGGCTGTATATCGACCGGCTGATGGATCGCCGCCCGCTGGCGGAAAAAGAGAAGCGGCAGATCGACGAGATGCTGGAGGCGGCGGCGGGCGACCCGCTGCAGTTGCTGGAGGACGCCTCCCGGGCGCTGGCGGATGCCACAGGCCTGGCGGCGGTGGCCGCCAAGCCGGAGCAGACGGATACCTGTATCCGCCGCATCGACATCATGCAGATGTCTCCCCGCAATCTGGCGGTGGTGGTGGTGCCGGAGAACGGCACCCCCCGCACCCGGATGTGCCACTGCAGCCGGGATATTCCCGGTCAGGTGTCGGTGGCGCTGGGAGATTACCTGTCCCATAAGTTTCTCGACCGTCCCCTGTCCGGCGTGACGCTGGAGGCTATCCAGCAGGTGCTGGTGGAGCTGGGGGATGCGGGCGCGGCGCTGGTGCCGGTGCTGTCGGCTTTCTATGGATTGGTGCAGGAATGTGCCTCCGGCGAGGTGCTGCTGTCCGGTCAGATGAATCTGCTGCGTCACCCGGACTATGAGCTGGAGAATGCCCGATCGCTGATGGGCTTTCTGGATGAGCGCAGCCGGCTGAGCCATGTGCTGGCGCTGCAGCCGGAGGACGGTCTGCAGGTGGTGCTGGGCGGCGACAAGCTGCCGGAGCTGAACGGCTCCAGCATCATCACCACTCATTATTCGCTGGGTCAGCGGGGACAGGGCACCATCGGCATCATCGGTCCCATCCGCATGAATTATGCCGACACCATCCCCCGCATCGAATATTTTGCCAACGCCATCGGCAAGCTGCTCAGCGAGCTGTTTGACGATGAATGATAAGGAGGCGCACCCTCATATGGAAGAAGAAAAGAAAACTCCCCCCGTCCCGGAGACGGACGGCGCGGAAAAGTCCGCGCCCAAGTCCTCCGCCAAATCGCCGGAGAAGCCCGAAAAGGCTGAAAAAGCGGATAAGGCCGCGAAAAAGGCGACGGATCTGGAGGTAAAGCTGGCGGCGGCGGAAAAAGAGCTGGCGGCGCTCAAGGATCAGCATCAGCGGATGCTGGCGGAATACGCCAACTATAAGCGCCGCACCGAGCAGGAAAAGCAGCAGATCGGGCAGTTTACGAAAGCGGAGCTGCTCACCGGGCTGCTGACCAGTCTCGATAATATGGAAAAGGCGGTGGATGCCCCCGCCGGGGATGAGTATAAAACCGGCGTGGATCTGGTGATGCGGCAGTTTCGGGAGGCGCTGATGGCGCTGGGGCTGGAGGAGATTCCCGCTCTGGGCGAGACCTTCGACCCCACGGTGCATCACGCGGTGATGCGGGAGGATGCCGACGGGGTGGAGCCGGAGACGGTCACCCAGGTATTCCAGACCGGCTATCGGGTCGGCGAGCGGGTGCTGCGCCCGGCCATGGTGAAAGTGGCCAATTAAAGCGCCGATGCACAGGAGCTGCACGGGACGCGCGTAACGTTGCCTGACACGGGGCGGAATGCTCCGGTTAGATATACAATGGTATTTCATACACAATGTTTGGAGGTATGCTTTATGGCTAAGATTATTGGTATTGATTTGGGTACGACGAACAGCTGCGTGGCGGTGATCGAGGGCGGCGAGCCGGTGGTCATCCCCAATGCGGAGGGCGCCCGCACCACTCCGTCTGTGGTGGCGTTCAAGAAAGACGGCGAGCGCGTGGTGGGCCGTGTGGCGAAGCAGCAGGCAGTGTCTGCGCCGGACCGCACCATCTCGTCCATCAAGCGGGACATGGGCACCGACCGTAAGGTGACCATCGACGGCAAGGCGTATACCCCCCAGGAGATTTCGGCGATGATCCTGTCCAAGCTGAAGCAGGATGCCGAGGCCTATCTGGGCGATAAGGTCACCGAGGCGGTCATCACCGTGCCGGCGTACTTCACGGACGCCCAGCGGCAGGCCACCAAGGATGCCGGTAAGATCGCCGGCATGGAGGTCAAGCGGATCATCAACGAGCCTACGGCGGCGGCGCTGGCCTACGGCATTGACAAGGGTGCGGATCAGAAGATCATGGTCTACGATCTGGGCGGCGGCACCTTCGATGTGTCCATCATCGAGATGGGCGACGGTGTGCAGGAGGTGCTGGCCACCGCCGGTAACAACCGGCTGGGCGGCGATGACTTCGATCAGAAGATTGTGGATTGGCTGATCGCCACCTTCAAGGCGGACACCGGCGTGGATCTGTCCGGGGACAAGATGGCGCTGCAGCGGCTGCGCGAGGCGGCGGAAAAGGCGAAGATCGAGCTGTCCGGTTCCACCAGCAGCAACATCAACCTGCCCTTTATCACCGCCGACGCGACGGGACCCAAGCATATGGATATCACCCTCACCCGGGCGAAGTTCAACGAGCTGACCGCCTCGCTGGTGGAGTCCACCATGGGCCCGGTGCGGCAGGCGCTGAGCGATTCCGGCCTGACGGCCGCGCAGATCGACAAGGTGCTGCTGGTGGGCGGCTCCACCCGTATTCCTGCGGTGCAGGAGGCGGTGCAGAAGTTCATGGGTAAAGAGCCCTTCAAGGGCATCAACCCCGACGAGTGCGTGGCCATGGGCGCGGCGCTCCAGGGCGGTGTGCTGGGCGGCGAGGTCAAGGGCCTGCTGCTGCTGGATGTGACCCCCCTGTCGCTGGGTGTGGAGACCATGGGCGGCGTGATGACCAAGCTCATCGACCGCAACACCACCATCCCCACCAAGAAGAGCCAGATCTTCTCCACGGCTGTGGATAATCAGCCCTCGGTGGAGATTCACGTGCTCCAGGGCGAGCGGGAGTTCGCCAAGGATAATAAGACGCTGGGTATGTTCCATCTGGACGGCATTGCGCCCGCCCGCCGGGGCGTGCCGCAGATCGAGGTCACCTTCGATATTGATGCCAACGGCATCGTGAATGTGTCCGCCAAGGATCTGGGCACCGGCAAGGAGCAGCACATCACCATCACCTCCAACACCAATATGTCCAAGGAGGATGTGGAGAAGGCTGTGAAAGAGGCCGAGCAGTATGCCAGCGAGGATAAGGCGCGCCGGGAGGCGGTCGATGCCCGCAACAATGCGGATCAGCTGGTGTACCAGTGCGAAAAGACCATGGAGGAGCTGGGCGACAAGATTGATGCCGCCGATAAGACCGACCTGCAGGCGAAGTTGGATGCGCTGAAGGAAGCCCTCAAGGGTGAGGACATCGAGGCCATCAAGTCCAAGCAGGAGGAGCTGACCAAGGCCTTCTACGCCGTCAGCGAGAAGGTGTATAAGGCGAGCGCTCCTCAGGACGGCGCGGCGGGCGGAGCTGCCCCCGAGGGCGGCGCGGCTCCCAACGGCGACGGTTTCTATGACGGCAACGTGCAATAAGGATTTCTGAAAACCACCGGAGTCGCCGCTCCATCATAGACGGCGGCTCCGGGTTTTCGGGTTTTCGGCGGGCGGTTGGGCGGTTTGCCTTTCAGCCGACGGCTTGTGGCGTGTCCGCTTTCAGTGACAGCGATTTTACTCCGTAAAATCAGCCACAATTCCGCAAGGAGAGGTGCAGCAAAATAAATTTTGCTGCGCGTTTTGTGGCTTTCGCTGTCTGGACGACAGCGATTTTACTCCGTAAAACCGGCCACAATTCCGCAAGGAGAGGTGCAGCAAAATAAATTTTGCTGCGCGTTTTGTGGCTTTCGCTGTCTAAACGACAGCGATTTTACTCCGTAAAATCAGCCACAATTCCGCAAGGAGAGGAATGATTAGAGCAATGGCAGATAAGCGGGATTTCTACGAGGTGCTGGGGATACAGAAAGGTGCCTCGGAGGATGAAATCAAAAAGGCCTATCGGCAGATGGCCAAAAAATACCACCCCGATCTGAATCCGGGGGATAAAGAGGCGGAAGCCCACTTCAAGGAGGTCAACGAGGCCTACGAGGTGCTGTCCGACCCGGAGAAAAAAGCGCGCTACGATCAGTACGGCCATGCCGGAGTGGATCCGAATTTCGGCGCCGGTGCCGGCGGAGCTTACGGCGGCGGTGTGGATTTCGGAGATCTGGGGGATATTTTTTCCTCCTTCTTCGGCGGTGGCGGCGGCTTCGGCGGCGGCCGTCGGGCGGATCCCAATGCCTCCCGGCGGGGCAGCGACGCGGCTGCGTCGGTCATTCTCTCCTTTGAGGAGGCGGCCAAGGGCTGCAAAAAGAAGATCAATGTCCAGCGCATCTGTACCTGTCCGGATTGCGGCGGCACCGGTGCGAAGAAGGGCACCAGCCCCAAGACCTGTCCGGATTGCGGCGGCCGCGGGCAGGTGGTGCACAATCAGCGCACCCCCTTCGGTATGATGCAGACCCAGAGCACCTGTTCCCGCTGCCACGGCCGCGGACAGATCGTGGATTCCCCCTGCCCCACCTGCAGCGGTCAGGGGCGGATACGCCGCACCGAGGAGGTGGGCGTGAATATCCCCGCCGGCATCAACGACGGGCAGATTCTCAGCATTCCGGGCAAGGGCAATGCCGGACAGAACGGCGGCCCCGCCGGCGATCTGCAGATCGAGATTTCCGTGCGTCCTCATCCCCTGTTTGAGCGGGACGGGTTCAATATCTGGTACGAAATGCCCATCACCTATGCCCAGGCGGCTTTGGGCGCCGAGGTGGAGATCCCCACCCTGGACGGCAAGATTCCCTTCTCCATCAAGGAGGGCACCCAGCCCGGCGACGTGCTGCGGGTCAAGGGCAAAGGTATCCCCTTCCTCAACGGGCGGGGCACCGGCGATCTGCTGCTGAAGATCGTGGTGGAGGTGCCGAAGAGCCTCAGCAGCGAGCAGAAAAAGCTGCTGCAGGAATTTGAGTCCACCACCGGCGACAAGAATTATCAGAAGCGCCGCTCCTTCTTCGACAAGCTGAAGCGCGGTTTTTGAAGTCGCGCAGGGTAGTGTGTGTGGGTGCTGAAAACGCGGCCCGCGCACAAGGATTGTGCGGCAGCGGGCCGGCTGCGGCTTGAAGTCGCGCACCGCAGTTCGCGCGGGTGCTGATGCCGAAGGTGCACCCCGCATCTTTTTTGATTTCTCCTATATAACCATAAAGCACGACCCGCCATCGAATTGGTTCGATGGCGGGTCGCTTTTTGCTGTGTGTGGCTCCCGTTGCAGACCGGAGCATGCCCCATGGGCCGGGGACAGGCACCGCAGCGAGAGCGCGACGGTCAGATGCCCGACCGCTTGCGGATTTCCCGAGGGGTAGCACCGGTATGCGCGCGGAGGACCTTCCGGAAATAGGAGGATGAGCTGAATCCCATCCTTTCGCTGATCTGCTCTATGGGCAGATCGGTGGTTTCCAGCAGCCGGATCGCCCGGTCGCAGAGCACCTTTTGCCGTGCATAATTCGGTGAATATCCGAGGGAATGCTTAAAGGCGCTGTAAAGCGCCGATTCGCTGACGCCGCATATCTGCGCCACCTGTCCGATGCTCTGAAACGGATTTTCCGTGATCGCCTCCAGCGCCGATTCGGCGATGGGATGGATGCGGCTGTCCATGTATGTGAAACGGCCCTCCAGTGCGCCGAGCAGCTGATAGAGTGCGCCTATGGAGCCCGCGTGAACCCGGTAATCCGACACGATGCTCTCGAAACAGCCCGTGGCAAATTCGTCAAACGGCAGTTTTTGCAGAGCCGGTTTTTTGCCGTTGCGGAACGGCAAAAAATCAAACCCCAGCGAATGCCAGGAGACCTCGCCGTCCCGGGGGTACCAAAACGAATGGTATTGGCAGCCGAGAGGAATAAAAAACGGCTCCCCTTCTTCCACGATCAGCGTCTCCCCGCGCGTCACCAGCTTTCCCGTGCCGCGGATCAGCATACCGATATAGTTTTTCGGCGCCCCCGGCGCCTGGCCGCAATTGGTGTGATGCTCCTTGGAAAACACCACTTTTCCAAAGCAAAAGCTGTCGAAGAATTGTTGGTCGTTCATGTATTATCACCGCTGTTTCGTATAGAATATTACCTCTTTTATAAAAGTATACTGCATTGCGGTCCCCTCCGTCAAGTGGTATGATTAGACACAGCGAGCCGGGTACGGCGGCTTTGGGTCTACCGTATTCGGCGGAGGGAGGTACTATGATGAAAAACAAGATCATCGGATTTATGGCGCCGGGCGTGGTGGAGCTGAACGATTGGCCCATCGAGGAGCCGGGCACCGGGGAGGTTCTGGTGAAGCTCGCCTGTTCCACGATCAGCAGCGGAACCGAACGGGCCAATCTGATCGGCGAGGTCAATGTTGCCGTATTCGGTCAGGATACGGTGGCGCACTTTCCGCGGTATTGCGGGTACAGCTCTGCCGGCACGGTGGTAAAGGTGGGAGCGGGCGTGTGTTCCGTACAGCCGGGCGACCGGGTGGCCCTTTCCTGGAGCGTCCATGCGGCATACTGCACCCTCCCGGAATCCAATGTCCATAAGCTGATTTCCGATACGATTTCATTCCGGGAAGCGGCGCTTCTGCATATCGGCACCTTTCCCCTTGCGGCGATCCGGAAATGCCGCCTTGAGCTCGGGGAGAGCGCCCTGGTGATGGGTCTGGGTGTGCTGGGGATCATGGCGGTGAGCTTGCTGAAGACCGCCGGGGCGGTGCCGATCGTGGCGGTCGACCCGGTAGTGGAAAGACGGGAAAAGGCGCTGAAATTCGGCGCAGACTATGCGCTGGATCCCTTTGCGGAGGGCTTCGCGGAAAAGGTGCGCGCGGTGACCGACGGCGGTGTCAGCGTAGCGATTGAGGTCACCGGCAACGGCGGCGGGCTCAACGGCGCGCTGGACTGTATGAGAAAATATGGGCGTGTGGCTTTGCTCGGCTGCACCCGTCACAGCGATTTTTCCGTGGATTATTATAAAAAGGTGCACGGGCCGGGGATAACGCTCATCGGTGCGCATACCCTAGCCCGCCCGGAGGTGGAATCCTACCCGGGGTATTGGACGACCCACGACGATGTGATGGCGGTGCAGAGACTCATCGTGCATGGTCGGCTGAATCTCGAGCGCATGATCGACGAGGTACATTCTCCGGCGCAGGCAGTCGAAGTTTACCGGCGGCTGGCCAATGAAACTTCCTTCCCGTTGGTACAGTTTGATTGGAGTGAAGTATGATGAAAAAGATCCGCATCGCACAAATCGGCACGAGCGAGAACAGCCACGGCAATGCCGTGTTTCACAGCCTGAAAAAGCAATCGGATATTTTCGAAGTGGCGGGCTTCGCCCTGCCCGAGCATGAACGGGAGAAATTCCCCCGGCAGATGGGCGAATTCGAGGGCTATCGCGAAATGACGGTAGAGGATATTCTGAACGACCGCTCCATTGAGGCGGTGGCGGTGGAGACGGAGGAGCTGTATCTGACTCAATATGCCCTCCTGGCGGCGGAGCACGGCAAGCATATCCATATGGAGAAGCCGGGCGGCGTCGGGCTGGCGGATTTTACCCGCCTGATCGAGCGGGTCAGGCGCAACGGAACGGTATTTCACACCGGGTATATGTATCGCTACAATCCGGAGATCCAACGGCTTTTTTCCCGGATCGACGTAGGGGAGCTGGGAGAGATCGTCAGCGTGGAGGCGCAGATGAATTGCTATCACAGCGACGCGATCCGAAAATGGATGGAGTGTCTGCCCGGCGGCATGATGTTTTTTCTGGGCTGTCATCTGGTGGATCTGGTTTTGCGTCTGATGGGGCGGCCGGAGGAAATCATACCGTTCAATATGTCGACGAGACTGGGTGGCATTTCGTCGGTAGATTTCGGCATGGCCGTGTTCCGGTATCCGCGCGGCATTTCGTTCATTAAGGCGGCGGATGTGGAAGCCGGCGGTTACGCGATGCGGCAGCTGGTGGTTGCCGGGACAAAGGGAACTGCGGAGATCAAGCCCCTTGAAATGCTGGAGGGCCACGTGGAGCGCGACGGTCAGTTTGCCGAAAGCCGCCTGTACAGGAATCCCGAAAACTGGCTGGACCGGGGCGAAAAGCACGTTTCCGCCCGCTTTGATCGGTATGACGGGATGCTGCGTGCCTTTGCGGAATATGTGTCCGGGAGCCGGCAGAATCCGTATACTCTGGACTATGAGCTGGAGCTGTATAAAACGGTGCTGCAATGCTGTGGAATAAAGGATAAGGAGACTGTACACCATGAAAGCAATACAGATCAATGACGACCGCTCCCTGCGGTGGGATACCGTTCCGGATCCGATACCGGGGGAGGAGGATTGTCTGGTTAAGATCGAGGCGGCAGCGTTGAACCGTGCGGATCTGATGCAGCGGGAGGGGGATTATCCGCCGCCGCCCGGCTGTCCCCCATGGATGGGGCTGGAAATATCCGGGACGATCGTAGCTGTGGCGGAGGGCGCGAAGAAAAAATCCGCCTGGAAGATCGGCGATAAGGTGTGTGCTTTGCTTGGCGGCGGTGGATATGCTGAATATGCCAACGTGCGGTACGATATGCTGATGCCCGTCCCGGAGGGCTGCTCGATGGTAGAGGCAGCGGCCATGCCGGAGGCCTTTGCGACGGCATACCTGAATCTGTTTATTGAGGGCAGGGTCGAGCGCGGCAATACGCTTCTGATGAATGCCGGCGCCTCGGGGCTGGCGAGCGTGGTGATTCCCATGGCTAAAGCGTTCGGCGTTCGGGTGATCACCACCGTCCGCACCGAAGAGGCGGCGAGCCGTATTCGGCATCTGCACGCCGACCGTGTCGTGGTGACAACCAAAGAGGATATTGCCGCCGTGCTGCGGGAGGAGCTCGACCGGGGTCACGGCGTAGATGTGGCGATTGATTGCCTCGGCGGCGAGAGTATGGGGCGGTGCATCCATTATCTGACCCACGGGGCCCGATGGATCGTAATCGCGGCGTTGGCCGGGCAGAAGACCGAGATTGACCTGAAAAATATCTACGTGCGGAATGTACGGATTATCGGCAGCACGCTGCGTTCCCGCGCCCCCGAAACCAAAGCGGACATACTGGCCGCTCTGGTGCGGGATGTGTGGCCGAAGGTGGCTGTGGGCGAAATCCGCCCGACGATCTATAAGGTTTTGCCGATCACCGAAGCGGAGGCGGCGCAGGAGATACTGTACCGGGGCGAACATGTCGGCAAGGTTGTGTTAACCCTCTGAGTCGCCGCCGGACGGCTGGGGCATTTCAAAAAGGCAACGAAAAACAAAAAACCGGCACAGCGAACTGTTGGGTCCGCTGCGCCGGTTGGTTATAGGCTGTTTCGGCGATGCCGGGGTTGGTTGTACGGAGAGGTCGCGGGGAGCTCGCGGTTTATGCCCATTCCCGCAGCACCCATTCGGCGCAGCGGATGCCGTCCACCGCCGCCGATAAAATACCGCCGGCGTACCCGGCGCCCTCGCCGCAGGGGAAAATTCCCCGCACCGCCGACTGTCCGGCCGCATCCCGCAGCAGCCGCACGGGGGAGGAGGAGCGGCTCTCCACCCCGGTCAGCACCGCATCCGGTCGGTCAAAACCCCGGATGCGCCGCCCGAATTCCGGCAGCGCCAGCCGCAGAGACCGGGTCACGAATCCGGGCAGTATCTCTGTCAGATCCGTCAGCGTTACCCCCGGCTGATAGGAGGGCTGCACCTCTCCCAGCGCCGCCGAGACGCGTCCGGCGAGAAAATCCTCCACCAATTGCGCCGGGGCTTTATAGCCGCCGCCTCCCAGCCGGTAGGCGGCCTGTTCCAGCTGCCGCTGGAACAAAAATCCCGCCAGAGGATCGTCGCTGCCGAAATCCCCCGGCTCCACACCCACCAGCAGGGCGCTGTTGGAGTTGCGCGCGTCCCGGGCGTGATAGCTCATGCCGTTGACCACCACGCAGCCCTCCTCGGAGGCGGCGGCGATGACCTCGCCCCCGGGGCACATACAGAAGGTATAAACTCCCCGTCCGCCCGCCGGCGCACAGTGCAGCTTATAGTCTGCCGCCCCCAGCGCCGGGTGTCCGGCGAATTTGCCGTACTGGCTCTCATCGATCATCGGGCGGGGATGCTCGATGCGTACCCCCACCGCAAAGGGCTTCGGCTCCATGGGCAGCCCCCGTCCCCGCAGCATGGTCACCGTATCCCGGGCGCTGTGGCCGATGGCGAAAATCGCCTGTCGGCAGGGAATCTCAGCTTCCTTGCCCCCGCTCACCGCCCGCAGCGCCGCCAGCGCTCCGTCCCGGAGCACACAATCGGTGACGGTGGTGAAAAACCGCACCTCGCCGCCCCGTTCCTCGATTTCTTCCCGCAGCCGCCGCACCGCCGGGCGCAGCCGGTCGGTGCCGATGTGGGGCTTCGCCTGCCACAGAATGGCCGGGGGCGCTCCGGCGGCGACAAAGCTCTCCAGAACCAGTCGGCTGCGGGGATCTTTGATGCCGGAATTGAGCTTGCCGTCGGAAAAGGCTCCCGCGCCCCCCTCGCCGAATTGCACATTGTTTTGGGTGTCCAGCACCCCGGTACGGCGGAAGGCTTCCACCGCCGCCCGGCGGCTGTCCCCGTCGCCGCCCCGCTCCAGCAGCAGGGGGCGCGCCCCCGCCCGGGCCAGCGTCAGCGCTGCAAACAGCCCCGCCGGACCGCAGCCCACCACCACCGGCCGCATGGCGGGCGGCCGGGACAGCGCCGGGATAACGTAGGGGGTTGTTTCCATCCGGCTGACCTGCGGGGAGCGGCAACGACTCAGCACAGCGTCCTCGTCCGCCACCGTCACATCCACCGTGGCCAGAAAATGGACGTGCTCCTTCTTGCGGGCGTCCACCGACCGGCGATAGAGGGTCAGCGTCTGAATCTCCACCGGACGCACCCCCAGCGCCACCGCCGCCCGGCGGCGCAGCTCTGTTTCCGTATAGGTAAGGGGCAATGGGATCCCCGTCACGCGCAGCATCGATGTTTCTTCCTCCGTATGTGTTATGGGTGCAGCAGCCGCCGAATCTCCTCCGGATCGGCGGCGAACCGGATTCCCTGCTGCCGCTCATGGGTGGACAGCCCCGCCCCGATCATCCGCTCCAGCAGCGCCTGCAGAGGGTCATAGTAGCCGTGAAGATTATAGAGGATACAGGGGGCATCCAGCTGCCCCAGCGACACCCGGGACATCACCTCGGCGATCTCCTCCAGCGTGCCGGTGCCGCCGGGGAAGGCGATAAACGCCTCCCCCAGCTCCATCATTTTCGTTTTCCGTTCTGCCATAGTCTCGGTGACCAGCAATTGGGTCAATCCCTCATACTGGGCATTCTGCTCCACGAAAAAGCGGGTCTCCACCCCGATGACCGGACCGCCTGCTGCCAGCACGGCGGCAGCCAGCTCTCCCATCAGCCCGGTCTTGGAGCCGCCGTAGACCAGCGTGTGCCCGGCTTCCCCGATCCAGCGTCCCAGATCCCGGACCGCTTCGCCCAGTGCCGGGTCGCTCCCCGGATTGGCACCCAAATAAACGGTGATATACATGGTCTGCTCCTTTCGCCGTTACAGCGTGATCCAATATCGCTTGACCTCCGCCCGATGGCGCTCATCGGACAGAGCAAATTTCGGTTTTGTCGTCATTATATCCACCAATCCGGGGTCAGCGCCCCCAAGGTAACGATCCGGGGCGGCTCCCACCCCAGCATAACCTCCACCGAGCGGTAATCCTCCGGCATCAGCTGGGTCACCAGCTCCCGGCAGGCGCCGCAGGGGGGCAGAACCGTCTTATCCCGGTTCACCGCCACCATCCGCCGGATGGCGTTCTCCCCGTGGGTGAGCAGGGAGAACAGGGCGTTGCGCTCGGCACAAATGCCCAGCGTGCAGGCGCCGTCCACACAGATGCCGGTGTAGATGGCACCGGAGGCGGACTCCAGCGCCGCCGCCACGCCGCCTACCTCGATCCATTCCGAGACCCTGCGGGGCTGCAGCGCGGCGCACGCCGCCCGATACAGCTCTGTCCAGATCGGTTCCATCCCGTTTCGTTCCTTTCTCATCACCATCCGGCGGCGATGGCGGCCGCCGCCACATACGCCGAGGAAAAGGCAAATTGCAAATTAAAGCCCCCGCAATCGCCGTCCACGTCCAGCACCTCTCCGGCGGCAAAAAGCCCCGGAAATCCCCGCAGCCCCATGGTCTGCGGGTCCACCTGCCGGGCGTCGATGCCGCCCGCCGTCACCTGCGCGCCGCCGAAGCCCTTGGTGCCCAGCACCGGCAGCTCCCAGCCCTTGCACAGCGCCGCCGCCCGACGGCATTCCGCCGGGGTGAGGGTGTCCGCCGGGCGTGTGAGGGGCAACACCCCCGCCGCCCGCAGCACCGTCTGCCCCACCCGCTTATGGAGCAGCCCGGTGAACAGATCCTCCAGCGTACGCCCCGGCAGCCGGCTGCGCGCGCCGATGCGCTCCTCCAGCGCTGTCAGCTCCCAATCGGGCAGCAGATCCAGCACGGCGGTGAGCCGCCCCCGCTGGCGCCGCTCCCAGTCGCCCGCCACCCGGGACACCTGCATCACCGCCGGACCGGATAGCCCGTAGTCGGTGAACAGCACCTCGCCGGTGTTCCGGGTCTGCACCGCTCCGTCCAGCCGCAGCTCTACCCCGGCATCCACCCGGATGCCCTTCACCGCCCGCACCAGAGCGGTATCGGTGCGCAGCTGCACAATGGAGGGGAACAGGGGCGTCTTCGTCAGCCCCAGATCGGTGAGCAGCCCATACGCCTCGGCGCTGCCCCCCAGCGCCGGAGCCGCCGCCCCGCCGGTGCAGACCAGCACCGTGTTCGTCTCGATCGCACCGGCGGCGGTTGCCACCCGCCAGCCGGTTTTCGTCCGCTGCAGCGCCGTGGCAGGCTGGTCGCAGCGGATTTCGATCCCCCGCGCCGCCGCCTCCAGCCGCAGCGCATCCAGCACCGCCGCCGCCTGCTCCGAATAGGGATACACCCGACCGTCCTCCCGCACCCGGCAATCCACCCCCAGCGATGTGAAGAACCCCATCGTATCGGCGGGAGAAAACGCTCCCAGCACCACCGCCGCCAGCGACGGACAGCCGTGATACCGGGCGGCGGTCGCCCCCGTATTGGTGAGATTGCAGGTGCCGTTGCCGGTGGCCAGCAGCTTTTTCCCCGGACGGGGGGCTTTCTCCAGCAGCAGCACCCGCTGCTTCCCGTGCGCCGCCCGTCCCAGCAGCGCCGCTGCCGTCAGTCCGGCCGCGCCGCCGCCGATCACCACGCAGTCATAGCCCATACCGTCCGTCCTCTCAGCCCCGGTTGGCCAGCGCCTTCAGCGCCTGCCGCACCAGCGTCTCCACCGGCAGGCCGCTGTCCAGCTTGCCCACGGCGGCGTTGGCTTCTCCGGCGGTGAAGCCCAGCACCGTCAGCGCGTCCACCGCCTGCGCCGCATTGCCCGCCGCCGACACCGTCGCCCCGGTGGGCAGCTCGATACCGCCCTTGGCAGCGGACACGGTCCCCACCTTGTCTTTCATTTCCAGTGCGATGCGCTGCGCCAGCTTGGGGCCCACCCCCGCCGCCTTGGTCAGCGCCTTAAAATCCCCGGTCGCCACCGCCAGCGCCACCTTTTCCGGGGACAGCGCCGACAGGATGGACAGCCCCACCTTGGAGCCGACCCCCGATACGGAGGTGAGCATCTTAAAGCAGGACAGCTCGTCCGGCTGGGCGAACCCGAACAGCTCGATGGCGTCCTCCCGCACATTCATCATGGTGTAGAGGAACGCCTCCTTGCCGATGGCGGGCAGCTGCCGGGCGGTATTCATGGTGATCTGGCAGCGGAAGCCCACGCCCCCGCAGCTGATCACCGCGATTTTCGGTTCCAGATGGACTAATTCGCCTTTTAAGCTGTAAATCATGGGTATCTCTCCTTCGGTTGTGGAAGATCGCTTGGTGGGGGCGGCGCTGACTGCCGTCGGCACGGTCCCGTCCGTCCGGGCGGCGAAACCGCCGGGGCACGGGACACACGGCGCCGCCCTTATTCCGTGGTCAGCAGCTGACGCTTGAGCGCCGTGCCGCCGTATTGGGCGTGGCAGATGGCGATGGCCAGCGCATCCGCCGTATCGTCCGGCTTCGGAACCTCCTTGAGCCGCAGCAGCCGCCGGGTCATCTCCATCACCTGAGGCTTGTGGGCCTGTCCGAAGCCGGTGACGGCGCACTTCACCTGCATGGGGGTATACTCGTAGGCGGGCACCCCGTGCTGCTGCAATGCCAGCATGGTGACCCCCCGCGCCTGTGCTACGTCGATGGCGGTGGTCTTATTATTCTGGAAATACAGCTTTTCCACCGCCGCCACCTCCGGGTGATACCGCTCCAGCAGCGCCGTCATATCGTCATAGATGATCTCCAGCCGCCGATTGAAGGGTACGCCCGCCTTGGTGGTGATGGCGCCGAAATCCAGCGGCAGATACCGCCCCCGCTCAAAGCGGATAACCCCCCAGCCTACGATGGCATAGCCGGGGTCGATGCCTAATATGATCATGGTTCTTCTCAATCTCCGTCATTCTCTTTGGCGCTGCTGCTGACCTCCGCGTCCTCCGCGCCGTTCTCGGCGGGGGCGCTTTCCTCCGGCGGGGCGGTCGTGGTGGTGGTCGTGATGGTCGTGGCGGTCGTGGTGGTCGCTGTCGCAGCGGAGGAGGTGGTGGTGGTCGCCGCGCTGCCCATGTCGACGGAACCGCCGTCGGCGGTTTCGGTGCCGGCGGTGGTGGGGGCGCTGCCGCCCACAGAGGTGGAGCCGTTCCCCTTTTTCGTCCAGTTCTCCGGCATCTTTGCCTGGGAATTATAGAGGAAATTCGACGTGGCGCGGTCCTGCGCCGTCTGCCGCGCAGCCACCACCAGCCGTGCCCCGGCGTGTCCGTACAGCGTGCGGGCGTCCACCGACACCAGCAGGATCCGGTCGTCCGTGGTGACCGCTGTGCCGCTGCGGAACAGCGCCCGCTTTTGCAGCTCCTCCAGATGGGCCGCGTAGTCCGCATCGTCGGTGAATTCCGGCCGGGCATAGTCAAAGCTCCCGGTCTCGTCCACCACCAGCACGGCGAAGATCTCCCACCGGGCGGAGACATACAGGGTGTTCATCTCGATGACCGGGTGCTGGTTGAGGTACGCCAGACGGCGATAGGCCAGCAGAGGGGACAGCATCTGGTTGTCCCGATCGTATTTGCCGTAGATGGTCATGGAGCGGGGCAGCGTCTGGGCGGACAGCACCGTGCGTTCGTCGAAATACGGCTGTCCGTAGGGGGAATACTGCCCGGAAAAGCTATGGGTCTCATAATAGCCGTCGGAGTATGCCATGACGGGGTAGTTAATGTCGGAATCGGGGATGCGGATCCAGCCCGCCACGTCCGGATTGCTGTCATACAGACTGCGGAAACGGGCGTCCATCCCGGTGGGATAGCCGCTGTTCGCCCCGGCGTTGGTTTCGGCGGCATCCTCCGCCACCGCATCGTTGCTCCAGTATAGCTCGCCCAGCGCTTTTTGCAGCGACCGATTGGAGCGGGTGGCCTGGGAGGCGAGATAGCTCCAGCAGATGCTCCCCAGCACCAGCAGCAGTGCCAGCAGCCAGGCCAGTCGCTTCAGCCACCGGATGCGGCGGGCCTCATCCTTCGAGGGAAACAGGGTGACCAGCAGCCGCCGCCAGCCCCGCTCCTGCCGTTTCACCGCCGGGTGTGTCTCGTCGCTGATGCCGCCGGCCATGACGGTGGGATAGGCTTCCAGATATCGGCGCACCAGATCCAGCGCCGCCGAGGATGCCGCCCGGCGGATGGCGGCCCGATCCCGGCTGCCGTTGCCGAATTGCCATTCCTGCACCCAGGTGCGTTTTCCGTCCGCCAGAGCGATGTATACGGTGCCCACCGGGCGCTTCTCCGAGGGCTTGGGGCCCGCCTCGCCGGTGATGCTCAGTCCCAGCGCCGCGCCGCTGTGGGCGCGCACTCCCCGCGCCATCTCGCCGGCGGTCTGTTCGCTGACCGCGCCGTAGCGGCTGAGGGTCTCCCGGCGCACCCCCAAAAGCTGCGCCTTGCAGCTCCGGGAATAGGACACCACCCCGGTGCCGAATACCTGCGAGCAGCCCGGCACATCGGTGAGCCGAGAGGCCACCATACCGCCGGTGCAGGATTCCGCCAGCGCCAGGGTGCGCTGCCTTTCCTCCAGCAGCGTCACCACCCGGTGGGCCAGATCGCCGCCGTCCCGGCTGTACAGATACCGTCCCAGCCGTTCGGTCAGGGCGGCGTCGGTCTCCTCCAGCACGGAGGGGGCCGCCGTCAGGGTGAGGGTGCTGTCCAGATCGTCGGCGGTCAGGGTCGCCGCGGTGTCCGGCAGGGTGAGGATATCCCCCAGCCGCTCCGAAAGGGTGGGCTTATCCAATCCGAAAAACCGCCAGCTGCGGGTAATGGGAGTCTGCTGTGTGTCCATGCCGGTTCACCGCCTTTCCTGTGTCGATTTGTGTGGTTTCCTGCGGATACGCCCCGCGGATGCCCGCAGGTCGGGGGTTACGGGAACTATCGCTCTGTGTGCGGTAAGGGGCGGGCGACGGGATGCCCGTCGGAGCCGATCCGTCGTTGGCTCCCCCCAAAGCACCGTACCGCCGCCCCCCGATTATATCTGCCTCTGGCGCACACCGGCCAGCGCTTCCTCCAGAAGAGCGTCGATGTCCAGCGCCCGCTCCGCCTCCTCCACCTTATACCGTTTCGGTTTGGTGTTGGGGTGCTTGGGAGTGAATACGGTGCAGCAGTCCTCATAGGGCAGGATGGAGGTCTCAAAGGTGCCGATCCTCCGGGCGATGGTGACGATCTCCTCCTTATCCATGCCGATGAGAGGGCGGAACACCGGCATCTCCGCCAGTGCATCCGTCACCGCCAGCGCCGGAATGGTCTGGCTGGCCACCTGCCCCACGCTCTCGCCGGTGATCAGCGCCCCGCAGTCCTCCTGCCGGGCGATCCTCTGCGCCAGACGCATCATAAACCGCCGCATGATCAGCGTAAAGTATTCCTCCGGGCAATGGGTGCGGATCTCCTCCTGAATGTGGGTGAAGGGCACGATGAACATGGTCATGTGTCCCGCATAGCGTCCCACCTTTTCCAGCAGGGTCGCCACCTTTTCTTCCGCCCGCTCGCTGGTATAGGGCGGGGAGGCGAAATGAACGGCCGTCAGCCGGATGCCCCGTTTCGCCATCATATAGGCGGCCACGGGGGAATCAATGCCCCCGGAGATCAGCACCGCCGCCTTGCCGCCGGTGCCCACCGGCATCCCGCCGGCACCGGGCAGCTGCTCGGCGTGAATATAGGCGCCGAAATCCCGAATTTCCACCATGATCTGCACGTCCGGGTGATGCACGTCCACCCGCAGATGGGGGAATCGCTCCAGCAGCGCGTGTCCTACCTCCCGGCTGATCTCCGGGGAGGTCAGCGGGAATCGCTTGTCCGACCGCTTGCTCTCCACCTTGAAGGTGCGGCAGCGCTCCAGCCGCGGGGCCAGATACTCCCCCGCCGCCTGCTGGATGGCGGACAGCTCCTTGGGCGCCACCCGCGCCCGGGAAAATCCGGAGATGCCGAACACCCGGGACACGCAGTCGCAGGCCTCCTCCAGGTCGGCGTCCTCGTTCTTCGGTTCGATATAGATGGTGGACTGGGCGCAGCGCACGAGGAAATCCCCCGCCCGCCGCAGCCGATAGCGCAGATTGTGCATCAGCGCCTCTTCAAAGGTGCGGCGGTTCAGTCCCTTCAGCGCCAGCTCCCCGTTTTTGATCAGAATGATCTCCTGTGGTGTGTATTCCATCGGTTGTTGTATCTCCCTTGATTCGGTTTGCCCGGTTTATTCCGGCTGTTCCGGCTGTTCCGGTTGCTCCGGCTGCGGCTCGGGCTGGGTCGGCTCGGGCTGGGTCGGCTCGGGCTGCGTGGGCTCCGGCTGCGTGGGTTCCGTCTGGGTCGGCTCCGTCTCGGAGGGCTCCGGTTGAGTCGGCTCCGTGGTGGGCACGGTCGGGGCCGTGGTGGCGGGCCCGGTCGTGGTGGTCGTGGTGGTGCCCCGTTTGGTGGTGGTGGGTGCGGTCTTATCGGGATCCGTCGGCTCCGGCTCGATCACCGTGGGCAGAGTGGTCACGGCGGCAGTCGTGGCGGTCGTGGTGGGCAGGGTATACCCGGCATCGCTGTAATAGGGATGCAGCTCCAGATTCTGGTTCACATACCAGGCCCGGGGCATGATGGCATCCTCGTTGCGGAGGATCTCGGCGGTGCTCACCGCCGCCGATTCATCCGCGCGCACCCGGCGGGCAATGACCATCAGGCGGCCGTCGTGGAGCTTGGCGGAGCTGTACGCCGTGCAGGTGGACAGCACCAGCAGCTGATCGTCGGATCGCACATCCACCGGATAGTCGAACAACGATCGGGCCCGCAGCCCGTCCACGTGCTCCATGAACGCCTCATCGGTGGCGAAATAGGTGCGTCGGCAGTCGAAATAGTCGGATTTTGCCGCCTCCTCATCGGACAGCACCACGGCGAAAATTTTATATTCGCTCTTTTCATAGAGGGTGCTGAGGGTGAGGGTGGCGGCGGAGCGGGCATTCTGCAGGTTGCCGATGAGCTTGTTCAGCCCCGCGAACATCTGACCGCTGGCCATGTTGTGGCCGTAGATAATCAGCACCTTGTTCTGGTGGTCGTCCGGCTCCAGCGCGTTGCGCTCGTCGAAGAACAGCGTGCCGTTTTTGTTCTTATTGCCGTAGAAATCCCGGTACAGATACCGGGCGTTGTCTCCGGAATACACCACGGGATAGTGGATGTTCAGGAAATCCTTTTTTCCCGTGGAGGTATAGTCGATGAAGCCCCGCACGTCCGGGTTCACGCCGTACAGGTTGCGGAAAGAGGCCAGCATCCCCGCCGGGTAATGGCCGTCATCGACGGTGCCGCTGGCATCCGGTTCGTATTCCTCCGCCACCTTTTCGTACAGATTGGCGTTGTGGGCGGGCTGCAGCCAGACCTGATACAGCAGATAGCCTGATGCGCCCAGCAGCACCAGCAGCGCCACCCAGAATACGCATTTGCGCACCCATTCAAAGGGCGGATCGTCCTTGCGGGGGAAGTTGGCGGCGAAAAAGCCGCCGATGGCACGCAGGGGATTGCGCCGGGTAGCGGGAGCGGGAGGCTCCTCGTCCAGCGGCAGGTCGTTGGATTCCTCTGAGGGGGCGTCGTCGGCCCCGGCCGGATCGTCCCAGTCGGGGATCACCAGCGGCACAACCGGTGCGCTCCCCTCCTCCGGCTCCTCGTCCTCCCGGTCGTCGCCGTCGGGGAAACGGAGCGCATACCGGTCCTGTCCGTCGGCGTCCGGGTTGGGCAGCCGCAGATGGCGCGGCTGCGCGTCGTCGCGTGGGGTCGCTTCCGCCGTCGGGGGCGCGGCCGGTGCTTCCGTCCGGGTCGCAGCTTTATCGACCGGTATGTCTGTCTCCGGCATGGTTGGCGCGGGTGTCGCCGCGGCGGGCGGCTGGGCTGCGCTCTGCAACGGGACGGTGTCCGGCAGCGGCGCGACGGCCGGTGCGCGGCTCACCTGAGAGGAGACTCGGTCGGCGGTGTTCTGGCCGGTGAGCTGATGCAACAGCTGCCGCACCTCGTCCGCGTGTCCGCTCTCCCACGGTTGTTTACTCATGGATCGTCACCCTTTCCGGTGTTCCTGTGGATATTGGTCGTATTGTCCGTCAAAAGCGGGAACCCCGTTCCCGCAGAAAGGCAAAGCAATCAGGTTGCGACAGTTCCTGAAACGGAATATTCCCCCGTTTTGTTTGTCTCATCACTTGCAATACGGCAGTATTGCTGCGTTCTTCGATTCTCAAAACGAAAAAATCTTCTCGCTTCAGGTCGGAGATTTTCGGTAAACAGCGTTTTTTAGCGGCGGGTTGCCCGACCGAAGAATATCGGCGCATTCTGAGCGGAGGGCAATAAAGCCGATAAGGACGCTGTTTACCGAAAAAACGGTTGTATCCCGATTGCTTTGTCCGGGAATCTCGAAAGAAACATGCCGCTGTGCCGTCCCGGTCAGGGACGGCGGGCCAGCTCCCCGGCGGCCTGTAAGACCGCCTGACAGAAGCGGTCGATGTCCTCGACGGTGTTGGAGCGGTCCATGCTGACCCGCAGGGCGCTGTCGATCTCTCCGGGGGGTAGCCCCATGGCGGCCAGCACCGGGCTGGCTGCGCCCTTGGAGCAGGCGGAGCCGCTGGATACATAGATTTCCCGCCGGGCAAGATAATGGAGCAGCGTCTCGCTGCGGATGCCCGGCACCGACAGATGCACGATATACGGCACACCTCCCGCCGGCAAATGGAATCGGATGCCGGCCTGTCCCTCCAGCTGCGCCAGCAGCCGGGCGCGGAGCGTCTCGAAATGCTCCCGCTGTTCCGAAAAGGCGGGGATCAGCCCCGCCGCCACGCCGAAAGCGGCGATGAGCGGGGCGGCCTCGGTGCCGCAGCGGATGCCGTTCTCCTGCTTACCGCCGAGATTGCGGGGCTGCACCCGCGCGCCCCGGCGCAGATACAGCGCGCCGCAGCCCTTGGGACCGTGGATTTTATGGGCGCTGACCGTCATGCTGTCGAAGCCCCAGCGCTCCCCCTTGAGGGGCAGCTTGCCGGCGGCCTGCACCGCGTCGCAGTGGATGTGCGCCGCCGGAGCGATGCGGCGGATGTCCGCCACCGCCTGCTCCGGCGGAAACCGGGCGCCGGTCTCGTTGTTGACCAGCATCACCGCCACCAGCGCCGTGTCCGGACGGCAGGCGTCCGCGATCTGCCGGGCGGTGATGGTGCCGTCAGCGGCGGGGAGCAGCCGGGTGACGGTGTATCCCTTCTGCTCCAGCCGGTCGCAGCTCTCCCGCACGGAGGAATGCTCCACCGCCGTGGTGACGATGTGCCGGCCCGCCCGGGGATGGGCCGCTGCGCTGCCCAGCACCGCCAGATTGTTGGCCTCCGTACCGCCGGAGGTGAACACCACCCCTTCCGGCGGCACCCCCATGAGAGCCGCCACCTGCCGCCGGGCGGCGGTCAGCTCCCGCTCCGCCGCAAACCCCAGCGTGTGCAGGGAACTGGGGTTGCCGTAGATCTCCGTCATCATGGCGTAGGCCTTGTCGGCGGCGGCTTGACACACCACGGTGGTGGCGCTGTTGTCCAAATAGGCGGGTCTCACAGGCACAGTCTCCTTTTCGCGCACAGATATACGTATACATTATAGCGGAAATCCGCCGGATTTGCAACCTTTTTCCGTCAACCGGGGAAAACGGCCGCCGCACGGGGCAAAACCGGCGGGTCTCCGGCGAAAAGCCGCGGGGCCGTACCCCCTGAGAGCGGCCGGGACGGTCGCCCGAAAAAGGGGTGCTCGCACGGCGGCAAAAGAGCGAAGAATTCACGCCGGATGTCTTGACTTATCCGCAGATTCAGCCTATAATAAAGCGCTATGCCGCACGGCGGCAGTTTACCGCGCATTCGTGTATTTCCGGGAAGGAGGATCCCTATGTTCAAGCGGTTGCTCCCCTGCATACGGGAGTATAAAAAGCCCACCCTGCTGACTCTGCTGTTCATCACGCTGGAGGCGGTGATCGAGTGTCTGATTCCCTTCATCACCGCCCGGCTGGTCAATCGGTTTCAGACGGGGGCGGCGGTGAGCGAGATTGTCCGGGTGGGGGCGCTGCTGGTGCTGATGGCGGCGCTGTCCCTGTGCTGCGGCGGGCTGGCGGGGTTCACCGGCGCCCGGGCATCGGCAGGCTTTGCGAAAAACCTGCGGGGCGATCTGTTCCGCAAGATCCAGTCCTATTCCTTTGAAAATATCGACAAATTTGCCTCCTCCTCGCTGGTGACCCGCATGACCACGGACGTGACCAATACCCAGATGGCGTACATGATGGCCATCCGCATCGCCGTGCGGGCGCCGCTGGTGCTGATCTTTTCCATCCTCATGGCGTATCTCATGGGCGGGGCGCTGGCCACCTCCTTTGTGGTGATTATTCCGGTGCTGGCGGCGGGGTTGCTGCTTATCGGCCGGTTCGCCATGCCCGCTTTCCGCCGGGTGTTTCGCAAATACGACCGGCTCAATGAATCCATCGAAGAAAACGTCCGGGGGATGCGGGTGGTCAAGGGCTTCGCCCGGGAGGAGTATGAAAAGCGGAAATTCGGCATGGCCGCCGAGGATATTCGGGGGGATTTCACCCGGGCGGAGCGGATCGTGGCGCTGGATTCCCCTCTGATGCAGCTGTGCCTGTATTTTAATATGCTGTTCGTGCTGCTGGTGGGCTCCCGGCTGATCGTCACCTCCGGCGGCTCCCTCGTCAACGTGGGCGAGATCACCGCCATGCTCACCTATGGGGTGCAGATTCTCATCCAGCTGATGATGCTGGCCATGGTGTATGTGATGCTCACCATGTCCGCGGAATCGGTGCAGCGCATCGCCGCCGTGCTGGATGAAACGCCGGCGCTGACCTCCCCCGCCGATCCCGTGACCGCCGTAGCGGACGGATCGGTGGTGTTTGACGGGGTGCAGTTCAAGTATTCCGCCGACGCAGAAAAATACGCGCTGTCGCATATCAGCTTAAATATACGCTCCGGCATGACCGTGGGCATTCTGGGCGGCACCGGCTCGGGGAAATCCTCGCTGGTGCAGCTCATCCCCCGGCTGTACGACGTGACGGAGGGAGCGGTCAGGGTCGGCGGTGTGGATGTGCGCCGCTACGATCTGAACGCCCTGCGGGGAGCGGTGGCTATGGTGCTGCAAAAGAATCTGCTTTTTTCCGGCACCGTCAAAGAAAATCTCCGCTGGGGCAACGAGCAGGCCACCGACGAGGAGATGATCGAGGCGTGTAAGCTGGCTCAGGCGGACGAATTCATCCGCGCCTTCCCCGACGGGTACGACACCCATATCGAGCAGGGGGGCGCCAATGTGTCCGGCGGGCAGAAGCAGCGGCTGTGTATTGCCCGGGCGCTGCTGAAGAAGCCGAAAATTCTGATTCTGGACGATTCCACCAGCGCGGTGGATACCCGGACGGATGCCCTCATCCGGGCGGGCTTCCGCTCCTTTATTCCGGAGACGACGAAGATCATCATTGCCCAGCGGGTGGCGTCGGTGGAGGAGGCCGACCTCATTCTGGTGATGGATAACGGCACGGTCGCCGCCGCCGGGACCCACCGGGAGCTGCTGGACAGCAGCCCGCTGTATCGGGAAATTTACACGCAGCAGACGGGAGCGGCCGGAAACGGAGGTGAGGCCCAATGAGCAGGACGGCGATGAAAAAACCGGCGCTGAATATGGCGGTGCTGGGACGGGTGCTGCGGGAGCTGTACCGCGCCTATCCGGTGCTGGTGCCGGTGACGGCGGTGTGCATTGTATTTTCCGCCATCGTCAGCGCCATCCCCGCCATCTTCACCCAGAAGGTGCTGGCGGTGGTGGCGGCGTGTCTGGAGAGCGGCACGCTGGATTGGACGGTGGCCCGGCAACAGATCCTGCCCCGGATGCTGGTGCTGGCGGGGCTGTATGCGGCCTCCCTCCTGTCCACCACCCTGTTCAATCAGCTGATGGCCACCATCACCCAGGGATTTCTCTGCAAGATGCGCCGCCGGATGTTCGACGGGATGCAGAATTTACCGGTGCGGTATTTCGATACCCATAAGCACGGCGATATCATGAGCTATTACACCAACGATATCGACACTCTGCGCCAGCTGGTCAGTCAGGCGCTGCCGACCCTGCTGCAGGCATCGGTCATCATCGTCTGCGTGCTGGGCATCATGCTCTATTACAGCCTGTGGCTGACGCTGGCGGTGCTGGCGGGGGTGGCGGTCATGCTGCTGGTGACGGCGAAGATCGGCGGCGGCTCCGCCCGGTATTTCGTGCAGCAGCAGCAGTCGCTGGGCAAGGCCGAGGGCTATATTCAGGAGATGATGAACGGCCAGCGGGTCATCAAGGTGTTCTGCCATGAGCCGGAGGCTACCGCCGGCTTTGACGCCATCAATGAATCCCTGTGCGAGGACAGCTATAAGGCCCACGCCTATGCCAGCGCTCTGGGTCCCATTATTATGAATATCGGCAATGTGCTGTATGTGCTCTGCGCCGTGCTGGGCGGTCTGCTGCTGGTGAGCGGCGCGCCCAATGTGAGCATTTCCGGGCTGGCCTTTTCCATTGATATCGTGGTGCCGTTCCTCAATATGACGAAGCAGTTCACCGGCAACGTCAATCAGGTGTCCCAGCAGATGAATTCCATCGTCATGGCGGGAGCGGGCGCTCAGCGGATCTTCGGGCTGATGGACGAGCCGTCGGAGCCGGATGAGGGGTATGTGACGCTGGTGAATGCGGTTATCGCCGCCGACGGCACGGTGACGGAGAGCGATAAGCGCACCGGGCAGTGGGCCTGGAAGCATCCCCACGGAGACGGCACCGTCACCTATACGCCTCTGCGGGGGGATGTGCGGCTGACGGAGGTGGATTTTGCCTATGAGGAGGGCAAGCCGGTGCTGCACGATGTGTCGGTGTTCGCCGCGCCGGGGCAGAAGGTGGCCTTTGTGGGCGCTACCGGCGCGGGGAAAACCACCATCACCAATCTGATCAACCGGTTCTATGACATTGCCGACGGCAAGGTGCGGTATGACGGCATCAATATCAATAAGATTAAGAAAGCCGATCTGCGCCGCAGTCTGGGGATCGTGCTGCAGGATACCAACCTGTTCACCGGCACGGTGATGGACAATATCCGCTACGGCAAGCTGGATGCCACCGACGAGGAATGCCGGCAGGCGGCGAAGCTGGCGGGGGCGGACGATTTCATCACCCGCCTGCCCCGGGGCTACGGGACCCTGTTGACGAACAACGGAGCGAACCTCTCCCAGGGGCAGCGGCAGCTGCTGGCCATCGCCCGGGCGGCGGTGGCCGACCCGCCGGTGATGATTCTGGACGAGGCCACCTCCTCCATCGACACCCGCACCGAGGCCATCGTGCAGCGGGGCATGGATCATCTCATGGAGGGGCGCACGGTGTTTGTGATCGCCCACCGGCTGTCCACGGTGCGGAATGCCGATGTGATTCTGGTGCTGGATCACGGCCGCATCATCGAGCGGGGGAATCACGAACAACTCATCGCGGAGAAGGGCACCTATTACCGGCTGTATACCGGGGCGTTCGAGCTGGAATGACCGCCCCGGCGGCTGCCGGGGTATCCGGCCCGGGCGGCGGAGCGGCCGCGTTCCCCCATTTTCATCGCAGCAGACAAGAGACCGGGCGGCGGAGCGGCAGACGCATCCCCGCCCGGTTGCGGCTTTTATCTTGACAAAATCCCCCCGGGCTCCTATAATCGGAAAGGATAGAACGGAAGCCGAAAAAGGGGGATGCGCGATGAAAACGGTCGGAAAGATCGCCGGGGCGGTCCTGCCCGCGACCTTTGCGGGGCAGCTGCTGTGCGCCGCTTTGGCGAGGATGCAGACGGACACGGCGGCGGTGGCGGCAGTGCTGCGCAGCTGGCGTCGGGCGTCGGGGTTTGTGATGTCGGCCGCCGATCCTCTGTCGGCGTCCCTCCTCGACGCTATGGGACGGCCGATCCTGCCGGCGGTGGCGCTGTTCTGGGTGGGGGCGGCAGCCTGCATTCTGGTGGCGCTGTCCGCCCGCCAGTGGTGGACGACGCTGGCGGCGAGCCTGTATACGGTGCTGGCGGCGGGGATGACCCTGCCGTTTGTGCTGGGATTCTGCGGTGTGTACAGTAAGCTGCTGTTGACGGTGGTGCCCTATTGGCTGCTGTATACCGCCCCGGGCGTTGCCCTGTGGGTGGCGCAGGCGGCGCTGGCGGGGCTGAGCCTGAAGGTGGGGTTCTTCGGCAGCTGTTCGGCGGCGGATGAGCCTCCCGGTCGTATCGCCCCGTAAGGGGGGCGGACACAGAGCAGCCGGGCGCGGACGGCAGTCTGCCGTCCCGGCCGCGCAGGTGAAAAATATCCGGGACAGGCTTTGAGGATTCCGGCTCTTTCGGAGAGACGGCTTCCCCCAAAACGATCGGCTCGGTATGGGTTTATTTATAAGGGGTCTTGGTATCATGACAGACAGAAAAAAGCAGCTGCGGGGCAATCTGATGCTGCTGATCACGGCATTCATCTGGGGTGTGGCCTTTGTGGCGCAGAAGAGCGGCGGCGACGCGCTGGGGGCGCTGACCTGCAACGGTCTGCGGTCGCTCATCTGCGCCGCCGGCCTGTCGCTGGCGCTGCCGGTGATGGACAAGGCGAAGATCAGCCGCCGCCCCGCCGATCCGGCCGAAAAGCGGCTGCTGTGCATCGGCGGGCTTCTGTGCGGGCTGGCCATGTTCGCCGCCACCAATCTCCAGCAGCTGGGTATCAATGTGCCGGGGGTCACGGAGGGGAAAAGCGCCTTCATCACCGCCCTGTATATCGTGCTGGTGCCGCTGCTGGGGCTGTTTTTCCGGCGGCGGGTGCCGGCGCTGACCTGGATCGGCGTTCTGCTGGCGGCGGGCGGGCTGTATCTGCTGTGCGCCATGGGCGAGACCGGCTTCGGCCGGGGCGAGGCGCTGCTGCTGCTGTGTGCGCTGGCGTTCGCCGTGCAGATTCTGCTGGTGGATCATTTTGCGCCGCTGGTGGACGGGGTGCGGCTGTCCCGTATGCAATTCCTCGTGGTGGGCATACTGAATCTGCCGCTGATGCTGCTGATCGAGCGTCCCACCGGGGCGGTCATCCTCGCCCATCTGCCGGAGCTGCTGTATCTGGGGCTGATGTCCAGCGGCGTGGGCTATACGCTGCAAATTTTGGGTCAGCGGGATACCAATCCCACCACCGCCTCCCTGCTGATGAGTCTGGAATCGGTGTTCGGCGCGCTGGCGGGCTGGCTCATCGGCAGCGGCAATATGGGCGTGTATGAATGGATCGGCTCCGGGCTGATGTTTGCCGCCATTGTGCTGGCTCAGCTGCCCGCCCCCCGGCGGGCGCAATGACCGGCGGGGCATCCGGACGCCCGGGTCGGAGCTTTTGAGAGAAAGGAAGCCGTGGAATTGATGCAATACGAAGGCATTTCCGCCGAGACGCTGTTTCTGCTGGCGGAGAACCGCTTTCAGGACAGCAAGAGCTTTTATGAGGAGCATAAGGCTGCCATCCGGACGGGGGCGGTGGACCCGCTGCGGCGATTGGCGGCGGATATGGCCCCCACGATGCACCGCATCGACCCGCTGATCGTCACCGATCCTCTGCGCAACGGCTGTGTCAGCCGGGTGCGGCGGGATAACCGGTATACCCACGATAAATCCATGTATCGGGAGAATCTGTGGGTGGCGTTCATGCGGGATAAGCACGTCTGGGAGACCGTTCCGGCGTTTTATCTGGATTTTTCCCTGCGCCGGGCGGAATGGGGTGTGGGATTTTATCGGGCCACCCCCGCCATCATGCAGTGCTTGCGCCGCCGCACCGATGCCGACCCCGCCGGTATGCTCCGGGCGGTGAATAAAGCCCGGAAAGCGGGCTTCACTCTGGGCGGCGAGCCCTATGCCCGCCCCCGCAGCGGGGCGGATACTCCGGCACTGCTGCGTCCTCTGTACGATTGCCGCAGCATCGAGCTGTCCCGCAGCGAGCCGCCGGCGTTTGTGGCGGATGCGGGGCTGCCGGAGCGGCTCATCGCCGGATTTGAGGCGCTGGCGCCCATTTATGCGAAGATCATGGCGGCCGTGGAGGAGGTCTGCGGCTATCGGGAGGTCGATCCGGTGAAAGCTTGAGCGGCGCCGTCGGAGCTTCGGACGGCCGGCGGCTTTGCCGGGGTGAAAACGGATGTTTCCGTGACAGGAAAGGATGGATGCACAGGATGAAAGACATTACCGAGCAGGCACGGCAGGCGATCACCGAGCTGCTGGAGGTGGCTCGGCTGCAGCCGGGCGATATCGTGGTGGTGGGCTGCTCCTCCAGCGAGGTGCTGGGGGAAAAGATCGGCACCGGCTCCAGCATGGAGGCGGCCGGGGCGGTCATGGACGGCATTCTGCCGGTGCTGCGGGAGAACGGCCTGTATCTGGCGGCGCAATGCTGCGAGCACCTCAACCGCGCCATTGTGCTGGAAGCGGCGGCGGCCCGGGCCTACGGGCTGGAGCCGGTGAATGTGCTGCCCCGGCCCAAGGCGGGCGGCTCTTTCGCCACCACCGCTTGGCAGCGGCTGGAGGCGCCGGTGGCGGTGGAGCGGGTGCAGGCTCATGCCGGGCTGGATATCGGCGGCACCCTCATCGGGATGCACCTGCGCCCGGTGGCGGTGCCGGTGCGGCTGTCCGTCCGTCAGATCGGTGCGGCGCTGCTGCTGTGCGCCCGCACCCGGCCGAAGTTTATCGGCGGCTGCCGGGCGGTCTATGACGAGTCTAAGCTATAAAGAACAGGTAAGGAGCGAAGAACATGAGCGAATGTACCCACGATTGCAGCTCCTGCGGGCAGAAATGCGACCAGCAGGATCTGCGGGCAAAACTGAACCAATACAGCCAGATCAAAAAGGTGGTCGCCGTCAGCAGCGGTAAGGGCGGAGTCGGGAAATCTTCTGTCACCGCCATGCTGGCCACCCTCATGGCCCGGCGGGGCTATGCGGTGGGGGTGCTGGATGCGGACATCACCGGTCCGTCCATTCCCCGGGCCTTTGGGCTGACCTGCCGGGCGCAGGCCAATGAGCTGGGCATCCTGCCGGCCGAGACCCATATGGGCATCAAGGTCATGAGCATCAACCTGCTGCTGGAGGACGCCAACCAGCCGGTGGTATGGCGCGGCCCGGTGGTGGCGGGCGCGGTGACGCAGTTCTGGACGGACGTGGTCTGGGGCGCGCTGGATGTGCTGTTTATTGATATGCCCCCCGGCACCGGCGACATCCCGCTGACGGTGTATCAGAGCATTCCGCTGGACGGCAATGTGGTGGTCACCACCCCCCAGAGCTTGGTGCAGATGGTGGTGGGCAAGGCGCGGCGTATGGCGGAGATGCTGGATATTCCCGTGCTGGGCTTCGTGGAGAATATGAGCTATGTAACCTGCCCCGATTGCGGCAAGCGGATCCCGCTGTTCGGCGACGGCAAGGCGCTGGACGCGGCGGTCGCAGAGCTGGGGCTGCCGGTATTGGCGCGGCTGCCCATAGACCCGCAGGTGGCGGCGCTGTGCGACAGCGGCGAGATCGAGCGGGTGGTTTGCGAGGCGCTGGAGCCGGCCGCCGACGCGGTGGAGGCTCTGCTGCAATGAGCCGGGGCGCGTAGACCGGAGCGATAGGCCAAAAGGCGGACGGTCGGGAACAGCCCCAGGGGCGCAGAAGCCGCTGTTGTATGATCGCAAGGGATACGCGGTAAACTGTTGCATCCAACAGTGGGTATCCTGCGCGGGGCAGCTGCGCGGAGAGATCAGAGAGGAAAGGGAAAAGCCGGGCAAGAAGCCCGTCGAGGACGGGGACGACGAAAATCATCCGGGAACGCCGGCAGAGAAACGGCCGAAACGACGGTTTCCGCCACAGACCCGGACTGCGGAACGCTCGTAAAGAGAGAGCATGAGCGGCAGGTTGCTTACGAGGCGCACACAGCCTGTGTGACAAAAGCGGGCTTGTTCCGGGCATAGAGGTAACCGCCGGAAATGTCCATGACAGCGTGGTGTGGGACAAAGGATAACACGGCAACAGGCAAATTTGTTCGGTTCGCAACCACGGACGCAGGCTACAAGACCCCGTGGATCCCAAAGAAAGCGGTGAGCGGGTCTTGGCGGATGCGCAGGAGAAACCCGCCATGCGTGTTATACACACTGCCGGGGGCTTGGCCGCCGTCGCGCGATGGGACAGGCTTAAATGTGCGGCCATGAACCTGAAAAAGCCGGCAACTCGGAGTTGAAAAACTCCGTTTCCCGGTTTATAATCGTTGATGATTCCCCCAATGGCAAGAGACCCCCGGCTTTCGTTGCTTGAAAGCGGGGGGCTCTTTGACAGGCCGAACCGGCCGCCGATGCCTTTGTGTGCATCGGCGGCCGGTTACTTTTTTGCAGTCGGTTTATTCGATGAGTCCGCTTTCTTTCAGCAGCAGCTCGATATCGGTGCCCCGTACCTTTTTCAGGGCGATCTTGAGCATTTCCTTTTCCGCGAAGGAAAGGGGCGCTTCGCTGATGGGCTTCTTGTCGATGGCGTAGTAGCAGGCACGCAGCAGCTCCCGTACGTCATACTTGCTGCCCCACACCTCCGGCACACCCCGGTCAACGTTCAGCAGGGTGTAGACAGACTCCATACCGGTACGCATGGAATACTCGGTGGTGAAGATGGTATCCCGCGGCGTCTCGGCGAACTGGCCGATGAAGGCGAAATTCACGGCGCCGTCCGGCACCACCTTCGGGCGGTCGGACTCCTTGCGGGGCTGGAAGAAGGCGTTGATATAGGGCATGAAGCAGGTGGTGGTGTTGCAGGCGTCGTGCGCCAGCGCGTCGATCCGCTCCTCCGGCACCCCGATGTGGTACAGCCACTCCCGGCAGACCTCCTCGCCGGTGCAGTCCCGCATGGCCTTCTTCACGTAGTTGCCTTCCTTGTTGGTGTTCAGGGAGTACAGCCACACCAGCACCATGTTCTTGTCCTGAGACTTGAACTGGGGCTGCCGGTTGATGGTCCAGGAGAGATACCAGTGGTCGGTGCTGTCCTTGACGGTGACGATGCCGCCGGTGGTCACCTTGCCGGAGCGGGGATCCCGCTTGCAGATGTCCATGATGTGCCGGATGACCTCCTCGTCGGAGGTGGCGACGGTGGCACTCATCCAGTTGGTGGCGTCCACATCGGAGCAGAAAGCGTCCGGGTTGCCGTATTCGCCGTGCTCCGCCTGGGCGGCGATGGCTTTCCACATATCCCACGACTCGCCTGCGCCGTTCTTCACGCCGGACAGGTCGGGTGCGTGGGTCTGGTCGCCGTAGCAGGAGGTGTCGGTGCAGCAGCCGTTGGTGATGAACACCAGATCGTCCTCGATCAGGTCGATGGTCTGCTCCTTGCCGTCCTTCACATAGACGATCTGCTTGGCCACCTTCCTGTCGCCCTCGGTCTCGATGACAACATTCTTCACATCCATGCCGTATTCGATGCGCACACCGTGGGCCTCCAGATATTTCACCAGCGGCAGGATCATGCTCTCATACTGGTTATACTTGGTGAACCGCAGGGCGCTGAAATCCGGCAGCCCGTCGATGTGATGCACATAGCGGCACAGATACCGCTTCATCTCCAGGGCGCTGGACCAGCGCTGGAAGGCGAACATGGTCTGCCAATAGAGCCAGAAGTTGGTGCTCCAGAAAGACTCCGGCAGCACATCGGAGATCTTTTTGTCCTCCAGATCCTTTTCCGGGGTCAGAAACAGCTTGGACAGCGCCAGTGCCGATTCCTTGTCCAGCTTGAACTGCTTGTCGGTGTGGGCGTCCTCGCCCCGGTTGACGGTGGCGCGACACAGGGAATAGTTGGGATCGTGCTTATTGAGCCAATAATACTCGTCCAGCACCGATACGCCGGGGGTCTCGATGGAGGGCACGTCGCGGAAGGTGTCCCACATGACCTCGAAATGGTTGTCCATCTCCCGGCCGCCCCGCATGAAGAAGCCCTTGGTCACATCCTTGCGGCCGTCGCAGCTGCCGCCGGCCAGCTCCAGCTTTTCCAGCAGATGGATGTGCTCCCCCTTCATCTGGCCGTCCCGGACGAGATAAAAGGCCGCCGTCAGTCCGGCCAGTCCGGTGCCGATGATGTAGGCGGATTTTTTGTCCACGTCCTTCGGCTTTTCGGGGTGGGCGAAAGATTCATACGTTCCTGCAGAGTAATACATAATAAAAACCTCCTGTGTGTTTCTTTGACTCCAGTATACCCGTTTCCGAAAGATTTACAACAATCAGAAACGGCCCCGTGATAAGACTTTTATCACGGAGCCGTCAGGTGTATAAAATTTTATCACATTTGCGGAAATGATAAAATCAGACCCGGAACCGGGACAGAGCGGCGGTCATGGAGCCTTTGATCAGTCGGGCGAGCCTGTCCACGATGTCGTGGGGGTCCTCCCGCATATCGTCCTTGATCCAGTCCAGCATCAGCCCGATGAATATATACGCGTAGATCTGCGCAATGAATCGCTTGTCCTCGTCCCGCACGGTCATGTCGCCGGATTCTTCGTCGATCACGCCCAGCAGAAGCTGGTCCACCGGCGGCTGCAAATACTTCTCCACCTGCTCCCGGTGTACGCAGCGGTAGACGTTCAGGATGAACGGCTTGTTCGCCTGCACCGCCTCGAAAATTTGCAGCAGGCCCTGCTGCCAGGTCTCGTAGGTTTTCTTCTCGTCGAGGGCCCGCCGCGCGTCCTCCAGACAGGACCATTCCACCAGGTCGTAGATATCCTTGAAATGGTAGTAAAAGGTCATGCGGTTGATGCCGCAGTCCTCGGCGATGTCGCCCACCGTGATCTTGGTGAGCGGCTTTTTCAGCAGCAAATTCTTGAGCGACTGTTCCAGCGCCCGCTTTGTGACCTGTGACATGGGATGGGCACCTCCTGTCGGAAATGGGGAGACATCGTCTCCGCCTTATATTCTATTATAGCACAGCTGCAGCGGCCAATTGTAAACGGAAACAAAACTTTTGCCCCGTTCCGCCCGCCCCGGCCGGCCGGGAGCCGACAGGGAGCGGCCGTTTTTTCGGTCGAAGCGTGCCTGGAGGGGCATGGAACGGAAATTCTGCTTTTATTTTGTCTCCGACTGTGGTACACTAAGCAGAGCGGACGTGTGCGCCCGGCAGGATATTGCCGCGCCAAACCGTCCATGCGCCGGAAGGGAGTCTTGTCTATGGAAATCCAGCCGAAACGGTCCAAAAAGCTGCTGCATACCGCCATGGGGCTGCGCGTGGCCATGGGCGCTCCCCAGGTGGAGCCGATCCCGGTGTTTCTGCCCCGGCTGCCTGCCGCCTTTTGCGGCGCCCGGGTGGCGGTGGTGGCGGATGTGCATCTGCCGGATAACGCCGTGCGGCTGACCCGGCTGATCAACTGCGTGGCGCTCCAGCGCCCCGATGCCATCTTCCTCCCCGGCGATTTGACCAACAGCTATACCGACTTTGACGCCGCCGGACTGCGGCGGCTGACCGGGGCGCTGGCGGCCATCGCTCCCTGCTTCGCCATCCCCGGCAACCACGAGCTGCGTCTGGGGCGGGAGCCGCTGTATGGGCAGATTCTCACGGGATGCGGGGTGCACTATCTTTGCGACAGCTATGCCGACTGGAAAAAGGACGGCGAGACGCTGCGCCTGTTCGGCATGGGGCATCGCTGCCCTCGGCCGCTGGCGGTGAGCGGGCAGCCGGCTGTTGCGTTGGCCCATAAGCCGGATCATTTCTCCTATTATCAAAAGGCCCGGTGGAATCTGGTGGTTTGCGGCCATACCCACGGCGGTCAGATCCGCGTGAAAAATCGGGGCCTGTACGCTCCCGGGCAGGGGGTGCTGCCCGCCTATACCGACGGGGTGTACCGACAGGGGGTCACCACCATGGTGGTCAGTCGGGGGCTGGGAGACAGCTCCGTCCCCCTGCGTGTCGCCAACCCGCCCCACCTGCCGCTGCTGCTGTTCATGCCGCAGACATCCGGATAAATTGCTTTGACGGAGAAAGGAGTGGTCGCTATGCGTACCAGCGGAATTCTCATGCCGGTGTTTTCCCTCCCCGGGAAATACGGCATCGGCACCTTTGGCAAGGAAGCCTATCACTTTGTGGATTTTTTGGAAAAGGCGGGGCAGCGCTATTGGCAGCTGCTGCCGCTGAACCCCACCCATTTCGGGGATTCCCCCTATCAATCCTTTTCTTCGGCGGCGGGGAATCCCTATTTCATCGACCTGGAAACGCTGGTCGAGGACGGCCTGCTGGAAACCGCCGACTGCGACCGGGCGGATCTCGGCAGCGATCCCGGCCGGGTGGACTACGGAAAGCTGTATGACCATCGCCTGCCGCTGCTGGAGCGGGCGTTTGCCCGCTTCACGCCGGGAGAGGATCATGCCCGGTTCTGCCGGGAGCAGGCGGACTGGCTGGAGGACTATGCGCTGTTTATGGCGCTGAAGGATGCCCACGGGGGCGCTGCCTGGCGGAATTGGGAAAAGCCCCTTAAAATGCGGCAGCCTCGGGCGCTGGCGGATTTTCGGCAGCAGCATGCACAGCGGCTGGCGTTTTATCGGTTTGTTCAGTTCCAGTTTTACCGTCAATGGGACGCTCTGAAAGCCTATGCCCATGCCCACGGGGTGCGGATCATCGGAGATATGCCCATCTATGTGGCGGATGACAGCGCCGATGTCTGGGCGGACCCGGGACAGTTTGATCTGGATGAGGAGCTGCTGCCCCGGGTGGTGGCGGGCTGCCCGCCGGATGCCTTCACCGAGGACGGACAGCTGTGGGGGATGCCGGTGTATAACTGGGCGCAGATGCGCCGGGAGCCGACCCCCTACCGCTGGTGGCGGCAGCGGATGCGCCGCACGCTGGCGCTCTACGATGTGGTGCGCATCGATCATTTCCGGGGCTTTGAGTCCTTTTACTGCATTCCCTATGGGGCGGTCAACGCCAAAAAGGGCGTGTGGCGGCAGGGCCCCGGCATGGAGCTGTTCCGGGCGCTGGAGGAGGATCACGGCGGTCCGCTGCCCATCATCGCAGAGGATCTGGGCTTTTTGACCCCCGCGGTGCGGCAGCTGCTGGCGGACAGCGGCTATCCGGGTATGAAGGTGCTGCAATTTGCCTTTGACCCCGCCGGGGACAGCGAATATCTGCCCTATCGGTACCCCCGCCACTGTGTGGTGTATACCGGCACCCACGATAACGACACCGTCATGGGCTGGACCCACACCGCCGATCCGGCGGAGGTGGCGTTTGCCCGCCGGTATCTCCATGTGGATGACCGGGAGGGCTTCAACTGGGCGATGATCCGGGCGGCGCTGATGAGCGTGGCGGATACGGCGATTTTTATGATGCAGGATTTTATGGGACTGGGCAGCGAGGCCCGCATCAACACCCCCGCCACCCTGGGCGGCAGCAACTGGCAATGGCGCATCGGGGACGGCTGCATCAACGATTGGCTGGCGCAGATCATCCGGGAGAATACGGCGTTGTACGGCCGCCTGCCGGAAACACCAAAGGTAAAAAAGGTACCAACGGAGAATGCTGCCGTCGATGAGCAGAAGTAAGCGAAGCCACCTCCCATTGGCGAAGAATCCGAAAAAAGACCAAGCCGCAGCGGAATTTCCGTTGCGGCTTGCTTTGTAGGTCGATATCCGGCGGCGTGCTTTGTCTACCGGTTCGTGCCGGAGTCGGCTGCAGGTTCCATCCGTTCCCCGTACAGGAACAGGAAGTAGCCGTAGCGTTCGTTGGCGGCGAACCCGGTCAGCTCTGCATAGGTGGCGTGCAGGGTGAAATAATGATGCGTCGATTCTCCATCGAAAAACGTCTCATAGGCAACGGTATAGCCGCTGCCGGAGAGCCGCGCGCGCTCCTCCTGCACCGGCTTGCTGTCCGCTGATAACGGTTCCTTATCGCGGAACACATCCACCACCACCCGGTACAGCACACGATCCCCGTAGGCGTCCATAGCCTGTTGCAGCGGGGTAGAGAAACACCGCTTGCCGTTTTCCGGCGTGGCATACGAGGCGGACGGGGTATCCCCCGCGGCATACGAGGAGATCATGGTTATTTGACTTTCGTTTGGATTGCCGTTGTAGGGACCGTTGACGGAATGGGCGGTGTCCGAGGAATCCCGATGCGGATCATTGGCGATTGCAGAGGATTGCCCATCCGTGTGTCCTTCATCGGGACCGATATAATCCTTTTCGCCGCTGATGACCGTGTCCCCCACAGTCTCCGGCGGCGTTGTGTCGAACACGCCCCCCTTCCACAGACCGACGCCCACCAGGGCGGCAAGACATACGCAGCCAACGGGAATGACCGTGCGGGTGAGTATGGCTCTTTTCCGCCTTTGGGCGGCGGTATACTGTTCTCTGCGTGTAAGCAGGCTATGGACCATTTCTTCACAATTCTTCATCGGTAAAGCCCTCCTTTTCCAGTGTTGCTTTCAACGATTGTCTCGCCCGATACAGGAGATTTTTTATCTGACGGTCGGTCTTTTTCAGCGCAATTGCCGCCTCCTTGCCGGAAAAGCCCTCAAAATACACCAGCCAAAGCACCGTTTTATACTGGGTCGGCAGCGTGGAAAGCGCCCGGTGCAGGGCAATTTTCCGTTCCTCCCGTATGTAGGATTGCTCCAGGCTTTCCTCCTCCCGCAGACCGGTTTCCCTATCGTCGATGGGGGTGCTGCGCATTTTGGCGTGATGCCGCAGGAAATCAACCGCTACATGGCGCCCGATGGCATACAGCCAGGATTTGAAGCTGCTTTTCCCCGCATAATGGGGCTTTTTGGTGATGAGCCGGAAGAAGGTATCCTCCGTCAGCTCCTCGGCAATGAAAATGTTTCCCACATACCCGTTCAGATAGAGGATCAGACCGTCTTTGTATTCTCCGACGATCTCGGCGATGCCTCGGTCATCCCCATCAAGGAAACGGCGGTAGCTACTGGCACCGTTATCCATTGACGCACCCCTTTCCCAAAGGGATTGTTTTCATCCCTTTCATCCATTAGTCGTATCTGGAGGGAAAAAGTCTCACCCATATAGTGAACTTTTTTCGCTGTCCCGCAGAAAAAAGCGGGCGCACCCGCCGCAAAAAACTCCGTCCCCTGTGCTTTGCAGGGGACGGAGTTTCGTGTCCGTTGAGGTTGCGCGTTTACCGGTTGCCGTCCAGATGCACGTCCAGCTGCGGGAACGGAATTTCAATACCCTGCTCGTCAAAGCGGTGCTTGATCTCCTCCAGCAGAGCGAACCGCACCGACCAATAGTCGGGGGTGTTGCACCAGATGAACGCCTTATACAGCAGGGCGTTGTCCCCGTGCCCGGTCATGACGACGCCGGGGGTGGGGTCGGTCAGCACCCCCGGCACCTGCGCCGCCGCGGCCAGCACCGTCTCCCGCACCAGTCGGCTGTCGCAGCCGTAGCCGGCGGACAGCTCCAGATCGATGCGGCGGGTGGGCTCGGCGGTGAGGTTCAGCACCGTATTGGCGGTCAGCACGCTGTTGGGGATGACCACCCGGCGGTTATCGTAGGTACGCAGCACCGTGTGAAAAATGCCGATGGCAGTGACGGTGCCCTCCTGCCCGTTCACCTCGATCGTATCCTCCACCGAGAAGGGGCGGAAAAACAGGATCATCATACCGCTGGCAATGTTGGAGAGTCCCCCCTGCAGCGCCAGACCGATGGCGACCCCGGCGCTGCCGATGACGGTCACCACGGAGGTCATGGGCAGCCCCAGATAGGATGCCACCGTAACGATCAGCACCAGCCGCAGCACGATGTTCAGGGCGCTGATGAGAAAGGAGCGCACCGACGGGTCGATGTGTGCCAGCCCCTTGCCGCTTTTCAGCCGCCGGATGAGCAGGGTAATTCCCTTGGAGCAGAGAAACAGCACCAAAACGGCGATGACCAGCTTTAGGCCGGCGTGGGTAGCAAAATCCACGAGCTTATTCAGGAATTGTTCCACAGTGATATGCCTCTTTTCTGATAGTTTGGAGTTTACCGCACGAGGGCGCCGCCCCACTCCACCACCGTGAAGCCCTCCCGCCGGGGGGCGGTCAGGGTCTGGGGCGGCACGGTCTGGGGCGCCTTTAACGGACGGTAGGCCATAAACACTCGGATGAGGGTGTCCGGCGCCGGGTCGATCTGCAGCCGGGCGGCGTCGGTGTAGGCGGCGGTCTGGAATGCAATTAAGTTATAGGGGTTTTGCTCCAGCTGGGGCAGCCAGTAGACAATAAATTCGTTGGCTTCCCGCCGGTTCAGCCCCAGCTGCGCCAGCGCCGAGTCCAGAAACGCCGCCGCATCGCTGCCCTTCACGCAAAAGCCGTGGGAAAAATCGTAGGCGGCGGGCAGCGTCCCCTCCCAGTAGAGATAGCTGTATTCCTGTCCGGCGGCGTCGGTGAGGGTGCCGTCGGGGCGGGCGGTGACCCGCCAGCCGTCCCGGTAGGCGGGATAGGCGCAGGTGAGCGCGCCGTCCAGCGCCAGCCGCACGGACACCTCCGTTTCCTGCGGCGGATAGAGGTAAATGACCGGCTTGTATGCCTTGCCCTCCTCCAGCCGGAAATCGCTTGTCCCCACATTGCGCAGCGTGCCCTCGATGCGCCGGGTCTCCGTCTGATAGCGGGCGTCGGTCATGGTCACCTGCACCTGGTCGCCGAGGCACCAGCCCTCGTCCAGCGCCCCGTTGATCTTCAGCAGCGTGGGCATGGGCACCACATAGCGGGCGAAGAAGCAGTTTTTGTAGATGGCGACGATGCGCACATCCGCAGTATCCGTGCCGTCGGTTCCCATCATGGAGCTGTCCGCCCCGCTCAGCCATGTGCCGGTATAGTCCACCTGCCGGCAGGCGTCGGCGACGGTGACAGAGGAGGCGCGGATCTGCGCCGGATAGCTCTCTAAAATTATGCCGTCATATTGCACCTCCACCGGGCATCCGGGCTGCAGCAGCTCCACCGCCGTGCCGGCGGGGGCGGTGAGGGTGATCTTATCGCTGCTCCGCCGTTCCTCCTCGCCGGTCAGCGGCTCCACCATAAGGATGTTGTTTTTGACCTCCAGCACCGTGGCGCGGAAGGTGCAGTCCTCCGTCCGGCTGTCGGCGGGCGGGTCGTCCCGCGAGGGTCGCTCCCGCTCCCACAGGGCGTCGATGGAGGTGAACAGGGAAAAGGGGTATACCCGGGTTGCCTGATAGTTGGGACCGGTCTCCTGCAGCCGGTTCCACTTCACCAGCGTATAGGTCAGTGCCCGGTATTCCACCGTGCCGCCGTCGTTCAGCGACATCACGGAAAAGGGAACGGTCAGCACCACCGCGGCGAGGATCGGGATGAGCCACCATCTGCGTTTTTTCATCGGGATCGCTCCTTTCTGATCGTACAGCAAAATACAGTCGCCGATTCGGTTTTGAGTAGGGTCGCTAAATCCATGCCGCTATCCCGGATATAGCGGAGAGTATCCTCTTGGTTATCGGGGTATATCCGGATTTTTCGGGTTCCGTAATCAATGGTGTCGCTTTGGCTTTTGTCGATGGAGAGGACGAACCGTCCGCCGTCGTGCAGCAGCGTTTTTGCCTTTCGGATTGCCGCTTGCTTGTCCTTAATATGCATAAAGGTGAGGGACGAATAGATCACATCGAATTTTTGCTCAAATGCATAGCCCATAAAATCGCCGCAAATAAGCGTGACATTTCCGTACCCCTTCAGATTTTCCTTTGCCCGGGCTATGGTTTTCGGCGAAAGATCGATCCCGCAAAATTCCCGGCAGTTGGGCGCCGCACGCACCGCAAGCCGCCCGGTGCCCACGCCGATTTCAAGGACGGATTTTTCCTTGTCCAGATGCAGCGCATCCATAAATGGCTGCCCGTCCCATTGGTCCATGTAGGCGCGCAGCGGTTCCGGGTCGTGCACGGGGTCGTTGTTTTCATCAATAAGCAGGTCGTAGTGGCGGATAACCTCCTCTGTTATCGAGTTTACGATCAGTGAATCCTCGTCCCGCAAAGCATACACCCGGTATTTGCCTGCGGCTGTAAGTGCCTCATACAGCGGTCGGCGCTCCTCTGTATAATGGCAGATGAGAATGCCGTCAAACAAGCCTAATCCGTTCCAATCGTTCATCCCATCGGGAATCGGATCAAACGCCGCGACGTGCGCAATGCTCTTTGTGGCAATATGCGCGCCTGCGCTGCCGCCTATATAGAGAACGCCGGATTGCACATAGCGTAGGATCTCTTGATCAAAGCCGCAGTCTTTTATTCGCTTTAGTGTGGTGAATGTATTTCCTCCGCTTATATAAAGGATATCCAAATCAAGGTCAATAAACTTTTGTGGGTCTGCATAATCGAATACAGTGATATTTTCTCTCGAAAACCCAAACGCTTGCAGTCTTATGTAATACTTTTCGCTGTGTATAGTTTCCCGGGTCGCTTTTTCATTGGGGATAAACAGTAGCTTGCATTGACCGATGGGTTTTCTTAGCGTATCCAGTATGGTCTTTTTAGACTTCTCATTGCGAAAATCGCAGGATGACAGAATGAGGTTCACTTAAAGTCCCCCCTTTCTCATCCGTTGTTGCGGGAGCATTTTTCGGCGTCAATCGCCAATACCAGCATCAGCACCTGCAGGGCATCGGGGGCGTAGATCACATCCAGCACATAGGTATCCGTCCAGTGGAACAGCTCCTTGGAGATGGTTGCCACCGGCTGCCCGGCGGCGGACACCACCCGATAGTCCCATTCAAAAAAGTCCCCCTCCATGCGCCAGCCGTTGCAGTCCACCGTATACCGGGGCTTGAACCAGGACCATTCCCGGGCGACGCAGCCCAGATACCGCCCGCCGGAATACAGCTCGAATTTCGGCAGCCAGGTGAACACCCGCTCCTTGACCAGACCGACCTCCCGCCCGGCGCTGTCAAAGATCTTCAGACAGTGGCCCCAGGAGAGCTGCCCCTTGACGGTGTAGAGGGTGTTGCCCGCCTCGTCGTAGATATCGTAGCTGTCAAACCAGGAGAACAGCCGCTGCTTGAAATACATCCGCATACAAATTCCTCCGCTTCTGTCTACACTATACCATAGGGCAGTCCCGATGGCAAATGACAATTTTGTTACCGCCGAATGTTTTTGCCGAAAAAGCGCCCGCAGTCATCCGACTGCGGGCGCTGCTTTGCGTTTATGCCTGCTCGTCGGCAGGGGCGTCCTCTTGGAGCGTTTCCTCCGGCACCAGCCGCCGGTTGCTGTCAAACGCCATACGGGTGGCCTCGGAGCGGGTATATTTGAGAATATCCCGCAGCCGATACTGGTCGGCGTCGGTATAGAAGGTGTAGGCGGCGCCCTGCCGCTTGGCACGGCCGGTGCGCCCGATGCGGTGGAGATAATATTCGTTCTCCTCCGGAATGTCGTAGTTAAAGACCGCCTCCACGTCCTCTACGTCGATGCCCCGGGCAGCCACGTCGGTGGCTACCAGAATTTCCAGCTTGTTCTCCCGGAATTTCGCCATCACCTTATTGCGCAGTGCCTGAGGCATATCCCCATGGAGACAGTCCACGGAGCCCCGGCGTTTTTGCAGCCGCTCGGTGAGCTGCCGCACGGTGCATTTCATATTGGCGAACACCATCACCCGATGGTAGTCCTCCTGCTTGATGATCTCCAGCATATCCTCCATACGCTGGGAGCCGGCGGAGCGGATGAGATACTGGTCGATGTGGGGGCGGCTGTCCCCCTCGGCCGCCACCTGCACCTCCACGGCGTCGTGCTGATATTCCCACGCCACGTCCATGACCTCCCGGGAGATGGTGGCGCTGAACATCACCACCTGAGTGTCCCCCGGGGTGGCGTTGAGGATGCGGCGCACATCCTTGATGAAGCCCATTTTCAGCATTTCGTCCGCTTCATCCAGCACGGCGGTATAGAGATTCCCCAGCCAGACATTGCCCCGGCCCATATGATCCAGCAGCCGCCCGGGGGTCGCCACCACAATATGGGGGTGCTTTTTCAGGGCGTCGATCTGCTTGCCCATGGGCTGCCCGCCGTAGACGGCGGCAATGCGGATGGCGGGGTTGAACCGTACCAGCGCCCGCAGGTCGGCGGTGATCTGTTCGCACAGCTCCCGGGTGGGGCACACCACCACCGCCTGCAGATCCTTCATATCCGGATTGAGGCATTCGATCAGCGGGATGCCGAAGGCGCAGGTCTTGCCGGTGCCGGTGGGGGCTTTGGCGATCACGTCCCGCCCCTCCAGCATCAGGGGGATGGTTTTCAACTGCACCGGGGTGGGGGTGTCAAACCCCATGGCGTCCAGCGCTTTCATAGTCGGCTCGCTCAGCGACAGAGCCGCAAATCCGTTTTGTTCCAGTGACATGGTTTTCTGTTCCTTTCCTCTGTTTGCGCACTCAGACAAAGCAATCGGAGTACACTCTTTAAGCGCGCGTATCGGCTTTGTTGCCCTCCGCACGGCATACGTCGGTGATAAGACAAATTAAACGGAAGAGTATCCCGTTTCAGGGGCCGTTATCCCTGGATTATTTTGTCTGACCTCTATTATATCGGGTCTTGTAGCAAAATGCAAGTCCGGCGTGCGTAAACCGACGGTTTCTCCGCCGAAGGTCCCGCGGCCGGTGCGCCGTTCCCGCTATTCGTCGGGGTTCGCCCGTCCCGATGCGGTGGACACCCGATCGGCGTCCACCCCGGCGGTCTGCCCCGGGGCATCCGGCTCCCGATGGGCGCATTGCTTGCGGTAGGCCGAGGGCGATACACCGTAGTGCCGACGGAAGCAGCCGATGAAATACCCCGCATCCCGGAAACCGCAGCGGGAGGCAATGAACCCGACCGGATCGGCGGAATGCTCCAGCATCTGCCTGGCCCGCTCCAGCCGCAGCACCCGCAGATAGACGGTGGGGGTTACACCGGTATATTCATGGAACCGGCGGCTGAAATACGCGGCGTTATACCCGAACATGGCGCTGAGACGGCCGGAGGACAAAGGCTCGGCGGCGTGGCTCTGCATATATTGCAGCACCCGGTCGAGGGAAGAGGTCGCCCCATCCTGCGCCGGTGTGACCGCCCGGGCGTCATACAGCGCCCCGAGGAAGGCGTAGACAGCGCTCAGCACCGACAGCGGGTTCTCCTCCCCGGAGCGGTCGAACAGCGGCTCCAGCGTCCGGGTCAGCCGGGGGTCCGACAGGATGGGCAGCAGCCCGGCGCGGCCGTCGGCGATGGGCTCCACATACTGCCGATAGGCGCGGTTGATACTATGCAGCTCATTGAGGTCGATGAACAGCGCGTCATAGCACACATCCTCCTGCGCCTCTCCCCAGTGGGGCAGCCGGGGGCCGATGCACACCGCGTCCCCCTGCCGGGCGGTGTACGGCGCGCCGTCTATGGTCAGGCGCAGGGAGCCTGCGACGATGCGCAGCACCTCCATGCGCTCATGCCAATGGGATTCAAAGCAGCGCTGTCCGGCCGCCTTGCGGAAGCGGGGGAGCACCTTCAGCGGCACATCACCGTACAGCACCGGAGTCAGCTCTTTATGAAACGTCTGCGGCACGGAAATCCCTCCAAAACAGTAAAATTCATCCTATTGCCCGTAAAAATCGTTACACTTCCATCGCTGCCGATATGATATCATATCGTATAGAAAAACGCAACAGGAAAGAGGGAAAGTTATGAAAATCGGTAGTCTGGTCAATTTCCACGGAACGGACACGCTGGAAGAAAAGCTGGTCGCCCTGCGGCAGGCGGGGCTGTCCGGCTGCCAGCTCTGCTGCTGGGAGCCGGCGCTGTTCACGGACGAGAATGCGGCGATCGTACGGCAGCTCACGGAGAAGCACGGGGTGGAGATCTCCGCCTTCTGGTGTGGCTGGGAGGGCCCCTGCACCTGGAATTTTTACGAGGGGCAGCTGACGCTGGGGCTGGTGCCGCCGGAATACCGGGTCATGCGGATCCGGAATCTGTGCGACGGCGCCGATTTTGCGAAAAAGCTGGGGGTCACCGACGTGGCCACCCATATGGGGTTCATCCCCGAGAGCCCTTATGACCCGCACTTTCCGGGCTCCTGCGTGGCGGTGCGGCAGGTGGCGGAGCACCTGAAGGCCAACGGTCAGTATCTGCTGTTTGAAACCGGGCAGGAAACGCCGGTGACGATGCTGCGGTGCTTCGAGCAGGTGGGCATGGACAATCTGGGCATCAATCTGGACACCGCCAACCTGATCCTGTACGGCAAGGCCAATCCGGTGGACGCTCTGTCGGTATTCGGCCGGTATGTCCGCAATATCCATGCCAAGGACGGGCTGTATCCCACCAACGGTCATGACCTGGGACAGGAGGTGCCGCTGGGCGAGGGAATGGTGAATTTCCGGGCATTCTTCGATAAGCTGCGGGAGCTGGGCTACGACCGCTATGTGACCATCGAGCGGGAGATCGAGGGCACCGCACAGCAGGATATTCTGGATGCCAAGCACTATCTGGAAACGGTTATCAACGAAGTATACGGAGGGACGGAACATGCTTAAAGTCGGTTTGGTAGGCGTCGGCGGAATCAGCGGGGTGCACATCCCCGCGTGGGAATCCATGGAGGATGTGGAGCTGGTCGCGCTGTGCGATGTGCGGCCGGAGCGGATGGAGCCCCACCCGGCTCAGCGGCACTATACGGATTATGCCGAAATGCTGGAGCGGGAGCAGCTGGATATCGTGGACATCTGCCTGCCCACCTATCTCCACGCGGACTATGCGGTGGCGGCGATGGAAAAGGGTATCCATGTGCTGTGCGAAAAGCCCATATCCCTGAAGAAGGAGGATGTGGCGCGGGTGTACGGCACGGCCGAGCGTAACGGCGTGCGGTTCATGGTGGCGCAGGTGCTGCGGTTCTGGCCGGAATATTGCTATATCAAGCAGCTGTATGACAAGGGCACCTACGGCAAGCTCCTGTCCGGCTCCATGACCCGGCTGGGCAGCTATCCCGCCTGGTCGTGGGACAACTGGATGATGGATGAAGAACGCAGCGGCCTGGTGCCCTTCGATCTCCACATCCACGATCTGGACTTTATGGTGTACGCCTTCGGTGTACCCCAAAACCGGATCTGCCACCGCTCCAAGCGCCCGGAGCAGGATTATCTTCATGGGCTGTACGTATTTGACGGATTTTTCATTACCTCAGAAGCCTCCTGGTATGCCGCGCCCTATCCCTTTACGGCGGAATTCCGCTTCCAGTTCGAAAACGCGGTGGTGGCCATGGAGCACGGCAAGCTGACGGTGTACGAAAAGGGCGGGCAGATCGTTTGCCCGATGGAGGAGTCGAAAAGCGGCGTTGAAGGGGTCATCAATCTGCCGAAGAGCGATGCCTACGCCAATGAAATCCGGTACTTCACCGACTGTGTGCAGCAGGGGGTGATCCCGGAGCGGGTGAAGCCGCAGGAGCTGTCCTGTGTGCTGGATATTCTGACCTCCTTTTAATTGGCCCGCCGCCTGCTCCGCATACCTTCTCCGCAGTCGGCGCAGGCGCGGTGAAAATACGGGCGCGCCGGAATAACTCCGACAGCGCAGGAGACAAAAACAAACCGACACCGGAAAGGGAGTTGCCCTTTCCGGTGTCGGTTTTTCTGTCTGTTCCGCCGCCGCGGGCGGGTGGCATCCGGTGTCCGGCGTCGATCGTCTTACCTTATACGACTCCCTGCGCCATCATGGCGTCCGCAACCTTCAGGAATCCGGCGATGTTGGCGCCCATCACATAGTTGCCCTCGTGACCGTACTCCTTGGCCGCCTCATAGGCATTTTTATGGATGCCCACCATGATGTCGTGCAGCTTGGCATCCACTTCCTCAAAGGTCCAGCTCAGCCGCATGGAATTCTGGCTCATCTCCAGTGCGGAGGTGGCGACACCGCCGGCGTTGGCTGCCTTGCCGGGAGCAAATGCCACCCCATGGCTCTGCAGATACTGGGTTGCCTCCAGGGTGGTGGGCATATTGGCACCCTCCGCCACATATTGCACGCCGTTCTTCACCAGCGTTTCGGCATCCTCCAGCAGCAGCTCGTTCTGAGTAGCGCAGGGCAGCGCCACATCGCAGGGGATCGTCCACACGCCCCGGCCCTCGTGGTATTCCGCGTGGGGACGGTAGGCCTTATATTCGGTCAGGCGCGCCCGCTTGACCTCCTTGATCTCCTTGAGCGCCGCCACGTCGATGCCCTCGGGATCGTATACCCAGCCGGTGGAATCGCTGACGGTGACCACTTTCGCGCCCAGCTGCTGCGCCTTCTCCACGGCATAGATGGCCACGTTGCCCGCGCCGGAGACCACCACGGTCTTGCCCGCAAAGCTGTCGCCCTTGACCTTCAGCATTTCATCCACGAAGTAGACCAGACCGTAGCCGGTGGCCTGGGTCCGCGCCAGCGAGCCGCCATAGGTGAGCCCCTTGCCGGTCAGCACGCCCTCATAGCAGTTTTTCAGCCGCTTATACTGACCGAACAGATAGCCGATCTCCCGGCCGCCCACGCCGATGTCGCCGGCGGGCACGTCGGTGTCCGCCCCGATGTGGCGGAACAGCTCGGTCATAAAGCTCTGGCAGAATGCCATAATTTCCCGGTCGGATTTGCCCTTGGGATCGAAATCGGAGCCGCCCTTGCCGCCGCCGATGGGCAGGCCGGTCAGGGAGTTCTTGAAGATCTGCTCAAAGCCCAGGAATTTAATGATCCCCAGATTGACGGAGGGATGCAGCCGCAGACCGCCCTTATAGGGACCAATAGCCGAATTGAACTGCACCCGATAGGCACGGTTCACATGGGTCTTGCCGGCGTCATCCACCCAGGGGACGCGGAACAAAATCGCCCGCTCCGGCTCCACCAGCCGCTCCAGCAGACCCGCCGCCTCATACTCCGGATGGGCGTCGATGACCGGCTGCAGAGACTCCAGCACCTCGGTGGCAGCCTGCAAAAATTCCTTCTGCTCGGCATACCGCCCTTTTAATTCCTCCAAAACGCGCTCTGTATACGACATGTCTGACTCACTCCGTTCCTAAAATTTATCCACCGTACAGTGCGTACCGGGCAGCCTTGCTGCCCAACAGATACCAGTATAGCAGATGTCCTTGCGGTTTGCAAGAACAAATTATAAAAAATGCAATTTGACGAAGGATTTTTTCGTTTTCCAAAGAAAAAACCGAAAAACTGACAAAATCTATCCGGCAAATTGCATATCGGAGTGTGATTGCACTTTCGTGGGGGATAGACCGTGTCTGTATCGCACCGGAAACGGAAAAAGTCCTTGCCGCAGACAGTTTCTGCGGCAAGGACCTCCGGTTAGTCTATGTGGCGGATTGTATCCAATATGTCGGAAAGCCCTGCCAGCTTTCCGGTATCGTCCGCGGCTTTTTCCGCGGCTCTCAGCGCCCTCTCCTTTAGGGAGGTTTGCTTTGCCGTCAGGTCGTCGTACATTTTTTCGTACAGTGCAATCAGGCGCTGATTGGTTTCCTCCCGCGCCTGAATGATCACGCCTACGGCTTTTGCCTGCTCCTGCGTTCCCACATCGCCCGGTCCGCCCGATTTTATTTTTCCCAGCTCGGCAATGGCGTCTGTGAGAAACGCCTGCCCTGTCGTGATCTCCTCCAGCTTGCTTAGCAGGTAATCCATCGTGAGCTTTTCCGGGATTTGCGGCTCTGCGGCCGCCTTGACCCGGTCATCCGCTGCTGTTTCCGCCGCTGCGGCGCTGTCCGGTGCGCTGGTATGCAGGGTATCGGTTTTCTTGTTATTATCCGGCATGCTATTGCCCTCCAATTCTGTTGTTGGCGGGCACACCAGGCACAGCGTGTGTTCGTCTATCCAGCGTGCCCTGCCTTTTTTCACAAGACCTTTCGCCCGTTTGGGGTAGGTCGCCTCGTATGCATTTCCCTGTGCATCGACAACCGCTATGTTTTTTTCGATGGGTATCCTCCCCTTGCCGTTATCGGTGTAATGCTGTTTTTGGTGATGGGTGCCGTCCCCGATTACAGTATCAGTATACCATACCGCCTTTTCGATTGCAACAGGTTTCATCATACGGCTTGAAAAACGGCGGGATTGATGGTATAGTAACTGAAAAGCGGCTGCGGCGCCGGTGTGCCGCACAAAAAAGCAGCGACCCGACGGGTCGCTGCACCGATACAAGGGGCTGTGTATATGAAAATTTTAGCCGTGGATCTGGGCAAGGCCCGCACCGGGCTGGCGATCTGCGATGAGCAGGAGCGGCTGGCCAGCCCCGTGGGGACGGTGGCGGAGCATAATGAGGAGCGGCTGCTGACCCGCATCGCCGCGGCGGCGGCGGAGCAGGGCGCGGCGCAGCTGGTGGTGGGGCATCCCCGCAATATGGACGGCAGCCGTGGGGAGAGCGCCCGCCGTGCCGAGCGGCTGGCGGGGCGGCTGAAGGAGCTGACCGGGCTGCCGGTGGAATTATGGGACGAGCGGATGACCACCGTCTCCGCCATCGGGTATCTCAACGCCACCGATGTGCGGGGCAAGCGCCGCAAGCAGGTGGTGGATACCGTCGCCGCCACCATCATCTTAGAGGATTATCTGCGCCACCGCAAGGCGCAGCCGACGGCGGAGCCTTAACCCCGCCGGATCGTGCCCTGCCGGAACCGGTCCGCGAACCACACATCCTCCAGGGTAAATTCCTTCCCGTTGAGGTAGTCCAGCTCCCCGGCGGGGGTGGTGAAGGCGAACCGCAGCCGGTAGGAGCACAGCGCCTGCTTATCGAAGCCGGTGCCCTTATTCAGCGCGTTGGAGCCGTATTTACCGTCCCCCAGCAGAGGATGCCCGATGCTGGCCAGATGCGCCCGGATCTGGTGGGTGCGGCCGGTGAGCAGGTGAATCTCCAGCAGCGACAGACCGTCCCGCTCCTCCAGCACCTGGTAGCGGGTGCGGATGGTGCGGGCGCCCGGGTGGGGGGTGTCGGAGATGAACACCTTGTTGCGGGCGGCGTCCTTATCCAGATAGCCCTCCAGCGTGTCGGCGGGCTTGGGCATGGAGCCGTGGACGATGCACAGGTAGTATTTTTCAATCTCCCGGTTTTTCAGCTTTTCATTGAGGATGCGCAGCGCCGCCGCGGTTTTGGCGGCGATGACGATGCCGCAGGTGTTCCGGTCGATGCGATTCACCAGCGCCGGGGCAAAGCTCTGCTCCTGCGCCGGATCGTAGGCACCCTTTTCATACAGATACCGCTGCACCCGGAAGATGAGGGTGTCGCCGAATTCATGCTCGTCGGGATGCACCAGCAGCCCGGCTTTTTTGTTGAGCAGCAGCAGATTTTCGTCCTCATAGACGATGTCCAGCTGCCGGGATGCCTGCATGAATTCGTAGACCGGCGGCGCCGTTTCCAGCGCGTCCTGCGGCAGGAACAGGCTCAGCACATCCCCCTCCTCCAGCCGGTCGGCGGCGGCGCAGCGCTTGCCGTTGCGGCGCACATCCTTTTTGCGGATGGCTTTATAGAGCAGGGGCATGGGCAGCTGACGGTAGGTCTTGGTCAGAAACCTGTCCAGCCGCTGCCCGGCGTCGTTTTCGGTGATGGTGACGGTGGTTTTCATGGATATCTACCTCCCGATGCTGCACCGGAATTGCGCTTTACAATCCCGGGAAACCGTGCTATAATTTTTACGGTCGTCATCGACCGGGCGAGGGAACACGCGGCTCTGCCGGGCGTACATACGCCCGATTCGGGCCCGTGGTCATACGCCGGGCGCGCCCTGCGGGCCGTGTTGCCGCTGCGGTGACACGGTGCAGCGGCTGTCGGTGACGGAGATTTGTGCGTGCTTGATTTTTGCGACGCCGGCAGGGGGAAACGTCGAGGGATCCCGCGGACCGGTCTATGCGCCCCCTGTCCGTCAAGGGGCATTTTGCGTGAGAAGTGAGGTGGACGGCCGTGGCGGAGGAGAAAAACGCCCATGCGGGCCATCGGCAGCGCATGAAGGAGCGACTGCTGCGGGATGGGCTGAGCGGCTTCGGCAGCCACGAGGTATTTGAGATACTGCTGTATTACGCCCTGCCCTACCGGGACACCAATGAGCTGGGACACCGGCTGGTGGAGCGGTTTGGCTCGCTGGTAGGGGTGATGGAGGCGGAATACGCCGATCTCATCCGGGTGGACGGTGTGACGCCCCATGTGGCCACCCTTATCGTGCTGTGCGGAGAGATGGCGCGGCGCTATGCCCGGGAGCAATATGCGGTGGGACGGCTGCTGTATACCACCGAGGATTACGGCAACTGTGTGCTGCCCTGGTTCATCGGCGAAAAAACGGAGTCGGTGGTGCTGGTGTCCATGGACAACCGCTGTCGGGTGCTGAACACCACCCGCGTGTTCACCGGCAGCGTCAATTCCACCCGGTTCAGCTTTCGCGATCTGGTGCAGCAGGCCCTCCAGGATAATGCGACCCAGATCGTGCTGGCCCATAATCACCCCAACGGCCATGCCTGCTTTTCCCGGGCGGATGTGGCCACTACCATGCGGGCCATCGAGATTCTGGCGCCGCTGCACATCCGGCTGATGGATCATCTGGTGGTGTCCGAGGACGACTATGTGTCCATGGCCGCCACGCCGGAGCTGGCCGCGCTGTTTCAGCAGACACCCCACAGCCGGAGCGTGGCCGCGGTGGCGGACGATACCGAGCCGCCCCGCTGATATCCGTATTGTAGCACAGCTTTCACCATTTTGCAACCGAAGGAGACTTGTCCGCCATGCATCCCATTCGCCATTTCCGTACCATCACCCGCCACCGGCACCAGGTGATCCGCCACTGCTTTCGGGCCGGCATCGGCCTCGGCGGGCTGAAGCATGATCTGTCCAAATACAGCCCGGCGGAATTCTGGGTGGGGGCGAAATACTACTACGGCGACCACAGCCCCAATGACGGGGAGCGGGCGGCGCAGGGATATTCTCTGGCGTGGATGCATCATAAGGGGCGCAACAAGCACCATTTTGAATATTGGAGCGACTATGATCCCCGGACCCGCACGGTGGAGCCGGTGAAGATGCCGGTGCGGTATGTGGCGGAGATGTTCTGCGACCGGGTGGCCGCCAGCCGTATTTATCAGGGGGCGGCCTATGAGCCGTCCCACCCGCTGGAATATTATCTGCGGGGCAAGCCCCGCCGCTCCATCCATCCCGACACCGCCGCTCTGCTGGAGGGTTGGCTGCGGCTGCTGGCGGAGCAGGGAGAGGGGGCGGCCTTTGCCGCCGTGCGGCGGGAGGTGCAGGCCGCCCGTCATGGGACCAGCGCCTACGGCCGGTATAAGTGAGCCGGATGACTCCGGAGAAACGCCGGGGTCTGCCGCCGCTCGCCCCTCTCCTCTCCGCGTACGGTGCGGCGGGGACCGGCCGGACGTATCGTTGCCCCGCGTCGGCGGTGTCGCCGCCGGTCTGCCATCCGAAACGCATAGAGCACCCCCGGATGCCGTCGGCATCCGGGGGTGCTCTGACATCCGGGGAGGGAGGCTGGCAAAAGGCCGGGGCTCCGACGAATGGGCGGCGCGTCCCGAAAGACGTGCCCTGTGCATCGACGCATCCGGGTGTCGTGCCGAACCGACGCGCCGATGATCGGGCGGTGCATCTGAACGGCGGAAGCCCGCATCGACGCTTCTATTGCTCTCGCCGAACCGTCCCGGCGCTCTCTTCCGGCGGTGCTCTGCACCCATTGACACGGACGGGAAAGTATGGTACAGTGGTCCGGAAAACACGCACAAATGCGCAAAAGGAGGGGCCGGAATGTTTAACAGCGAGCGGCAGAGGATGATCTTATCCTGTCTGGAGGAACGGAACACCGTCTCGGTGCAGGAGCTGTCCGAGAAGCTCTATGCCAGCCCCAGCACCATCCGGCGGGATCTGAGCGAATTGGAGACACAGGGCTTTCTGAAGCGTATCCACGGCGGGGCCGTGCTCACCGCCGGCAGCACCTTCGATACCCCCGCCCGGCTCCGGCGCACCCAGCAGCTGGCGGAAAAGCAGCGAATCGCCGAGCTGGCCGGCCGATTTCTGAAGCCGTCCAGCTCCTATTTCTTCGATTCCAGCTCCACCTCGGCCATTCTGGCGCGGCGGCTGGCGGACTATCCGGATGTGAAGATCGCCACCAACGGCGTGGCGATCCTGTCGGATATGAGCAGCACCGACAAGGTCTCCATCATTTCCTGCGGCGGGTATCTCCGCTCCCCCTGGGATGAGCTGACCGGCCACATGGCTCTGCGCGCCATCGAGGGGATGAATGCCGACGTGTTCTTTTTCTCCTGTGCCGGCTTTTCCGCCGAGCAGGGCTCCATGGAGCTGAATGACGACAATGTAGCCGTCAAGCGCGCCTTTTTCCGGAAATCCCGGCAGCACATTCTTCTCTGTGACAGCACAAAATTCGATCAGCGCTTCTTCTTCGACCTGTTTTCTCTGGAGGAGCTGGACTATGTGATCACCGACCGGCGGCCGGAAAACCGGCTGTATGAGCAGCTGCTGGGTGACCGGCTGCTCTATTGACGCGTGCTCATTTGTGCTCGTTTTTGGCGCTTTTCGGCTGTTTCACTTTTTCGTTTTCCAGTTTGATTTTCAACCTTCCGGATTGCCTTGACGCCCGGCAAGGCGGGTGCTATAACATAGGCAAACCGTTTCGGGAAGGTGGATGCAATGAAAACCAGTCGGCTGGCTCCCTCCATGATGTGTGTGGATTTTGCCCAAATGACCGATACCCTGCGCTGCTTTGAGGCGGCGGGGGTCGAGTATCTCCATGTGGACATTATGGACGGCGAGTTTGTGTCCAATTTTACGCTGGGCACCGATTTTTGCCGCCATCTCCGCGGCCACACCTCCATTCCGCTGGATCTGCATCTGATGATCAACCGGCCGGATAATAAACTCGGCTGGTTCGACATCCGGGAGGGCGAGCTTGTCAGCGTCCACTGGGAGAGTACCCCCCATATCCAGCGCACGCTGGCCGCCATCCGGGATGCGGGGGCTCACCCCATGCTGGCGCTGAATCCCGCCACCCCTCTCCAGGTGCTGGACTATGTGCTGGACGATATCGACGGCGTGCTGCTGATGACCGTGAACCCCGGCTTCGCCGGGCAGAAAATGGTCCCCTGTATGCCGGAAAAGATTCAAGCTGCCCGCGCCTATTTGGATGCCCGGGGGCGGCAGGATGTGTGTATTGAGGTGGACGGCAACGTGAGCTTTGATCATGCCGCCGCTATGCGCCGCGCCGGCGCGGATTTGTTTGTGGGCGGCACCTCCAGCGTTTTTGCACCGGGCGCTCCCCTGATCGAAAATATCGAAAGACTGCGGGCGACTGTGCGATAAGCCGGGAGGAATACGAGCATGGAACAGACAATGAAAGCGGCCAGAATGCATCGGATCGGCGAATTCTCCGTGGAGGAGTTGTCCGTGCCGGTGCCCCACGGAGAAGAGCTGCTGCTGCGGGTCGGCGCCTGCGGCGTCTGTGGCTCCGACCTGCCCCGCATCTACACCACCGGCACCAGCAGGCAGAAATACCCCCTGACCCTGGGACATGAATTTTCCGGCACGGTGGTGGCCGTGGGCGAACGGGCGGACCCTGCCCTCGTCGGCAAGCGGGGCGCGGTCTTTCCGCTGATCCCCTGCCGGAAATGCGACCCCTGCCTCAGCGGGCACTACGCCCTGTGCGAGGATTATGACTATCTCGGCTCCCGCCGGGACGGAGGATTCGCGGAGTATTGCCTGCTGCCCGGCGCCTGGCATCTGGTGGTTTCCGATAATCCGGAGACCGGCTTTGAGGAGCTGGCCATGACCGAGCCGGCCTGCGTGGCCCAGCACGCCATGCTCCGCCGGAGCAATCTCTATGCCGGTGCCAATGTGCTGATATTCGGCGCCGGTCCCATCGGCATCATGGCCGCCCGCTGGGCGCAGATCGCCGGGGCGGGGCACGTCCTGCTGGTGGATGTGCTGGATGAAAAGGTGGCCTTTGCGCAGGCTCACGGCTTCGCAGCGGTGAATTCCCGGGGCGGAGAACTGGAGCCGCAGGTGCGCGCTGCCTTTGACGGTAAGCTGGCGGATGTGGCTTTCGAGGGTACGGGCTTCGGCTCCGCGCTGAATAACGCCATCGACTGCGTGCGCCCTTTCGCCACGGTGGTGCTGGTGGGCAATCCCGCCGGGGATACCGTCATCGGCAAGGCGCAGCACAGCCGGATCCTCCGGAAGGAACTGACGATTAACGGCATCTGGAATTCCAATTTCGGCAATCTGCCGGTCAACGAGTGGCGGTATACCGTGGATATGCTGGATCGGGGAATCTTCCGCTGCGCCGACCTGATCTCTCATACCACCGATCTGGACGGCCTGCCCGGGCTCATCGACGATGTGTACCAACACCGGATCAGTGCCTGTAAGGTCTTGTATGTAAATCCCAACGCATAAAGCCGCCCTTTGACGCGGCGGCCATCCTCCCGGCGCACCGCCGTCCCGGTATGCCGCTGTGCACCGGATAAGAACACAAGGAGCCGTTCCCCGCGGGGGAACGGCTCCTTTCTTTGCTGTGCAGGGGATGCACCGCCGGTTCGGCGGCCTCCGGCTCTCCTTTGCATTGGGGAAAAGGTATGAAAACTAAGAATCGGCAAGCATCTTTTGATGCTTGCCGATTCCTATTCCTGGAGCTACTGATCCGATTCGAACGGACGACCTGCTCATTACGAGTGAGCTGCTCTACCAGCTGAGCCACAGTAGCG
>CAKUAQ010000005.1 GCA_934636435.1 uncultured Eubacteriales bacterium
CGCTTGAGGATCTCCTGCCACATCTGCTCCGCCTCGGCGTATTCTCCGCTGTTCATCAGATACAGTGCCTTGTGGGTCAGGGTGGTGAAGTCGGTGGGGGTGAAGGTCTGCAGAATGCCCCGCTCCGAGTCCAGCACATAGAGGATGCCCTCGTCGCTCATGTCGATCGCCGATGCCACGGTGATCAGCCCGTAGCTGTCGTTGCCCACCGACCGGCCGCCGAAGGAAAACAGCAGATTGCCGTCTCCGTCGTATTCGTAGATCAGTCCGGTCTGGGTGACGGCCACGCAGAGGTTATTCTGTCCGGCCGCCACATCCACAAAGTTCCATTCGTCATCCATAAAGCGGCTCACCGACAGGATGTTGGTGCCCGCCATATTGTGCAGCTTGAGACTGTTTTCGGTTTTTTCCACCGTCGCCACGTTGGCGGAGCTGCCGGAGCCGCTTTGGGTGACGCTGTACAGCAGATCGGTGTCGTTCATATCCATGTTATAGATAGCGTTAGGGATCTTATCGGACAGGCTGTTGATCTGCTCCTCGTTCAGCACCAGCTGCTGCAGACGCTCAAACGCCGTCAGGCTGCGCTTGTTGGCGGCAAAATAGCCCTGAAATTCCCCCGCCGCATCAAACTGCATGATGCCCTCATAGGTGCCCAGTCCCACCACGAAGATATTCTTCTGGGAGGACACCGCCACGTTTTTGGGATTGAAGGCACTCTGTGTGCCGAACAGCACGCTGTCCGGCCGGCCGATCTTCTGCCGGAGGGTTCCGTCCGCCCGGAATACGAACACGGCCTGCGCTTCTGCATCCGCCACATACAGCTCCCCGTCCCCGTCCACGAACACCCCCATGGGCTTGACGAATTCCGGGTATTTCAGCTCCTCATAGGTGTCGGTTGCGGTATCGTACAGGACGATGCGGGCGTTGCCGGTGTCCGCCACATACAGCCGCTCCCCCTGCACGAACACATCCTGGGGTCCGGACAGGCCGCATTCGTTCAGATAGATGCGGCTGGGGATGTAGGCGTCCTGGGTGCGGATGTATTCCCCATCCACCGAAATGGTGTAGGTATAGGCGGTGCTCCGCGCCGCCGATGCCGGGGCGGCCAGCAGCCCGCACAGCAGCAGGACTGCCGCCAATATCGCCGGTGTTCTCAGCTTTCTCATAGTCATTTCCTTTGCCCGTTATTTGATGCCGGAATGTGCCATCGTATTCATCACCCGGGATTGGAGGATGATGAACAGGATCAGATTCGGCAGGAACATGATCAGTGTGCCGGCGGCGGATATGCCCATACCCGCCACCGCATTGCCCACATTGCTGGGAAGGATCCCCATGTAGTAGGCAAAGGTTTTCAGCGATTCGTTATCCAGGAACAGCGTGGATGCCTCCGTGGCGTTCCAGGCCGACTGGAAGCTGAGCATCGCCACCGTCGCCAATGTGGGCGTTACCAGCGGCACCACGATCTTGCGGAGAATCTGATAATCCGACGCTCCGTCGATGATCGCCGCCTCGATGAGCGCATTGGGCAGCTGGTCGATGAATTGCTTGGTCAGGAAAATGCAGGTTGGCGTGACAATCAGCGGAATGATGTTGCTCAGGAAGTTGTTCTGCAGCCCGGTATAGTAAATGATGAAATACCGGGGGATCGCCACCGCCACGGTGATAAAGGACAGGGCGATGGTGTTGGCGGTGAGGATGAAATTCTTTGTCCGGAATTGCTTCTTGGACAGCACGTACCCTGCCGTCACGGAGATGTAAATGTTGGCAAACACCGTCGCCGCCGTCACGATCACGCTGTTGAACAGATAGCGGCTCATGGGGATCGCCGTGCCGGAGGACAGATTGAACAGGCTCTTGAAATTCTCCAGCGTGGGGCTTTTCACATAGAACCGGGGCGGATACGCCATCAGCTCGCTGATGGGCTTGAACGCATTGATGAATATATAGAGGATCGGCAGCGCCATGACCGCCGCGATGGGGATGATATAGGCGTAGATCTTCAGCTGACTTCTGTGGAAATGCTGGGGATTGACCCCGTTCGGCAGCGCCCGCCGGTTATTGATTTGCTTTTTCAACTTGTTGTCCTCCCCGGTCAATCGTCCGAAACGAAGAGCTTTCCGACTGCTTTCGTCAGCAGAAAAACCCCCAGCAGCACCACCACCGAAACGGCGGCAGCATAGCCCATCTCATGGCGGATAAAGCCGTAATCGTCGATGTGATTGACGATCAGCTGACCGGCATAGTTGGGCGTGGGATTCGTGCCGGTGAGCGCCACGCCTGTGCCGGCGCTGTTGAAGGTACCCACGATGGCCATGATGGCGCCGAACAGCATCTGCGGCTTGATGGAGGGGATCGTAATATACACGATCTCCTGAAATCGGTTCTTGATGCCGTCGATGTAGCCCGCCTCGTAGATTTCCGAATTGATATTGAGCAGTCCCGACAGGATGGACAGAAAGCCCACCCCCATGCAGCCCCAAAGCGCCACGAGGATCATAATGGGCATGAGGTACTTTTCCGATTGCAGCCATACGATGGGCTCGTCGATCACCTGTAGCTTTAACAGCAGATAGTTGAGCCATCCGGTCTTTTCTCCATTGAACATGACGCCCCATACCGTGGACAGCAGCACGCCGCCGGTCATCGAGGGAGAATAGAGAATTACCGTCAGGATGGTCCGGGGCGTTTTGGTCAGCTGGGACAGCGACCACGCCATGAAGAAGGACAGTATATAGCCGCCCACCCCTACAAACAACGCATAAATAAGGGTGTTGGGCAGCACATTGCGGGTGAAAATCGTATCGTTGGTCAGCAGAGTAACATAGTTCTTCAACCCCACGAAATGGGGCAGCTCAATGGTGTTAAAGTCCGTGAAGGACAGCACCACCGAGGCGATGGAGGGGATCACAATGAAAAGGCAGAACAGCACCAAATACGGCAGCAGGAAAACCAGTACCGAATGTCTGTCCAGAAATGCGCGTATTTTCACGATTCTCCTCCTTTCAGCCGTCTCAGTTCCTCCAGCGCGTGGGTGGAGTATTCCTTGAGAATGGCGCCGTTCTCGTCCACGAATCCGAATTCCTGCAGCTTGCGCTTAAACTCCCGGTTGCACAGAATGGTGGCGGAATTGACGCTGTCCACCAGCGAGCCGTTGGAGATGACCACCTTGTTCCATACGTTACCGATCTCGCGCGCCACGATGTAGCTGGCGGGATGCTCCACCACCTCCTGCTGCTGCCGGAATTGCTCCCGGATCACCGTCTTGTGCTCGGCGGAGAAGGGCAGGGACTCAAAGGCCGTCCGGTTGGCGGAATTCCACATATAGTTGGCGCCGTAGCCCACCTGACGGCGGCGGGAATACTCGGTCTGGGTCTCGGAGGACAGCCACCACTTGAGAAAGTCCCACGCCTCGGCCTGCTTGTCGGAATTGGCGAAGATCATGGAGGAGGAGCCGTTGCAGCCGTAATCCCTCCGGATGCTGCCATCCTCCTGCCGGGTGCCGGGCACCAGCGCAATATCCCACAGCCCCTTCAGCTCCGGGGCCGCCATAGACAGCTGCAAATAAAAATCGTATCCGGCAATGCCGATGGGGATCTGGTTATACCGGAAGCTGTTGAAGAAGCTGGCGACGGATTGCTGCACCCCGTAGATTTTATAGAAATCCGTGATCTCCTGCAGGGCGGACAGGGTGTTTTCGCTGTCGATGGCCACCGACAGCCCGTCGTCCGCATAGATCTGCCCGTTGTCCTGCAGCACGAAAGGAGCCACCGCGCCGATGGAATAGGCGCCGCCGCCGGAGGTGGGCAGGCTGAAATTCATGGAATTGCGCAGGAGCGTGGGCATCATCGCCCGCACATCGTCCCAGGTCTCCGGCACCGCCAGCCCCAGCGTCGCCAGCGTATCCTTGCGGTAAAACAGCACCGAGAAGCTCCGGGTCTCGTTGACCCCGTATACGCCGCCGTTATAATACATGGGGACCAGCGATTCGAGACTGTATTCCTGTGTGTAGAAATCCAGGAAATCGTCGTATTCCAGCAGATTTTTCGCCGCCCCCCGGATGGCGTATTTGTAGGGCGCCACGGAGGAGATGACCAGATCCGGATTGTTGCCCACCGCATTGGCCAGAATCAGCTTCTGCTCGCTGGGCATCACCACCAGCTGAATGTCGGTGCCGTGCTCTTTATTATAGGTGGCATCCACCATCTGCTGTAAAATGTTGACGCACATGGGGGTCTGTCCCACCCATACCGTCAGCTGATCCTCGGCGCTCTCCGTCACACCGTAATCGGCCGCGATCGCCGCCGGGGTGAAGGAGTAGAAAAACCGTTTCAGCGACTCCCACACCGAACGGAAAAAGCCGGTTTTTGCCGTTTGCGGCTGGGTCTCGCCGTATACATACAGCTTATCCAGCGACACCGACTGCGCCGTGATGTTGTTGATGACCTGGATCAGATAGGTGGTGGCGGAATTGTCCCCCCGGCACAGCATCTCGGTGTTGTTGGGGATGGTTTTTTTATCATCCGCCAGCTTGCGTGCCAGCTCGGCAGCGTATTTCAGATCATCGGCGAACACCGGCTCGCCCGCGGTCGTCTCCGCCAGTCGGGCATAGATGGCGTCCATCCGGTCGGCAAAGCCGTAGATGGTGCTCTGTGCCTGAGGCATATAGGCATCCATATCCCAGGTGCGGTTGGCGTCCGATTCCCCGGCGGTCAGCTTGAGCAGCTGGCTGCCGAGGGTGTTGATCTCGCCGATGAGCGCCAGTATATCGCTGTACGCCTGCTCCAGCGAGCCCACCGATACGGTCAGCGCCACCGTGTGTGTGCCCTTGTCCAGATACACCCAGGCGTCGTCGCCGTCCGCCTGCCACGGGGCGGTCTTGAACCGGTTGCTGCCGGTGCCGGCAAAGCAGTAAGCCTCCCATTCCGCAAAGGGCACCTTGCCGTCCACCTCGATGCGGCGATACACCGGCAGATTGGTGTTGGAGGGCTGCTGATAGGCGGCACCGAACCGATACCAGCCGGCGTTTTCAATGGGGAATTCCCACAGCACCTTCTGCCCGGCGGTATTCCAGGCGTCGCCGGACAGTACATTCAGCCGCTTTTTATAGGTGTCATAGGGGGTTACGGTGTTCTTTTGCACGTTCGCCGCCCGGATGTAGGAATCCGATTTCAGCGCATACTGCTCCGCCTCGATGCAGACGCTGTCTGTTCCGGCGGACACCGTCTGTCCGGACACCGTCTCCCGATAGGCGGGCAGCGGTGATTCCGGCACCAGCCAGATCCGTTGAATCTCCACATCCTGCACCTGCACGCTCAGGGTAAAGCGCACCGCGCCTGCCGGCAGCTGGACGGTCAGCTCCGCCTTGTTGATGCCGGAATTGTCCAGCAGAAAGCCGCGGCAGAGCTCCTGTGTCACCGCCTGCTCCGGCAGGATATCGTTGCCGCTGCGATCTGTCAGCCCCCGCTGGGCATCGCACCACAGGGTCGGCAGCGTTGTGTGGTATTCCGTATCGTTCACCTGCAGCTGCACGGTGTTGTCCATGGCCACCGCCGTGTGTATCGCCCGGTATTCCAGCAGCCACCGATAGCGGCCGCTCTGCTCCACCGCGGCGGTGAATACACCGGTCTCACCGGCGTTCAGAGTCAGCGGCAACGGCTCTCCCGACACCGGCATTGCCCCCTCCAAGGAGGGGGCAAGCCAGTGTTCTGCCGCCGCAGCCGTATCGTTTCGGGAGCTCTCCGGCTCACCGGTCTGTGCGGTTGCCGTTACCCCCACAGGGGTCAGCAATATGCTCAGAACCAGCAGCAGGGCAACGACCCTCTTTCGATTCATCATAGGAACTCCCTTTCTGTTCGATCGCTTATTGTATGTTGGAAGCCGTCTTTTTCTTCCGGCGCAGACACAGGATCAGGATCACGATCCCTGCCGCCAGCAGCAGCGCCACAGCGCCCAGCACCAGGAAGAACACCACCGGACGTATCCCGAGGATCCGGTTCTCGCCCCGCTTGACCAGCCGACGCTTTTTGATGACCTGGATCTCGTCGTCCTCATCCGGCTCGACCGTGGAATCGCCGTCCGTATCGGTGTCGTTATCCACATAGCTTGTGTTGTTGTCGGAGTCGGTCACCGGCTTATAGGTATCGCCCGGCTTGGAGTCCACCCCGACCAGACTTTTGTTGATCTGCATCTGATAGAGTGTCGCCTGGGCGCCGATTGCCACGGATTGCACCGTCAGCCGCACATACCGGGCGCGCACCGGCGGGAAGGAGACCGTCTCCACGCCGCCTGTGGCTCCCTCGACGGTCTTCACATCCGTCCAGGTCTGATCGTCCTCGGACACGGCGATGGTATAGCGGTCTGCATACGCAGAAATCCATTTGAGCGTCACGGAGGAGATCGTCGCGGTTTCCTTCAGCACCGCCGTCAGGGGTCCCTCCACATTATAGAAAGTGGCGGTATCCCCATTCAGCAGCACTGCCGCCTCCGGATCGGTAAAGTGATCCAGCTGATCAATGGTGCCGAAATCGCCCAGCATAATGTCCACGTTTTTCCAGTCTGCCGTGCCGAGATAGATCTTGGTGACATTGTCGCTCTCCACGTAATAGCCCACCGTGGCTTTATCCGTGGGCAGCGCGGTCAGCCGGGGCAGCGTCTTGCCGTCCGCCAGCACGCCGTACGCCGCCACACCGTAAGCCAGCAGGTTCTCCGCCTGATTGCCCTTGTCATAGGACACCCGGAAGGTGCTCTGATCCGTCGGCTCGCTGGTATACACCGTGGTGCTGTTCGCATCCGCGTGATACACGCTGGTGCGCTTTCGGTCCGCGGGGGTTACCAGCAGCGCCCGGGTCTTGCTCGCATCCTTGTCGGAACGGTTCAGCGTGAGGCTGTAATCCACCGTCACCGGCACCGCCGCCCCGGCGCGCAGCATCACCGGAGAATAGTTGTAGGGGGTCTCCACGGTGACCTTTTTGCCGCCGCTGTACTTTTTGCCGTCCAGCAGGTTGTACCAGCTGCCGGCGGGGAGGGACAGCGTGTCGGTCAGGCGGTCGTCGTCCGTCACCTTTACCAGGAAATCGTCGCAGAACAGGTATTGATCCTCCAGCCCATAGAGATCCAGCTGACCGTCAAAGGCCACCGCCATGCCCTGGGTCATGGGGATACCGGTGATGTTGGCTTTGATTGCCGAGGAATGCACCTTGTCGGCGATGCTCTCCCGCAGCCAGTAGGCGTTTTTGTACGCCGCCTGCGTCTGGACGTCGTATTCGGTGGGGTTCTTTGACACATTGCCGCCGGAGCGCATGATCGGCATAAAGGCAGCGAACTGCAGCCACCGTCTGTACAGGGTGTCGGAGGGGCGTCCATCCAGAGCGCCAATATCGGCGCCGATCATGGAATAGCCGGAGGCGCTGAGAGAGATCAGCGAACGTACCTGCATTGCCAGTCCGCCGGTGCCGGCGCTCTGGTCGCCCAGCCATACCGGCGACCACTGCTGTGCCCCGGCGCAGGCGCCCCGGATATAACAGAGGAAATCGTCGTTCGTCAGCTCTTTGTACGCTTCGTTATACGCTTTGGCGTAGAAATAGGTGTAGAAATTATGCATTTTATCGCCGGTCAGACCGTTACCGAACACGGTGTCTGCGGGGATCAGCTCCGCGAAATCGCACATGCCGCCCTTGATCCCCAGATCGGTGTGCTGCTTGAGCCAGCGCTTGAGCAGATCCACCCCCAAGGGATCGGTGAAATCCACCCAGCTGCCCGCGATCTTCTTGCTGCGGGAATACCGGGCATAGGGCAGCTGATCGGTGCTGATGTCGCCCAGATAGTTCAGCGCCGCGGTGGGGCTGATGAAATCGCCGTTGTTCCAGCGCAGCATCACCGAGCCGTTGGATTTGACGATATTATTGCCCGCCGCCGATGCCGAAATGGTGGGGTGCTCGCCGTACACCACGTGCACCGGTGTCCCCATTTCCTCATAGGAGGCATACAGCGCGCCCAGCTGGGCGATGGCGTTGGGGGTGCTCTCTCCGTTCAGCTTCCAATAGCCGTTGGAGCCGCCCGCCTGATATGTATACGCCCAATCGGCGGTGGGTGCATAGGGCTTACCGGTCAGATCGGTATACTTCACCAGATTCTCCTTCATAGAGCCGGTCCATATGTACGCATCCAGGCGGCTGTCGGAGAAATCCAGAGTGTACTTTTTCTCGTTGGTGTAGCCGATGTCCACATTGGCGCTGGCAAAGGAGTTATAGAACAGCGTATAGCCCCGGCTGCTGTGCAGAATGGGAATATTGGTGTAGCTTCGCCACAGCTCGCTGCCGGTCGCCTCCGCCGAATGATAGGCGGCGTCGGAGTTCCACATCACCGTGCGGGTGCCGTTCTGGTTCACCGGACCGAACCGCTCGCCGGTGCCGTACACCACTTCCTCCTTGGAGAGGGGCAGCTCCAGTCGTGTTTTGGTCCATTTTTTCTGGCTTAGGCCAAAGGTGATCTGTCCCGGCGTGATGTCGAACAGCCGCACGCCGGACGCGTCGTACACCGTCAGCTTCCAGCTGCCGTCCATCTCGGAAAAGCGCACCCGGGTGCCGTCGGTGCCGGTCATGTCGATGCCCTGCCCCGCGACGGCCTGATAGTCGATGCGCTGATTGGATGCCGGCTCGAATATGCCGGTTTTCTCAAAGGATTCCGGGTTTTTCGCCGGCTCCTCATTTTCCAGGCGCACGCCGCCCAGCGACGGGAAGGACAGGAACAGACTCATGTCCTCCTCCTTGACGGTAATGCGGATCTCGAAGGAGGTGTCGTGCTTCTCATATCCGCGGTAGCCCGTGATGTAATACCACACCGCGTGAACGGTGGGCGCCGCCGGGCTGGCCGGATACACGCCGAAATCGCCGGCATCCGCAGCGCCCGCCAAAGGCATCGTCACCGCCGTGACCGCCAGAAGCAGCGCAAACAGGATCACCTGTAAGGTTTTTTTCGTTGACATTTGTCCGCCTCCCATATCAGTTTATGTAGACTGTCAGCACGCCAAAGGCGCTGTTTGTATGCAGCCATGTTTTGCCGTCCGCCACCGCATATCCGGTCTGTGTGGCGAGAGACTCGACGGAATCCGCCCGGTTCAGGGGCGTTCCGTCGCACTCGACCGCCGTGACGGCGGCATAGAGCACCGCCCGGTCGAAAGCGCCGCCGGAAACGGCGACGGTGAATCCGCCGTCTGCCTTTTTCACCGAGACGGTGTAGGACGTATCCTTGCCGGTATAGCGCCGGTGCTGCCGGTCACCGTCCGGCGGTGTGATCAGCAGCGCCGTCACCGCCTGCGCGTCCTCAAACGGTTCCGCCAGCTGCAGAGAGGGGGCCAGCCGCACCGGGATCGCCGTGCCGCTTCGCAGGTATGCCGGTGAGTATTCCCATGTGACCGGGATCTCCAGTGTCCGGCCGCCCGCTTGTACGGAATCGTCAAACAGGCCGTACCAGGTGCCCGCCGGAAAAACCACCGTTTGGGTCCGGGCGTTTTCCTGCAGCACGGGGGAGAACAGGAGCTCTCCGCAGAACATATACTCCGTTTCGCAGCCGCGCACCGCCGTTTCCTGGGGGAAAGCCACCGCCATGGGCATGGTCATGGGTATGCCGCTGCGGTGGGAGAGGACGGCGCTGCCGTAGATCAGGGGGATCAGATTTTCCCGCAGCCAGAAATGCCGCAGGAACACTGCCACCCCCTGCTCGCCGAAGTCCCAGGGCTGCTTGGTGGAATCGCCGCCGGTGCGCATCAGCGGCTGGAAGGTGCTGAACTGCATCCCTCGCAGGAACACCTCCCGGCTGGGGGTGCCGCACAGCCCCGCCAGATCGCCGCCCCATACGGAGAAGCCGCTGCAGGAGATGCTCAGTCCGCATGCCAGCTGCTGACGCAGTCCGTCGAAACTGGCATACTGATCGCCGCACCAGGTGCACAGCCATTTCTGTGAACCGGCGCAGCCGCCCCGGATATAGCCGAGGAAATCATCTCCCCGCAGGGAAGTATACAGCTGATGATATGCCTTGGCGTACCAGTAGGAGAAAAAGTTGTGCATCCGGTCGCCGTACAGACCGTTGGAAAAGCGGGCGTCGATGGGAATCAGCTCGGCAAAATCCACCATACCGCCGCATAAGCCTGCCCGGATGCGCTCTCCGTGGATGGCTTCCAGCAGCTCGGCGCTCTTTTTGTTGGGGAAATCTATGAAATAGAACGGCTCGCCATCGGAATCGAAAACGCTCCTGGCCAGCGGCAGCTCCCGCGCCGGCACATCGGGAGCCACCTGCTCCCGCACATAGGGCGGGCAGTCGGCGCAGTTCCAGCACAGCATCCGAGTGCCGTATTCCGCTGCCCGGCGGTAGGATTCCATGCTTTTTCCCACGGCACCCTCGCCGTAAACGGCCGCCGGGATCGTCCCCAGCTTGCGGTAGCCCTCCAGCAGCCCCTCAAATGTGGTCTCATAGGTTTCCCGGGGGGCGCGGTCGTCCGGACATTTCCAGAAACCGTTGGAGCCGCCCGCCTGATAGTGGAATGCCCATTCCGGCGGCAGCAGCTGCCTGCCGGTCAGGTCGGTGTATTTGATGAGGTTTTCCTGCACCGTTCCCGTCCAGATGTACCAGTCGATATAGCTGTCGTCAAAGCGGGCATACAGCCGGGTCGGATCGGATTTTCCGATGTCCATGACGCCGTTGCAGGTGGTGTTGAAGAAGATCGAGCAGCCCCGCCCGGTGTGGATCAGCGGCACGTTCTTATAGCCTCTCCACAGATCCAGATTTTCTGCCGTGGGATACCAATGATAGGTGGGATCGGTATTCCAGAACGCCACCTGCCGCCCCCGCTGGTTCACCGCATTGAACCGCTCGCCGGTGCCGCATACCGTCTCGTCTCCCGTCAGGGGCAGTTCCAGACTGTATTGTTTCTGCACGCACCGATCCTCGCCGATGCCGATATTCCACTTGTTGATGGCATACAGCAGTTTGCCCCGAGGGGTGTAGATCTCAAAGCGCCAGAGGTTTCCCTCCGACACGAACACCGCCGTGGTGCCGTCGGCGCCCCGAAACCGGTAGTCGCTGCTCACCGGCATCTCCAGAGCGCTCTCCGGCTCAAACACCGCTGTCAGCTCCTCGGGAGCCTCCCGGCGGGTGCGAGGCTTGCGGGAAGAGATACGCACGCCGCCCAATGACGGCAGCGACAGATAGAGAGACTTGCGTACGCCGTAGGCCATGTACTGGATCTCATAGGAATGGCGGTGCCAGACCAGATTCGTCACCGCCGAGGGGGAGGTCCAGTCTACCCACTGGGGCTGGGGACGGGGGCCGATGGGGTAGTCCCCGAAGGGATCCTTGCAGTCCCGCTTTTCCTCCGCAGCTGTATACGCAAACCGCACGTCGTATTCCACCGACAGCTCCGTATAGGTATCGACGGAGCTGAGCATGGCCACATTGCGGTTCCAGCAGCCGGCGCCGTCAAAGGTGCGTACCAGCTCCCGCTCCTGCAGGTTATAGAATACCTCGAGGGGCAGCTGCGGTCCGACGGAATTGGCCACGTCCGTGAAAAAACGACAGCCGTCAAATCGGCCCGGCTTCCCGTTGATCCGGATGTTCTCCAGCACGGTTCCGTTGGAGTTGGTACCCAGCAGCAGGTGCCCGCCGGCATAATTGGCCGGCAGCTGCCGGACGGTGATCTGTACGCCGTTCACCAGACATTCCACCGTGCCGTGGGCCACATTCACCCGAACATGATTGGCTTTCGTCGGGTCAAAGGGGTGAAAATCGCACCATGGATAGTCAATGTTGTTGGCCAGGGCAAAGGTGTTGGTGACGTATTGCCCCTTTTCGTCGATCTTATATCCGCACCCCAGCAGCACCGAGCCGTCCCGGCGCGCCCGGGCCGCCGACTGCTCCAGATCCTGCCGCCCGAAGCTCAGCCACACATACTGTTCTTTCATTATTTGCATACACGTATTCCTTCCGCTCCCCGGCGCACAGCTGTCAGCCGTGCGCCGGGTCGGCTTTCTTTATCGGTTGGCCTGATCAAACTGCTTTTGTACATCCGCCAGCTTTTTCTCGAAATTGCTCCAGGCTTTGGCCACCTTCGTGTTGCAGGAGCTGATCGCCTGATTGACCGTCTGCTCCACCAGACTGTCCGCGCCGCTGGCCGCCTTATAGAGGCTGTTGTAGGTGCCGGAGGTCACGTTGTTCCAGTCCGGCACAATCTTTACAAAGTCGTAGCGATAGCAGTTGCCGATATTCTCCTGCAGATAGGCAGCCACCGGCTCCGCCTTGACCCCGGGCAGGCTCTTGAATTTCTCAATGACCTTGGGGTTGGTGGTGGTGGGATAGTAGAAGGAGGCCTGCAGCGAATACTTGCCCTTGTTGGCGTTGTCATACATGGACAGGCGGGCGATGTTGCCCTCGGTGCTGTAGGTGGTATACCGCAGCAGCTGGAACGCCGCCTCTTTATCCTTGCAGGAGCTGGTCATAAAGGAGTGATCCACGTGGTAGGGCATTTTGCCCTTGACCTTCTGCGGGCAGGTCCACATGATCCAGTTGAAGTTGGTCACGGTCTCCCGCTTGTTCTTGTATTCCCAGGTGCCCAGGCCGTGGAACAGGGTCAGGCCCTTGTGATACGCCACCCAGCCGTCCGCCCAGCCGCCGGTGCCGAATTTCTTGGCATAGTCGCTGCCGGAGCCGCTCTTGAGGGCGTTGGCCTCCAGACCGGGAACGCTGCGCAGCACCTTGAGCGCCTTAATGGAGTCGATGGTGCCCTTGGCGCTGAAGGTCTTGGCCTGCTGGTTATATCCATACAGGGACGAGGTGCCGTCATAACAATTGGCAAACAGGGAATAGAGCGCGCCCATATCCTCCTGTGCCGAATACTTATCCGTGGTGGCTCTGCGGCAATAGTCCTCGAAGTCCTTGATCGTCCAATCCAACGCCGGTCTGTTCAGATTCAGCGCATCCAGCACATCGGTGTTGAGCTGAAAGGTCTCGAAATGTGCCTGCAGGGGCAGGGCATACAGCTTGCCGCCGTAGGTATAGTCGTTTTTCAGATTATTCGGCACATACTGCCGATAATCGGAATCGTTCTTCACGAACTCGTCCAGCGGATGCATCCATCCCTGCAGCAGATAGGTGGGGATGGGACCGGCGTCGTTGAACACCACATCCGGCATGGTGCCGGAGGCGGCGCGGGTGGACAGATATTCGGTCGCCGCGTCCGCGCCGGAATGGGCAAAATAATCAAACTTCAGCTTCACGTTCGGATAGACCTTCTTGAAGCTGTCGAACAGCGCCTGGTAGTCGCACACGCGGGCGGTGTCGATGGACACCGTGACGGTGCCCTTGACGTTGTAGTTGGCGTTCTTGTCCTCACCGGCGCCGTCCACCACCAGCTCGCCCTTCTTATGGGAATCGGAGGGCGCGGGAACACCGGCATCCCCCTTTTTGCCGCTGTTCGTCTTGGAGGTGGTATCCTTGCCGGAGGAATCCTTATCGGAGTCCGATCCGCTGGTGGCGGCATCCTTATCGCCCCCGGTTCCCTCAATGGTGGAGAAGTAGGATTCCCACACATCCCCATCGCTCTTTGAGCAGCCGGCAAATACGGTAACCAGCATCAAAACCGCTGCCAGCAGACACAGTGTTCTTTTCATTGTAAGCCCTCCTTACTGCACTTTAACGCACCGGAATCGGTGTATACTCATATACGGTGTCCGTTTCTTTTCTCCGCTGGGAGAAATCGAAATAGGCATCCTCGGCGGTCGGCTGCCAGCCGTCATCCTTGTAATCGGGGTCGTAATAATCTTCTTCCTGATCCAGCGAAGTCACCATAGGCAAGCCAAACTTCACGCCCGCCGCATTGGAGGCGAAGTAGATGTACCCGCCCTTATACTTGGAATTGACCGCCTCGGTGAACAGATAGCCGTCCATCCAGATGGTGAAATAATTGTCCTCGCAGCGGACCCGCAGGGTGTGGGTGCCGCCGGTCTTCCAGCTGCCCGCCCCCAGCGCCGCATTCATCTGATCCATCACCGGCTTGCCGTTATACCAGTTGAGGGTCTTCGGATCCAGGATGCCGCCGCCGGAATGGATCAGGAACGCCTTTTGCTCCTCCTCTGCCAGCCAGGACTTACCCGGGGCGCTGGCACCGAACCCGACCAGACAGGAGAAATCGTCCATATTGGAAAGCGCCGTGTATTCCACCGTCATATCAAAGTTCTTATACTTGGCTTTCTTGTAGTACAGCACCGACAGATCCTCGAAGGTGCTGTCGCTGGGCTTGGAATCCTTGCCGTCCTTGCGGGAGAGCATCAGCCCGTCCGCCGTCACCGACCATTTGTCCTCCAGCGTCACCGGCTGCAGATCTTCTTTGGCCAGCCGATCGGTATAATATGCCTCATAGGCAGCCGTATCGGTCAGATCCTTGACGGTAGGTGCACCGAACTGCACGCTGCCGGCGTTGGCGGCAAAATAGATATAGCCGCCGGTATAATCGGGGTTGGAGCCGGTGCAGACCTGATACCCGTCGATCCATAAGGTATAGGACTGTCCGCTGACCTTCACATGCAGGGTGTGGACGCCCGCTGCTTTCCATGTGCCTGCGCCCTGCGCCGCATTGACCTGATCCGAGGCAGCTTTTCCGTTGTTGAGCCACGCCGAGTTCTTGGCGTTGAGGAACAGGCCGCCCGCATGGATGATGAACGCCGTATCCCCCTTGTTGTCGGATGTCTGCCAGCTTTTCCCGATCTCGCCGCCAAAGCCGAAGAACGTCACCCAATCGCTGTAACCGGAGGTGGTGGCATATTCCACGGTCATATCAAAGCTCTGGTAAGTGCGCGGATTATAATACAGCACCGCCATGGTGGAGTCCACATTTTCTCCCCAGGTGCAGCCGTCAAAATTCCGCTGCGCCCGTCCTTTGGAATTGATGGACCAGCGCTTGGAGAAATCCTCCTGTGCATAGGTCGCCGTGCCGGCGGCGGCACCCTTCATACTGTCGGTGTAATAGGGGGTGAATATGGACGTATCCAGCAGATTCACCGCATCGATCTTGCTGAAGGATATGTCGGCGGCGCTGGCGCCCACATAAATGCGGCCAGCCGCATAGCTGCCGTTTTGACCGGTGGCGACGGTGTAGCCGTCGATTTTCACCGTAAACGCCTTATCCACCATCCGAATCGTCAGACTGTGCATCCCGGTGGGATCCCAGGCCTTGCCCGCCGCCTCAGCCTGCGCCTTGGCGGAGGCGGCCGCATACAGCTCGCCGGTCTTGACATTCATCAGCTTGCCGTCGCCGTTGACCCCAAACACCGTATCCGACGCATTATCCATCCAGGTGGTACCGGTGGCGGCGCCGATGCCGAAATAGGTCACATACCGGTCGCTGCCATCCGTAGCATACTGCGCCGTCATATCCACATTGAAAAAGCTGTTGTTGGTATAATAGAAAATTGCCACGTTGCTGCCGGTGTCGCCATCCTTATCCGTCACGCGGGTCAAGGTGGTGTCGTAGTTCGTCTTTTGCCAGTACCGGCTGTAATCCTTTTCGGGGTAGAATTGGGAACCGACCACCGTATTGGTGTGATAGGGCTTCCACTCGGAAATATCCAGCGTGCCCCGCTTTTCCACCGACAGGCTTTTCAGCATCACGCCGTCCGCCCGGGCGGCGAACCATACATTCCCGCCCACATAGCTGTCGCCGAGAGTAAACTCCGCCACCGTATAGCCGTCGATGGTCGCTTTCACCTTGCGGAACTCCACTGTCACCTGCAGGGTATGCAGCCCGGCAGCGTCATACGTTTTGCCGGCCGCTTTCGCCTGTGCGGACGCGGTCTTGTCCCCGGCAGTGATCCAGCCTTCATTTTTGGCGTTCAGGACGGCTCCGGCAGAATGGAGCAGATACCCCACCGCGCCGGTATCCGACAGATTATCCCCCGGCTTACCGCCGAAGCCGAATGCCGCCAGCCCGGTCGACGCATAATCGGACGGAGCGGAATACTGCACGGTCAGCTCAAAATCCCGGTACACATCGGTGTTATACACCAGCTGAGCATACGCCTGGTTGGTCAGCCGGCGGCTCACGGGATAGCCCTGCTCATTCAGCTCCCAATACGCCGAAAAATGCGCCGGCTGCAGCTTTTGTGCGCCCGTCATCGTGGCTGCATAATACGGCGTAAATTGGGAGAAGCTCTTGAGCTGCTTGGTGCTCAGAGCGCCGAACGAGACTCCGGCGGTGCCGGAACCGATGAACAGCGCACCCTCCTGATATTTCTCCGCATAACCGGTATACACGCGATACCCGTTGACGGCGATGGAATAGGTCTTTTCCACCACCCGCAGGGTGACCTCCGCCGTCGCGGGATTCCACGGATCGCTTCCGGCGGCAGCCTCCGTCAGCCGGCGGGCGCTCTGGGAGGACAGCAGCGCGCCGCTCACCGCATCGTATACCGCGCCGTCCTCATCCAGAGTAAAGGCATAAGCGCCCTCCGTCAAGCGCCAGTTTTTCCCATCCGTGCCGCCGAAGCCGATAAGCGCCCGGGACTGCCCCTCTGCGGGACGCGTCACCTGCACCCGGGTCTCAAAGTTCTGATACAGACCGGCGGTGGAAAACAGTGCCGCCATATGGGTGTTACCGTCGGCTGTCTGTGCTGCATCCTTTTCCGTCCGCTCCAGCCGGGAGCCGTCCTCCTTCAGCTGCCAATAGTCGGACAGCTCCACCGCCTGCAGCTCGTCATTGTCCGCTGCATTGTCGGTATAGTAGGCGGTGAGCGCATCCGGCTCCACTGTGGGTTGGATTTCCTTGACCTCGGGAACGCTGAACTGCACCGACAGCGCGTTGGCGGCAAAATAGATGTAGCCGCCCTGGTAATTCGCATTGCTGCCGCTGGTCAGCTCATAGCCGTCGATCCAGACCTTGAAGCTGACTCCGTTTACCCGCAGCCGCAGCGTATGTATTCCCTCGGCATTCCAGGTGCCGCCGCTCTTTTTCACCTGATCGGACACGGCGGCTCCGGGATACCAATCCTTATTCTTGGCGTTGAGCAGCAGACCGCCGGGGTGGATGATAAAGGCGGTATCGCTTTTGTTCTCCGCATCCATCCAGCTGCGCCCCATGGTGGCGCCGAAACCGAAGAATGCCACCCAATCGTTATATCCCTTCGTGGTGGCATATTCTACGGTCATATCAAAGCTCTGGTAGGAGCGGGTGTTATAGTACAAAACCGCCATGGTTTTGTTCACATCCTCGCCCCAGGTGCAGCCGTTGTCGTTGCGCCGGGCGCGCCCGGCGGCATTCACCGTCCACCGGGTGGAGAAATCCTCCTTGGCGAAGGGCGTCGTGCCGTCGGCCGCTCCCTTCATACTGTCTGTATAGTAGGCGGTGAACGCCTGCTCCGGGGTCTGTCCCGCGGCAAAGGCAAACCCGCCGCCGACCGATACGGCCGTCAACAGCAGCGTCGCCGCCGCTAACCAGCAGACCCATTTTCTGAAAGATTCCGTGCGTTCGGATCGTTTCATACCGTTCCATCTCCTTTATGCGTAAACTTGGGAAAACATACGAAAAATACACTCTCGGCCATCCTACGGTTATTGTACCACATCCCGTCGGGCATTCCTATACACAAACTGGGTGAGAATATAGACGATTTGACACAAATCCTCCCAATCTTTTCCAATGAGGAACAAGTGGTTTTTTATCAAAGCCTATGAAAACGTCCGGATTCTCTCGCGGTTTTTGCACCGTTTCGTAAGAAAACCCTCTAAAACAGCGATTTTTACATTCGAGGCTTTTGCAGCGGATATTCAAATTTCGTCCGTACTCCGAGGATGAAACGGACGCATCGCGCCGCACTCCGTCCCTTGGCTCTTTGGCCGGGGCTTAACCCGGAATTCATCCGGTTAAGACACGACGAAAAAAGCAAGCCGGCGCATAGAACCGAATCTATCCGCCGGCTTGCTTGTGAGTTTAGAGTGTCTGTGCCTGCGACACCAGATCCCGAATGTCGATCTGACCGTCACGGTTTGCATTGTAGCGCCAGGTCGCCGTCTCCAGCCCCAGCAGCGCCTGCCGCAGCAGCGTCTGGTCGTCGGCATTCACCGTGCCGTCGCCGTTGCAATCGCCAAGGACCGTTACTGCCAGCTGCTCCATCCACGCAGCAATCTTCGGTGTCAGCAGCTGATACCCATCCGCATCCGGATGGAGTTTATCCGGCAGATGGGCGCCGTCGGCGAACCAGCCGGTGACCTCCTCATCCCCAAACAAATTCAGACAGGCCACATCCCATTTCTCGCAGATTTCCTGCGCCAGCGCATAATAGCGTTGTGCCGTGTCATCCGCCAGCGCGGGCACGCGCATCGTCACGATATAGCCCAATTTCGCCTGGGGGTATTTCTGCCGTGCGGTATACAGCAGCTCCTCAAATGCGCCGCCGAACGTAGCGGTATCAAAGCCCTCCGGGTCAAAGGAATCGGAGACAGCGCCCAGCGGGTGGGATTTCAGCGCGTCGTTGATGCCGCCCTCCAGCACCACATAATCAAAGGCTCCGTCGGGCAGCTGATTCTTGATCTGAGGGATCCCGGCGGTCTCCATCACGGTGGAGCCGCTGACCGACCGGTTCAGCCAATCCATCCCATAGCGGATGCCGATGCGCCCGCCCCAGGACAGCCCGAATATATCGTCCCCCGCGCCGTAGGAAATGCTGTCGCCGACAAACAGGGCTTTCTGCCTATACAGGGGGCTGGCGGCGTTGCCGGAGGTGTCGGTGTCGCTCAGCTCCCGCACGGAGGGCACGCCGAACCGGGTGGTCAGCTCATTGGAGGCAAAGAAGATATAGCCCGCCTCCGTGTAGCTCCGGAGCGTCTGACCGAAAACGGTGTGTCCGTCGATGGAATACAGCACCGTGCCGTCCACCACCCGCACCGTCAGGGTGTGCTCCGCCAGATCGTTCCAGCCGGTTACCGTATCGTGTAAGGTCGACCCGCTGCCTTTATACCAATAGGAGGCGGCGCTGGTATCCGCCGAGCAGATAGCGCCGTATTTGCTGATGTTGCACGCCACCGCATTGTCGTCAAAATAAAAGCTCCTGCCCATTTCCGTTGCGCCGAAGCCGATCAGCGTGGAGTTGTTGTGGTTGCTCCCCTGATAGACCCGATACGGCACCGTCATCTCAAAGCTCTTATATTTCCGGGTATTGAGATACACCACCGACAGGTTTTGGTAGCTGTTGTCCCAGCAGAGCTCCTGGTCATTACGCTCGACCATATCATCTTTGACCGTCCAATGCTTAGTCAAGGCGGTTGCCGTCATGGTCTCGTTGGCTTTGGCATTTCCGGTATGGTAAGCGGACAGCACCGAGGTGCTGACCAGCTCTTTGATTTCCGGTATGCCCCATTTGGCGGTCCTATCGTCCGCGCCGAACCAGATATACCCGGCGGAATAATTTGTCAGCGTACCGGTGCCCACCTGAATGCCGTCCACCCAGGCGGTGTATACCTTATCCAGCACCCGCAGGCGCAGGGTATGTACGCCCTCGGTGGCATACCCACTGATCTTGTCCGCGGGAGTCTGCCCGCCGCCTGTGATCCAGCCGCCGGTCTTGCCCCACATCAGCCCGCCGGATTGGTGGAACCCGAATACATAGGAATTGGTATCCTCGCTCCACGCCTGCGCCTTTTGGGCTCCGATGCCAAAATAGGTCTGCAAGCCATCCCCCTTGGGACGGGAGAAGGTGGTGGTCAGCTCGAAATTCTCATAGGTTTTTTTGAGATACAGCAGCGCCATATTGGGTCCGTAGGATGCCCAGTTGCTATCGGCGGTATTTCGCACCAACAGGGTACCGTCGTCGTCGAGTTCCCAGTGACCGGACAGTGCCTCCGACGTGGGGGTCACCGTCCGCATATCGGAGGAATAATACACATCAAATATATTGGTAAAATCCTCCGCTGTAGCCGCCGCTGCCGGCAACATGGCTGTTGCGAAGACCGTCACCGCCAGCAAAACGCCCCGAATCCTTTTCAGCAGATGCCTACTCAGTTTTTTTCTCATATTCCATCGTTCCTCCTTCATGTGCTGTGAAGATATACAGACAAAAATTTTCGTTTTGCGCCTGAGATTCTATACAAAAGTGTATCAGCGTGAAGAAAAAATGTATATACACGATATACCCGAATTACGATTTTTTATGGACAAAATAGCACAATTGGTTTGTGGGTAAAGACTTCGTTTAATCCACGGATTTGGTGTATATACAGCAAAATGCATAATAGAAAAGTAAATGGTATGCGCATATTTGCAAATAAAACCGATTTTTTCTCGCGTATCGCGTCTTGGCTGCGCCGCCGGAGAAAAGAACGCCGCAGAAAAAATATTGACAAATTGCGCTTGCACTACTATAATCAACTCATTCCGCAGACGAAGCCCTGAAACAAACCGAAAGGCGGTGCCGACCATGCTGATCATCAACAGTGCCTTTTATGCCAACAGCGAGGTAGACTTGCCCAACAATACGGAATCGCTGTTCGTCACCAGCGCCGGGCATCATGCGCTGCTGAAGCTGAACGAATTTTCCACCATCCGGCCCTACGGACGGCGGGATTACCAGGTCCTGTTCGTCAAGAGCGGCAAGCTGTATTATACGGTGGGCGAGCAGGAATTTGTCTGTGAGGAAAACACCGTTGTGTTTTACCGTCCCCATGAGCCGCAGTTTTACACCTATTATCTGAAGGACAACCCGGATATCTACTGGCTCCATTTCACCGGCAGCGAGGTGGAGGAATGGCTCACCCATCTGGGATTGAACGATAAAAAGCACTATGCCGTGCGGGAATCGAAAAACTACACCCGCCTGTTTGACGGGATCATCTCCGAGCTGCAGCGGCAATCCCCCAACTATGTGGAGATTATCAATCTGCAATTCAAGGAGCTGCTCTACTATTTCTCCCGGGGAGTTTACCAGCTGAGCCTGAAGAAGGTCAATATGTCCAAGGAGGTCAGCGACACCATCGCGTATTTCAACAAACACTTCAACGAGTCTTTTGACGCCGAACGCTATGCCGCCTCGCTGAATATCAGCGTCAGCTGGCTGCGGCGGCTGTTCCGCCAGCAGACCGGGGTCAGCATCAACCGCTTTCTGACCAGTCTGCGCATCGACAAGGCGAAGGCGCTGATGTGCTCGGATCTGAAGATCTCCGACATCGCCGAAATGGTCGGCTTCCAGGATCAGCTGTATTTCAGCCGGGTGTTTAAGCACTGCACCGGTCTGTCACCCCGGGAATATAAGAACCAGCAGATGAATCTGGAGGTGCTGTCCATGAATCAGGTGCCGTGGAAGGAAACCCGTAAGATCAACGAAAGAAGGATGAATCATGCGCTTAAATCCCCCAAGTGAGGCGAAAATAGAGGCTCTGTTGCAGGTAATGACCGTGGAGGAAAAGATCGGTCAGCTGTATCAGGTGGGGCCTTCCCCCGTGGGCGGCTTTACCGTTTCCGCCGAGGATGCCCGGCAGATGCGGGAGAGCGGAAAAATCACCGAGGAGGAATACGCCGCCATTTTGGAAAACTCCCTGCTGGACGGACGGGAGGACATGATTCGACAGGGGCGCATCGGCTCCTTTATCGGCATCAATGACCGCAAAAAGGCCAACCGTCTGCAAAAAATCGCCGTGGAGGAGAGCCGGCTGGGAATCCCGCTGATCTTCAGCATGGATGTGGTGCACGGACACCGGACGGTTTTCCCCATTCCGTTGGGAGAAGCCTGCTCCTTTGACCCGGCGCTGTTCCGGGAGACCGCCCGGGCGGCCGCCGGGGAAGCCGCGGAGGATAATGTGCGCTGGACCTTTGCACCCATGATGGACGTGTCCCGGGACCCCCGCTGGGGGCGGGTGGCGGAGGGCGCCGGTGAGGACCCGTATCTGACCTCTGTGTTTGCCGCCGAAAAGGTGCGGGGTTTTCAGGGGGATGCACTGGATGCCCCGGACAGTATCGCCGCCTGCGCCAAGCATTTTGCCGCCTACGGCGCCTGCGAGGGCGGCCGGGATTACAACACCACCGATATGAGCCTCAATCGCCTGCACGAGGTGTATCTGCCGCCCTTCCGGGCGGCGGTGGAGGCCGGCTGCGCCACCGTCATGGCTGCTTTTAACGATCTCAACGGATTGCCCTGCACCATGAACCCCTATCTGCTGCAAACCGTGCTGCGGGAGCAATGGCAGTTTGACGGAGCGGTCATCAGCGATGCCCACGGCATCGAGGAATGCATCGCCCACGGCACGGCCAAGGATCCGGCGGATGCCGCCGCCAAGGCGCTGACAGCCGGAGTGGATATGGATATGGGCACGGAGTTTTATACCCGGCATCTGGAGGAGCTGCTGGAGGCGGGGACGGTCACGATGGAGGACATCGACCGGGCGGTGCGGCGCATCCTGCGGCTGAAAGCCGCCGTGGGGCTGTTCGACCGTCCCTATGCGGAGGAGCCGGAGGAAAGCTGCGCCCTCAGCGATGCCCACCGGGCGTTAGCCAAACGGGCAGCGGCGGAATCGGCGGTGCTGCTGAAAAACGAGGGCGCTCTGCCGCTGAAAGCGGGGCAAAGGATCGCTGTCGTAGGCATTTTTGCCGACAGCTCCTTTGATATGCTGGGGACCGCCGGACAGATCAGCGCCGATGCCGCCACCGTGACCACGCTGGTGGAGGAATTGACCCGCCGCCGGGCGGATTTCGTTTATGCGCCCGGCTTTGACCGACAGTATGCGCTGAATCGGGAGGAATTGGAGCGGGTCACGGCCGGATGCGATACGGTGATCGCCTGTGTCGGCGAGCAGCTGTGCGAGTCGGGAGAAGCGAACTCCAGAAGCAACATCTCTCTGTCCGGGGAGCAGGACGCCCTGCTCGCATGGCTGCACAGGGCCGGGAAACAGGTGATCACACTGCTGTTCACCGGTCGTCCCATGGCCATTGGCGATGCCGTCGAAAACTCCGATGCGCTGTTGGTGGCGTGGCATCCGGGCACCGAGGCAGGCCCGGCGCTCTGTGATCTGTTATATGGCATCGAAAATCCCGGCGGCCGGCTGACCATGAGCTTTCCCCGCAATTCCGGTTCGCTGCCCTACTACTATAATCACGTGCCCACCGGCCGCCCGGCGGACGATACCAACTGGACCTCCAAGTATAGGGACTGTCCTTATACACCGCTGTTCCCCTTTGGCTACGGCCTGTCCTATACTGCCTTTGCCTATTCCGGAGAGCAATGCACCTTTGCGGACGGGCAGCTGCGCTGCGCCGTCACGGTGAAAAACACGGGCTCCTGCGCCGGTACGGAGGTCGTTCAGCTGTATACCCATCGGCTCTGCGCCGAGACCACCCGCCCGGTACGGGAGCTGAAAGCCTTTGCGCGGGTCTGTCTGGAGCCGGGGGAGGAAAAAGAGGTGCGGTTTTCTCTGCCCCGGGAACGGTTCGCCTATCCCCGTTTCGACGGCACATGGGGCAACGAGCCGGGGGACTATGAGGTGTTCTTGTCCGGCAATGCCGCCGAGGGCACGCCGCTGCGTGTAACCTTCTGACAGCGAACCGCTTTTCACCATATCGACCTGCAAAGGAGATAACGCCATGCTGGTGCTTCCGAAAATCCCAACCGTCAGTGACGGCCTGTTCGTCGCATTCGGCAGAACCGAATTCGGTATGTATGCCTCCGATACGGAAGACACGGTTTTCAAGCTGCTCAATGACAATTTCACCGTCGCCGTCAACGGAGAGGACTGCCAGGTGCGGGAATGCCGCGTGTCCGCCTTCCCCTTTAATCGCCCGTGGCCGGGGAAACAGCGCCCCTTTGCGCAGAGCGAATCCTCGGCCTACGTCACCTTCTATGCGGATGAGCCGGTGACGCTCCGTGTCCGGAGCCGCCGGCCGTTTACCGAGGCTACGATCCGCCCGCTTTCCAAACACGTGGTTCCCCATTGTGCCGACGGAGAGATTGTGTTGGCGCTGGAGGAGTTTGGCAGCTATGTGCTGGAGCTGGACGGCCCCCACACCGTGCTGCATATTTTCTTCAACCCGTATCGGGAATATCCCGAGGCCCGCAGCGCCACCTATTATTTCGGGCCCGGCATTCATTTCCCCATGCTCATCCCGCTGAAAGACGGGGACACCGTGTATGTGGACAAGGAGGCGATCGTATTCGGCTCTCTGTTTACCACCGGCGCGGAAAACGTGCGGATCTTTGGCGGCGGGGTGATCGACAACAGCTGCGAGGAACGGCTCACGGAGAACTGTTACGAGCCGTATACCAAAGGCACTTTTCGCCTGTACAACGCCCGGAATGTGGACGTGTCCGACCTGATTCTGGTCAATTCCTCCACCTTTGTGCTCTCTCTGTTCAACTGCCGCAACGTGACGGTGGACAATGTGAAGATCGTTGGGCACTGGCGCTATAATACGGATGGCATCGACGTGGTGAATTCCTCGGATGTCGCCATCCGGAACTGCTTTATCCGCTCCTTTGACGATGTGATCTCGCTGAAAGCCATCTATGACTACGACCGGCCGGTGGAGAATATCACGGTGGATAACTGCGTTTTATGGTGCGGCTGGAGCAAAAACTGCGAGGTCGGCATTGAGGCCTGCGGCGTCGAGTATCGACATATCCGTTTCCGGAATTGCGACCTGATCCACAGCCTGAGCTCCGCTTTCAGCCTGTCCAACGGCGGATATGCGGATATGCACGACATACGGTTTGAAAATATGCGGGTAGAGCTGCAGCGGCACACCCAGTGTCAGGAATTGCAAACCGCCGACAGCCAGCCGTACACGGGGGACGGCAAGCCCATGGCCACCATGCTGGTTGCCTGCTCAAACCGACCGTACCGCATTCGCCTCAAGGGGCCGACCCTGCGGCGGGAGCTTCCGAAAAAGCTGGGAAAGATTCATGACGTCATCTTCCGGGACATTACGGTCACCGCCGAGGATATCGACTACGCACCGCAGATCGTCATCGAATCCGTCAGTGAGGATGTGCCGTGCCGGGGCTTTTCGTTCGAGAACATTCGGATAAACGGCGTGAGACAGACGGATTTCGCCGCGTTTGATCCTGTTTTTATCCACGCGGAGGACGTGACCATTCGATAAGTCTGCGGCATCCAATGGGAGTGATTCCGCACTTTTCTTAAAAATGGAGAGGAAATTCATGGATCGTTTTCAGGAAAACATCGTCCCGGCGGAGAGCCAGAACAACGGCTGCTATTTTGAGGTGGCTGCCGGGGACGGCCCGCGCATACTGTTCGTCGGAAACTCCATCACCAAGCATGGGATCAAGCCGGATATCGGCTGGTATCGGGATTGCGGCATGGCGGCGTCCTCGGCGGAAAAGGATTATGTGCATATCCTCGGCGCCCGTATTGCCCGTGTGTGCCCCGGCGCGGCCATACGCATTTTGCAGGTGGCGGAGTATGAGCGGAATTTCATGCAGATGGAACCGGCTGAGGCCTATGCGGATGTGGCTGCGTTCCGACCGGATATTGCGCTCTTCTTTTTCGGCGCCAATGTGGACCACGCCTACGACGAACAGCCGAGCCATACGAAATCCTTCGGCCGGGCGGTGGAGGAGCTGCGGCAGACGCTGGATAGGGGGGATACCCGGTTTGTGATCGCACAGGGCTTTTATGTGCGCCCGGTGCTGGATGCCGAGAAGGAGGCCGTCGCCGCCAGGCACGGGGACATTTTTGTGCGGCTGGAGGACATTCGCAGCCGGGAGGATACCCACGGAGACTTTAATCACCCGAACGATGCGGGGATGCTGGCCATCGCCGACCGGTTCTGGTCGGTCATCGAGCCGCTGCTGAAGAAACGGTGAATGGGGGACACGCGTCGCCCTGCGGTGCGTAGTTTTTGGAGCTCTCCCCGCCGCAGCCGGAACAGCATATAAAAGCAGGAGTCGCATGCGACTCCTGCTTTTGTGTGTTGTCCCCTGTATGCCGGGCTCGCCCGGTGAGTTAACGGCTCAGCGACGGCATCTCATGGAGGTACTTCCTGAGGATATCCTGATTGAACCCGTTGTTCTCAATGATTTCTTTATAGAATCCGGCGGAGGGCTTGGGGGTTCGTTCAAAGGTGGTTCTGTCCACACTGCACAGCCCAAAGCGCGGCTTAAAGGAGGTCCATTCATAATTATCCAGCAGCGACCATTGCAGATAGCCCCGCACATCCGCGCCCATCTCCATCGCCTCCCGAATAGCGGACAAATACAGCGAAAGATAGACGATGCGGAACCGGTCGTCGTCGCAGCTGCATCCGTTTTCCGTAATATAGATCGGCTTATCGGTCAGCCGGGTCAGATTGGCGATCATACACGCGGGGTAAAACTCCTCCAAATAAAAATCCATCGGCGTCAGCTTCAGCTCCATATGCCGATACCGCTCCCCGGTCAGGTTCTTTTTCTTTCCGTCGATCATGGTGCGGGTGTAGCTGTTCACCGACCAGTAATCCACCGTGTTTTTGATTTCGGGCAGATATGCGCCGTCCCGGCCGGGGTACAGCAGCTCTCCGGTTCTCATCGCATGAAAAAAGAACTCGTGATCCGTAAAATCGCAATATTCCGTCATCAGACGGTCCAATGTTGCATGGGGGTTCCGCGGCATATACTGCACTAATGCGTGCACCGTTGAAACCGGTGCGTCCGTATATTGCTTGATGATGTGATATCCCATGGCGTGCGCTTTCACGCTGTTCAGCTTGAAGTCCACATCTTTTTTCAGATTGAATTCATTGATCACATTATAGAAAATGAAAATATATCGTACATGATATATTCCTCCTATCCTCCATAGAAACGGTCGCGTCGCCGCCTGCAGCACCGGGATCGCAAAAGCTTTCGGCAGCCGGACCGATGCAGGTTTCAATGGGTATTCCGTCTGTCACATCGGTTCATCCGCCCACCAAAACCGGTATTGCCGGGGCTCGTCGGTAATCTCCTCGGTTGCAGAATGAATATCACGCAGCTGTACATCCGCCGTGCCGCGGTGGCGCAGCAGATACCGCGCCGTTTCGCAATACACGTCGGAGATCTGCACCGCTCCCTTTACCGGACCGCTGAAATTGATCACCGCATCCAGCTGCGCCGTTTCGCCGCCGTACAGCTCGGCGATGCGCACATTTTTCAGCTCCGTTTCCGCGTCCGCGTGGATGAGGGCTTTCACCCCCGCATACGCATACACCTTGTCAATAGACACATAGCTCATCGGCCCCGTCAGACGGATGGCGCGGATAGCACGGGAATGGACATTGGTGATCCGGATATTGAACAGCTCCCCCATACGGATGTCCCGCTCCCGGATATACCCGCAGTCCCCCAGCATCACCGAGCAGCCGCCCCGGTAAGGCAGGCTCTCGTCGATGGTATTCACCACCGTATCAATGGAAACGGCATAGATGCGGCAGCCGCTTTTGGCCAGCAGCCGTACCTGTCCTGTCCAGCAGAAGGTATAGGACTGAATATTGCGGATCACGATGTCGTGGATATCGTCGGACGCTCCGGGCGCTTTGTGTGCCAGCTCCGTCGGGCTGCGCAATGCCGTCAGCGCCACGGTGTCGTCCACCGTGAAGCCCCGGATATTTTCGATCAGAATATCGTGGCAGCCCATGCGCAGATCGATGCCGTCGCTGTTTTGCAGATATACGTGCTCATAATCCGGCGGCAGCCGGTCGAAGGTATGTCCACCGGCATCGTCCGCGCAGGAGAGATCCGCCTTGAAGTCGATATTCCGGATGTTCCCGTGGGCGCAGTAGAGGAAGCACATCCCCCAATACCGATGATTGGTAATGGCGAGATTTTCCACGGCAAAATTGTCTACATTGCTCAGCACGATGGTGCAATTGTGGTGCAGCGGCTTCGGCAGCTCCCGGGAATGCTCCGAATATCCGTTATACTTTCCGCCGTCCAGAACCGGATGTCCGATGCCCTGAATGTAAATATCCCGCTGGACATTTTCCGCCGTATGTTCCTCATAGCAATGCTCGTTACATATGGCATTGCAAAAGGTATCGTCCGCCATGCGGATATGGCAATCCTCCAGCAGCAGTGTAAACGCATCCGGCAGCAGAATGGAGCTGTCCAGCTCCCACACACAGCCGCCGGTGCGGGCATTATACTTCGGAATTTTTACGGCGCGGATGCCGGATGCGCAGGCGGTGCGGATCGCCTGCATAATGCGTGCAATGTCGGTTTCTCCGGTGACGGTCGGGTCATTGGGTGTTATATATGTCATAGTCTCTCTCCTGTATTCCGATCGAATTGATAGCTTCCCGGCGGGTACCGGGTCGCTTTGCCGCTCAGCCGCAGCGTGAAATCGCTGTCGCAGCGCACCGCCAGCGTAGTCGCGTCGTACTGCACGGCGACGTCTCGCACCCGCGCTTTCAGTCGGTCGATCCTCCGGAGGAAGCAGGGAGCGATGACGATACGCTCCCTGCCGAAGCCCTCAAACCGGATGCCCGCCAGATACGTATACAGCCACACATCCGCCTGTGCCGTGAAATGATGGTTCATGGAATCCATGCCCTCCTTGGACACCGTATAGTCGAACCGCTCCGGCAGGGAGGTCAGGCCGTCGGCTACGCACCGGGCATATCCCGGAAAGGCGGGGTTTGTCAGCGTGTCGAATACGGTCTGCGCATACCCGTTTTCGGATAATGCGTCGAAGATCATCCGCAGGCCGTGCACCCCGCAGCGAAAGCGGCACCCGTTCGCCCGGATGAGACGGTTCAGCTTTTCGGCGGCGGCCGCCTCCTCGGTTGGTTCCAGCATCTTGCCGTAGATCGTGGCGGCCAGCGCCGTTTCGCCGTGGAGCCTTGACAGTGCGCCGTCCACATATTTCTCCCGGAATTCCGCCCGGATCGCGGCGGCCAGCGCCGCATACGGCTCCGGATCGTGGCCGACGGTCCGGGCCAGATCTGCCATCATCCGGGCTGCGAGGCGATAATACACCGTGTCGGTGATCTCTCTGGGGCACGGCTCCTCCTCCATGCTGCACCAGTCACCTACACCGCAGGAAAGCAGACGGCTCTCGGAGAGAGTGGAAAAATACCGCAGGCTTCGCTCCATATTCTCCCACAGCCGCCGGGTCAGGTCGGTGCGCCCGGTGTATTTCTGCTGATAATAGGGGATGTGGAACAGGGCGCTGTCCCAATCCGGCCCGTTGGCAAAGTTGTATTCCCACACAGGATTTTTCATGGGGACGATGCAGGGCAGTCCCCCGGAGGGATACTGCTCGTCCTGAAAGCTGTACATCCATTCGTCCATCATCCCGTAGGAATCGAATCCCAGTGCCGCAATTTCCGCGCTGAGCATCCCGTCGCCTGTCCATTCGTTTTGCTCCCGTCCGGGACAGTCGGTCAGCGCGCCGTGGGCATTGGACAGCAGCGAATTGACGCACATTCGGTGGATGGCGTTGAGCGTCGGCTCGTCGCAGGTGAAGTCGGCCGTGCTTTGCAGGTCGGTGTTGGCGTAGACGGCTTCCGGCGCGATGGTTTCATAGGGGCCCTCTACCTGTATATACCGAAAGCCGTGGAATCCGAACAGCTGCTCGAATTCTTCCTCCTCCCCGCTCAGGATAAACCGGTCGGTGTGACACATAGACGGCACAATGCCGTTATACACCGTAGTAAAGTCGGCGGTTCCGTCCGCTTTCAGACGCTCCGCATAGCGGACGGTGATCTCGTCGCCCCGTTTCCCCCTGACCCGTACCCGGACCCAGCCGGCGGCGTTGATCCCGCAATCCCACAGCCCGTCGCGCAGCGGCAGGGGACGGACGGTTTTCCGTATCCGCACCGGCGGTGCCACGGCCGCACGGTATTGCCCGCCCGGGTGGCGGCACAGCCGGGCATTCTCCCAGCGGCTGTCGTCGTAATCCGGCGCGCACCAGTCGGCGATCCGCAGCCGGCCGTCGTGCTTTTCTCCCGTCCGGCGCAGGGAAAAGACCACCGGAGAGGGGTGGGTTTTCCAGGAGGTGTCGCTGACCACGGTTTCCCGCTCGCCGGAGCAGTATTCGATGTCGATCTGACAGATCAGCTTCAGGGAAGAACGCATCCGGGGTACGCCGATATCGTTATAGCCGTTGTTCCCCAGCAGAGCGCCGATGCGGTTTTGCCCCGGGGATACCAGCGGGGTGATGTCATAGGTGGTGTATACCACCGTTTTCGTCGGGCAGAACGGCAGGGTGGGCAGCAGAGAATCCGGAATGCGTGTCCCGTTGACGTAATAGGCCGCCTGTCCCAGACCGCAGACTGCCACGTGCACCCGCTGCACTCCGTCCCTGAGAGTGAATGTTTTCGCCAGATAGGGGGAGGGCGGATTCTCCCACGGATCGTCGGGGTATCCCCAGCGCTCCCAGGCATCCCGCGTGATCCATTTTGCCTTTTCAAACACAGCCTTTCCCCCTCGCCATGCACAACACTGTCGTCTCGCAGTCGCTCCACCCGTCCGGCGGCGCACGGGCTTTCCTTGCCATCCGGGCCGGGAATCTCACTATATGACAGTATACCAGATTTATCGGCAAAAGTATATGGATGTTCCGGACGGCTTGCACCGGAATATGGACAAAGCACGTGTCTGCTTTCGCCCTGCGTGCGCCCGTTTGCCGGAAGCACCGCCGCTGTGTCCAGATTTTCTCTCACAGGGGCGCCGATTTTTTGCACGTTGCTCAATGTGCTGCTGCCGCTCGCAGGAAAAACAACAAAATGTAGAGATTACCATTGACATAAACCACAATATGTAGTATGATGCTCCTGCACGCAAAAAGCGGTTGCCGGGAATCGGAATACGTTGCCCGGCCGCCTTGACGATACGGAAGGAGCTATGTATGCAGTATACCCAATGGGAAGGATTTCGGAGCGGTGTCTGGGAGGACGCCGTGGATGTCCGGGATTTTATACAGAAGAACTATACGCCCTATACGGGAGACGGCGCATTTCTGGCGGCGGCAACCCCGCGTACCGAGGCGGTGATGGAGGAGCTGAACGCTCTCTTCGCCCGGGAGCGGGACAAGGGCGGGGTGCTGGAGGTAGACCCGGATACCCCCATGACCATCGTGAGCCACGCCCCCGGCTATATCGACCGGGAACGGGAACTGATTGTCGGGCTGCAGACAGAGCGTCCTCTGTGCCGGGGGGTCAATCCCTTCGGCGGCATCCGCATGGCGCGGCAGGCGTGCGAAGCCTACGGCTACACGCTGGGCGAGACGGTGGAGCGGGAATTCCGGTATCGTACCACCCACAACGACGGGGTCTTCCGGGCGTACACGCCGGAAATGCGGCTGGCGCGAAAAACCCACATCATCACCGGCCTGCCGGACGCCTATGGGCGGGGACGCATCATCGGAGACTATCGCCGGGTGGCCCTGTACGGGCTGGATCGGCTCATCGAAGAAAAAAAGCGGGATAAGGCGGCGCTGACCGGTGCGGATTTCGACGAAGAGCATATCCGGCTGGCGGAGGAGCTGGCAGGGCAGCTGGCGGCGCTGGAGGATACCCGGAAAATGGCGCAAAGCTACGGCTACGATATTTCCCGGCCGGCAGCCAATGCCCGGGAGGCGATCCAGTGGCTGTATTTCGGCTATCTGGCAGCCATCAAAGAACAAAACGGCGCCGCCATGTCTCTGGGAAGGGTCAGCACCTTTCTGGACATCTATATTCAGCGGGATTTGGAACGGGGCGCGTTGGATGAGACCGACGCCCAGGAGCTGATGGACGATTTTGTGATGAAGCTGCGGGCGGCGCGCCATCTCCGCACCCCGGAATACAACGAGCTGTTCGGCGGCGACCCCATGTGGATCACCGAGGCGGTGGGCGGCATGGGGGAGGACGGCCGCACGCTGGTCACCAAGACCAGCTTTCGGATACTCCACACCCTGTATACGCTGGGACCGGCCCCGGAGCCGAATCTGACGGTGCTGTGGTCGGCGGCGCTGCCGGAGGGCTTTAAGCGGTTCTGCGCCCGGGTCTCCTGCGACACCGATTCCATTCAGTATGAGAATGACGACGTGATGCGCCCCCTCTATGGAGACGATTATGCCATCGCCTGCTGCGTATCCGCTATGCGCATCGGCAAGCAGATGCAGTTTTTCGGCGCCCGGTGCAACCTGCCCAAGCTGCTGCTGCTCTCCCTCAACGGCGGCGTAGACGCCGCCACGGGGCTGCGGCTGGGACCGCAAAAGCCGGTTATGGCCGGCGAAGTGCTGGACTATGACACGGTGCTGGACAATTTCTTCGAGTATCTGACGTGGCTGGCCCGGCTGTATGTGAACACCATGAATGTGATCCACTGTATGCACGACAAATACGCCTACGAAAAGGAGCAGATGGCGCTCCACGACACGGCGGTGCATCGGTTTATGGCATTCGGCGTGGCAGGGCTGTCGGTCATCGCCGATTCCCTCTCTGCCATCCGGTACGCCACCGTGCGCCCGGTGCGTGACGAGCGGGGCTGTATCGTGGATTTTGTCACCGAGGGCGCGTTCCCGCAGTTTGGCAACGACGACGACCGGGTGGACGATATTGCCCGGCTGCTGACCCATCGCACCATCGAGGAGCTGCGCAAGACCCCCGCCTACCGGGGCGCGGAGCATACCCTGTCGGTGCTGACCATCACCTCCAATGTGATGTACGGCAAGCATACCGGTGCCACCCCCGACGGCCGGGGCGCCGGGGAGCCCTTTGCCCCCGGCGCCAACCCCATGCACAACCGGGAGCGGCGGGGGGCGCTGGCCTCCCTCAATTCGGTAGCGAAGCTATCCTATGACGATTGCCGGGATGGCATCTCCAATACGTTTTCCATCGTGCCGGAGGCACTGGGACGCACCCCGGAGGAGCGGACGGACAATCTGGTGACGGTGCTGGACGGATATTTCGCCCAACGTGCTCACCATATCAACGTCAATGTGCTGAACCGGGAGACGCTGCTGGCGGCGTATAACGACCCGACGGCCTATCCCAATCTCACCATCCGGGTATCCGGGTATGCGGTGAATTTCCACAAGCTCTCCCGGGAGCAGCAGCGGGAGGTCATCCGCCGCACCTTCCACGAGGCGCTGGCATGAGCGGCTCCGTGACCGGGCGGGTCAACGCCGTCCAGACGCTGGGGACGCTGGACGGTCCGGGGGTGCGGTTTGTGGCGTTTTTGCAGGGGTGCCCTCTGCGCTGCGCCTGCTGCCACAACCCGGAAACCTGGGATCCCATCGGCGGTGAGGAATATACCGCCGCACAGCTGGTGAAGGAGGCAGAGCGATACCGGGCGTATTTCGGCGCCCGGGGCGGCATCACCCTGTCCGGCGGCGAGCCGCTTTTGCAGCCGGATTTCACGGCGGCGGTATTCCGGCTGTGCCGGGAGCGGGGCATCCACACCTGTCTGGACACCAGCGGCACCGGTTGCAGCGCCCCGGAGCGGGTGCTGGAACAGACCGACTATTGCCTGCTGGATGTGAAATACGCCACCGACGAATTATACAAGAAGTATACCGGCAGCTCCATTGTACGGCCAAAGGCTTTTTTGGAGCAGCTGGAGCGGCGGCATATCCCCACCCGCATCCGTCAGGTGACGATCCCGGGGCTGAACGACACTCAGGAGCAGGTGGAAGCGCTGGTGCGGCTAACCGAGCCGTATACCTGTATCATCGAATGGGAGCTGCTGCCCTTTCGCACCCTGTGCCGGGAAAAATACGACCGGCTGGGGATCGAATTTCGGCTGGCGGACACGCCGGAGCCGTCGGCGGAAACGATGGCGCGGCTGCGCCGACTTCTGCCCCGGCGAAATTGAAAGAAAATGAACCGGACCTCCCTGGGTGTATTGGCTCAAGGAGGTCCGGTTGTCCTTGTCTTTTCAGAACGGTGCCGCCGGTCATGGTGAATGCGGAGGTGCCGCCGTCGGCATCGCCGCTCATGGATTGGCAGAACATCACATTGCGGACTTTTCATCGGAGCTGCTGTCCTTGGTATCGCTCATATTGCCGATGACTGTGCAGTTTTCCAGTGTGATGGAGTTTTCCCCCTCGATCACCAGCGCTTCGGAATGGTTGGCGGTAAGCTGGGCCGTATTCATGCGGAGGCAAAGACGGCGGTTTTCAACACCTCTTTTTCCCCGAATGGGGCGGTGATGGCGATGAAATCCCGGTTCCCGCAGACCGAAAAACGGAAGGGGTGGCGGATGTACGTGCCGGCGGCCTCATAGTACAGTGCCGGAACGCCCATAGGCGGCTGGCCGGTTCCCAAGCCTTAATGTAAGTGCTTACATCCCGAATCCGCACCGTGATTTGCTTATCTGCCCGCTTCGGTTTTCCGTAGGCCCGATCGAATTGGGAAAGGAATTGCAGCCCCAGAATACAATGCCCGCAGAGGAAATCCGAATAGCGGATGCAATATCCGTCGATTTCATTTTCTGCAACACAAGCCAGGTTGTTTCCGTCAGGCCGCACAAGATAAAACAGATTGTGTTTTCCGTCGGCGGTGCGGTAGGGGCTTGAGGCAGCAAACCGATGCTCCCATGGGTTTATTCTTTTGCCCCGTGAAGCTGCAGGGCAAAGAAATCCCGCAGGCGCTGACAGCTTCGTTTGTGAAGGAGAGGTCCAGCACGACTCCGCCGGCCGCCTCCTCGGCTTTCAACGAGACCCCGAGCTTCCGGCTCAGCAGCACATCCCGTCTGTTTCCGTATAGGGGGCCGTATGATCGGCATACGGCGTAAACGGCGGCTTGTCTTTATGGGTTATGTTCTGGGATTTCCGGGTGCAGACCGGCTGTCCGAAACGATTGCTGCCATCGGGGATTATCCACGTGGAAAGAGCAGCGCTCGTCGTAAATGGCGGCGATTCTATCGTTTTCTTTTTTTAACCTCAGCATGAGGAATCCCCGATCGGCAGACCGAAACGGCCGCATTGAAATGGGAGCAAGCCACAGCAGACACAGAAAGAGCCTGATCGTTTCCGGGGATCCGTGTATGCGCTTTGTGCGGCTATGGACTGTTACTGCTTGGAGATATCGGTGCCGAAGTATTTTTCGGACAGGCGGGTGAGGGTGCCTTCAGCGTCCAGCTCTGCCAGCGCCTGATTGATGGCGGTCAGCAGAGCGGCGGAGCCGTCTCCCTTGCGCACGGGGATGGCCACCCGCTCCACCTCGTCGGACAGGGTGGCAATGCGGATGGGTGCATCCGGATGGGCTTTCATATAATCATAGTAGGTGCCCTCGGCATTGAGGGTGGCGTCGATACGGCCGGCCAGCAGCAGCTCGATGGTCTGGTTGAGATCGTCTACTCCGGTGACGGTGGCGCCGTAGCTCTCCGCCTGGGTGGCGTAGGTGCTGTTGATGGTGTTGGCGGTGCGCTTACCCTTCAGGTCTGCCATGGTCTGGATGGTGGTGTCGTCGCTGCGCACGATGACGGCGGTGCGGTTATAGGCATAGGGGGTGGAAAAATCGTATTTCTCCTGTCGGCTGGGGGTGACGCCCACGCCGTTGACCAGAATGTCGTAGCGGCCGTCGTCCAGCCCCGCCAGCAGGCCGTCCCATTCGCCCTCGACAAAGCGCGCCTCTACTCCCAGCTTTTCCGCCAGCGCCCGGGCAACCTCCACATCGTAGCCCACCAGCTGATCGGATTCATCGTGGTAGGTCCAGGGCGCCCAGGTGCCCTCCATGGCGACGGTGATATAGCCCTGCTCCCGGATACGGGCAAGCTGATCGCCGCCGGTTTTTCCATTGGCGCAGCCGCCGCACAGACCGAGTATCAGCAGCAGAGCCAGCAGCCCTGCCAACCATTGCAACCGTTTCATGATGCATACACTCCTTTTATTCTTGTGTCAAGGTATTCAGAAAAGCCCGGGTGCGTTCCTCCCGGGGATGGGTGAACAGCTCCTCGGAGGAGCCAGATTCCACGATGCGTCCCTGCTCCATGAACACCACCCGGGTGGAAACATGGCGGGCAAACCGCATCTCGTGGGTCACCACCAGCATGGTCATCCCCTCGTCCGCCAGCGCCCGCATCACATGCAGCACCTCGCCGGTCAGCTCCGGGTCCAGCGCCGAGGTGGGCTCGTCAAAATAGATGATCTCCGGCTGAGCGGCGATGGCGCGGGCGATGGCGACCCGCTGCTGCTGTCCGCCGGACAGCTGGGCGGGATAGGCGTCGCTCCGGTCGGCAAGCCCCACCTTTTCCAGCGCCTTCCGTCCCCGGTCGATTGCCTCGGCTTTGGGCATATGCCGCCCGATGATCAGCCCCTCGGTGATATTCTGCAGCGCTGTTTTGTTGGCGAACAGGTTATAGCTCTGGAACACAAAGGCGGTCCTTTTCCGCAGGCGGGCAATGGCTTTCTTGGAAATGGCGGGCAGCGAAAAGAACTCATCGTCAAAGCGGAGCGTGCCGCCGTCGGCGGTTTCCAGAAAATTGAGACACCGCAGCAGGGTGGTTTTGCCGGAGCCGCTGGGGCCGATGACGGCGGTGACGTCCCCCGGCCGCACGGTCAGGTCGATGCCGCATAGGACCGGGGTGCCGCCAAAGGATTTCTGCAGATTTTCGACTTGTATCATTCCTCAGGCCCCTTTCCGCTGTCCGATACGCAGCTTTCTCTCCCCCAGCGCCTGGAGCTTCGTCAGCACGGTGGAAAACAGCAGATAAATCAGCCCCACCTCCAGATACAGCAGCAGCGGCTCATAGGTGCGCGCTACGATCCGCTGGGTCACCATAAACATCTCGGTCACGGTAATATTAGCGGCCAGGGAGGTGTCCTTTACCATAGCGATGAGGGAATTGGACAGGGGCGGAAAAGCGGTGCGCATAGCCTGGGGCAGCACAATGCGGCGGATGGTCTGCATATAGGACATACCGGCGCACAGCCCCGCCTCCAGCTGCCCCCGGGGAACGGATTCCAGCGCCGCCCGCACCGTCTCGGCGCAATAGGCTCCCTCGTTGAGGGAAAAGACGATCACCGCCGCCGGAAAGGGCGGCAGCACGATGCCGACGCGGGATAGACCGTAGAATACGATGAACAGCTGCACCAGCAGCGGCGTTCCCCGGAAGATCCAGATATAGAACCGGGCGAGATGCCGCAGCCCCCGGACGTGGGCGAACTGCACCAGCGCCGTCACCACGGCGATGAGTAGTGCCAGCGTGAAGGAGATGGCGGTCAGGGGAATGGTCATGGTCAAACCGGGCAGCAGAATTTTCGGAAAGGAGTCGAGAAACAGCGCCCATAACTTACCGCTGAACATAGGGGGCCCCCTCTTTCTGTGGGATGGACGGCGCAAACGCCGCGCTCCTTACAGTATACTGTGTTCCGCCGAAAATGACAAGACCCCGGCGGCAGATTTTTCGGCAAAAAACAACGTCTCCGGCGCACGGACCATGCAGCCGGAGACGGAGAGTATGGCGCGGTCAGCGGGCGGCGCCGGAGCGGCGGTATTGCACCGGCTGCATCCCGACCTTTTCCTTGAAGATTTTGCTGAAATACTTGGAGTTGCCGAATCCGGTGGTGTCGCTGATATAGGCGATGGAATGGTTGCTGTTGCGCAGCAGCTCCTTGGCGTGCTCCAGCCGGATACCCAGCAGATAATCGCTGTAATTCTTGCCGGTCTTTTGCTTGAATACCCGGCTGATATAGCTGGCATTGAAGAAAAAGGAGTCCTCCAGCGACGACAGGGTGATATTCTGGGCGTAGTTTTCCTCCAGATACTGGACGATGCGCTGCACCAGCTCGGAGGAGCGGCGGCTCTCCTGCTCCTGCAGGCATTGTCGGATATACGTTCCCAGAGCGGCGTGCAACGACGCTTCGTCCGCCTGCGGGGAGAGCATCGGGGAGGGGACGGTCATCACCGCCAGCTTTTGGCGGGCGGTGCGGATCAGCTCATAGGATAGCTTGCCGACAATGTTATAGAGAGTTTCCCGGTCCGGCTGGGTGACCCGCAGCTGGGCGAAGAACCGCTCCAGCGCGGCATCGGTCCGGTCGGTGTCGGCGATTTCAAAGGCTTGCAGCAGAGCACCCTCTTCCTCAAAGGGATAGGGCGTCTCCCGGACGCTGCGCTTTTGCTGCAGCCGCATCAGGGATGCCTGCAATTCCTCGGGGGATATGGGCTTGAGCAAAAAATCGAACACCCCCATGCGAATCGCCTGCCGGGCGTAGTCGAATTCATCGTAGCCGGTGAGAATGATGACCTCGGTGCGGGGGAGCCGCTGCCGGATCTCTCCCGTGAGGGTGATGCCGTCGCAGAAAGGCATTTTCAGGTCGGTGATCACCAGATCGGGGGTCAGCTCCCGGATGAGCGGCAGCGCCTGTCTGCCGTTTTCCGCCTCGCCGACGATGCGGAAACCCAGCGATTCCCACGGCAGCAGCTTTTTCATACCGGAACGGATGAGCTTTTCATCGTCTACCAGAAGGACGGTCAGCGGGGTGCTTTGCATAAAGGGCTCTCCTTTCTGTTCTCATCTGCCGGGGGGTTGACCGCATCCGGGCGCTCAGCGCCGGTACCAGCGCAGGTCGTCCGCATCCCGGATGGCGGGGATGCGGAAGGAAATGCGGGTGCCGCCGTCCGGGCGGCTTTCGATGTGCAGACGGCTCTCTGCGCCGAAATACAGCTGCAGCCGTTCGTTCACGTTGCATAGACCGATGCCGTGTTCGCCGGGGGGCACCGGCTCCTGCAGCCGGGCGAGCAGCTCCCGCAGGGTGGTCTCGTCCATGCCGCAGCCGTTGTCGGTGACGGACAGGCGCAGCGCCTCGCCCTCCGCCTGCACGCCCACGGTGATGCGGCACACATGCTCCACATCCCGGAAGCCGTGGGAAAAGCAGTTTTCCAGGATCGGCTGCAACAGGATTTTCGGAATGTAGCAGGACAGCAACGCCGGGTCGGCGTCGCAGACGATCTCCAGCTTTTCCTGCAGCCGCAGCTGTTGCAGCGCCAGATAGTTGTTCACCTGCTCCAGCTCCTCCCGGATCATCACCGGCTGGTCGCTGTTGCGGACATGATAGCGGAACAGGGCGGACAGGTGCAGCAGCGCCGCGGCGATGTCGTCCTTGTCGTCCAGCACCGCCATCATGCGGATGGTGTCCAGGGAGTTGTAGAGAAAATGGGGATTGATCTGGCTCTGGAGCATCTGATATTTGGCGACGGTCTCCCGTTTTTCCGATTCGGATACGGCGTGGATCAGCTGGTCGATCTCCTTCACCAGCCGGTTGAAGCCGTCGTACAGGTCGCCGAATTCATCGTTGCGCCGTTCCTCAATGCGGGTGTCCAGATTGCCGTCGCCCACCTGTCGCATGGCATCCTGCAGGATACGGACCGGACGGGTGAAGGAATAGGAGACCTGCACGGTGATGGCGGTGATGATCGCCGCCGCCAGCAGACACAGAAGGATGAATCGGCGGATCAGCTCCCGGGAATTGCGGGTGATATAGTCATAGGGCAGCGCCGCCACCACCGACCAGCCGGTTTCGGCCACGGGGCTGTCGGTGAGGAAATAGGCAGCGTCGCCGACAGCCACCCGGCGGCGGGTATCCCCGGCGGCATACCGGGCCGTGACCGTGTCGGTGCGCCGGGCATCGTCGTCGGTGGTATAGACCACGGCGCCGCTGCTGTCGCAGATATACAGCAGCGTCCCCACGCCGAAGGGGGCGTTGGCGCAGATGGTCGCCAGCTGGGAAACGGAGCATTCGGAGATCACATAACCGGTGTAAAAGCTCACGCCGATATCGTCGTCCTGCCCCACATCCAGATGCTTGCAGGCGACGGAAAACACCGCTTCGCCGGCATCGGATCCGTCATGCGCCGTCCGCACCGGCAGCAGCACCGTGTTACCGGTGGAGGACAAAAGCGGCGCGTAGTAGTCCTCCTCCAGCGGGATGGAGAGGCGGGTATAGCGCCCGTTGGTATAGGCGAGCGATTGGCCGTCCAGCGAGGAGACAATCAGCGTGTGGATATCCTCGTTGGTGCGGGCCACCTGCTTGAGCGCCTCCAGCGCGTTCTGCTCCAGCACCCAGAGCTGGGTGGGATCGGTCTCAAAGCCGGTGAACGTATTGCGCAGATACCGGGGCACATCGGTGGTATTGTCCACCATGCGGGTGATCTGATCCACCCGGGAGATGTATTCGGAGAAGATGATGGACAGCTGTTTTGTCATCTGGGTATAGGTTTCCGCCGCCTCATTTTCAATCTTGGCGCTGCTGGTATGGAACATGAACAGTCCGAATACGATCAGCGGAATGATCACCGAGGTGAGAAAGACGCACAGCAGGCGGGCGCGCACCGAGCTGTGCCGGGGGATCCGTCGGTGGGTCATGCTGTACCTCCTCTCTGGAATTCCGAACCGATAATACCCTTACATTATACATGAAAAAGCAAAAAATTCCAATGCTTTCCGGCGACTTTTTAGCTATATTTTTTGACCTTTTGGGTGTGTTTTTTTTACACAAAGCGGGAGAAACAACTTGCCGGAGAGACGCGTCCCGCGGTTTAGCCGGAGAGCCTGCGCAAAACCGATCAGAAAATGCGGCAAATCCGACGAATATATGGCACATATACACAAAATGTAAAAATAGTGAACCGTAGACGGCAAAAAAAGTGACACCGAGCGGAGAAAAATTTGTTACAATAGCCATAGCATGAGGTCGGAATGTACCGAAATACGAGACGAATGGGAGTGTTACACATGACAAAACGGGTATCCTTAAGAGCCGGGCGTGTCGGGGTCGCACTGCTGTCCCTGCTATTGGTGGTCGGGGCGATGCCGCTGTTCGGTGTGTCGGCGGACACGACGGCGGATCGGCTGCAAGGATGGGGAGTGTTCACGGACACGGCGGATACGCTGGCGTGGACGACCGATGAGACCCATGGCGGTGTGCTGGAAATGACAAAGGGTCCGACGGCAACGGTGGGAACCGGATGGCACTTTGCCAACCTGACGGTGGATGTGGAACCGAGCACGACCTATCACCTGAGCATGGATCTGAAAGGGAGCGGCACACATCCGTTTTATATTCTGCGGGCCGTGTATTTTACGGAGAACTGGAATGTGGTCAATGACGATATAAGGCCCGGCAACCGGGAGGGGGATCTCCCGATGAGCTGGATGACGGTCGACGGAGATTTCACCACGACCGAGACTACCGGAAAAGTACAGCTGCGCGTTGTTTTTCAGGGCGCGGCGGGCGATACCATGCGGCTGGACAATGTGTCGATCTGCCCGGTCAAAAAGACGGCCTCTCTTTCGGGTAAGTGGAAAGATGGCGATTATAGCGACCCGGACGAAACCTACCAGGATCTGACGTTGGTGGAAGAAGGATGTACCGAGGACAATGTAGGGGCGGTGCATTTTTATCGGGATTATCAGAATGCGTATCAGGGAAAGAGCGTAGCAATCAGCCAGATGATGAAAAGCCTGTCCGCGGATACATTTGTGCTGGAAATGTGGGTAAAAGGGAATCCCTGCGTAGACGGCGACCCGCTGACTTTACAACTGCTGGATGACGGCGGAGACGGGGATGCGTGCGTGTGGGACAACGGTACGACGACGAATAAGTTCCTCCGGGGTACAATCTATAACGATTGGACGCAGGTAAGCTTCCGCTTTACGACAACCGGAGGATGGTGGCACCGCCTGTGGATCGGTGCCGGCGGCTACAACGGCGTGGATTGCTATGTGGACAACATTGTGGTGTATAGGGAATCCGATTCCAGCAAAACCAATCTTCTTACCGGCGGCGATTTTTATGTGTCCGAGCCGGATACCGCCGGGGAGCTGATTGTCAACGGCGGCTTTGAGGTGGCGCAGCATACGGTTACGCTGGACGGCGTTACATACAAGACGGTGGACGATGGCGATACGCTGGATCTGTCCGCCGAAATGCCGGTCAAGGACGGCGCCTGGTTCAAGGGCTACTATACCGATGCGGAATGCACCGAGCCGTTCAGAAACGGCAGCGCTATCACGGCGAATACCGCATTGTACACCGGCTGGATCGAGGTGGGGCAGCAGCCCCAGGTGCAGGCGGTGCAGGTGCGGCTGGTAGGCAAAGAGGGCTTGCGGTTCATCAGCCGGATCGACGAGACCGCTGTCGCTCAGCTGGAGGCGCTGGACGGCGCCGCAGAGATCGGCACCGTTGTGGCGCTGAAAGAGAATGTGAGCGGCGCGCTGGAGCTGGCCTCCTGCGGGGACGGCACCAATGCCCGGCTGGTACCGGCGGTGAACCGGTACACCGCAGACGGCGCGGTGAAGTTTACGGCGGTGGCGGTGGGCATCCCGGAGGCGCATTATGCCACCGATATCGCCGCCCGCACCTATGCGACCTACACGGACGCCTCCGGCATTCGGCGGACGTACTATTCCCATGAGGACGCAAGCACGTATTATGCCACCAGTCTGGCGGCGGCGGCGCGTGCGACGCTGGAGCAGCACGGCGATACGCTGACCGAGACGGAAACGGCGCGGCTGAACGCCATTGTGGCAACGGCGGCCGCCTGAAACAGAGCACGGAGTTGTCGGCCGTCGGTGGTTCGGCGGCCGACAGCGGCCCTATAACAGAAGGGGATGGAAGATGATGGAACGGATGCACCGCCTCGCCGGGGCGGTATGCGCGGCGGCGTTGCTGCTGCTGTTGCCCGCCTGCACAGGGGCGGATGTCGGCCGACCGGAGGAGTCCGCGGCGGCATCGCCCGCAGCGACAACGGCGGAGTGCGCGCCCTCCGGCACGACGGCTGCGCCCGATACCGGGACGACGCAGCCTGCACCGGACAGTCCCCGGACGGATGCGCCCACGACGGCGACGACCACATCCGGCATGACCACGACCGATACGACCGCCATCGCGCCGACGGCGCCGGCACCGACCGAGGGCGAAACCACGGCGCCGGAACAGACGACCGGCACGACCGTCCCGACCATCCCCACGACCGCTCCTACGACCCGGGAGTGGGCGCCCCCTGTAAAACCGTGAGATTTGGAGAGACTGTAAGGAGAATAGACCATGAGATCAGATATACATATGACCGGTGTACCGGCTAAAGGCAGACGGTTTTCCCGGCTGACCCGCCGGGTCAACGCCGTGTTGCTGTGTTTGGCGCTGCTGGCGGGCATGGTGCCGCTGGTGGCGGTGTCCGCCGGTGAGGATGAACGGTTCCGGAGCTTCACCGGCTGGGAGCTGGAGGGCAAGGGCACACTGGATATAACTGCGGGTGTCAGCGGCAACGGCGCTCTGGTGACAAAGACCGGCAGCGGCGAGGCGGCGCTGGTCTCCGAGCTGACCGCCGTAACGGCAGGTCAGAAATACCGTGCCGGGGTTTCGGTGAAGTCTGCAGCGACCGCTGCGGCAGCGGCGCTGCGGGTGCAGCTCTATCGGGATGCCGCGGGCAAGGAGCCGCTGGGGGAGGCGCTTGCTGTCGCCTCGGCGACGCCGGGGGATGCGTTCGCGGAGATGGCGGGCGATCTGACGGTGCCGGCGGAGGCCGGCTATGCGCGGCTGGAGGTTGTTCTCGGGGACGGCAAGAGCGTCGCCGGCGAAATCTATGCGGCGGACAATGCCTACCTGTACCCCTACAGCCGGACGGCGCCGCTCTATGATTATGCCACAACAGGGCTCACGCCCGGCCGGTGGTACCGTTATCCGGACGGAACCAACAGCGCCTGGGTAAATACTGCAGAATACTACGTGGAGACGGTGGAGGGCGGCTATAACGGTGCCGGCGCTCTGCGCTTTGTGAATACGGCTGCGGTTCACGATATGAATTTGGTGCTGGTGGCGCCGAAGGAGGTACCCGCCGGCGAATATACCGTCTCTCTGTGGGTCAAGGGCACCGTGACCTACCCGGGGCAGGATGTGCGCTTTGTGGATGCGGCCAACATTGATAATTTGGCGTACATTGTCACTAAGGACACCAGCAAATTTGCGGATTGGACGGAGTATACCTATACATACACCTCCAACGGTGCACGGGATTTCTTCCTGAAATTCTCTCGCTACAATTGGGCGAGCGATCTGTATATCAGCCACATCACCGTTAAAAACACCGCCACCGGCGAGGATGTGCTGGGGGGCTGCGGGGATTTCCTCGCCTCCGACAGCGCGACGCTGGTGACAGCGGTGAATTTGGTGAAGAACGGCGATTTTGAGGACGTAATCTATACCTACCTGCCTCTTTCCGAATTCAACGGCAGCTTCTCCGGCGCCAAGATGGAGGAGCAGGAGCTGGGCTGGCAGCTGTTCGATAACATCGATAACGCCGTATCGCTGGAGGCGGCGACCGACGGCAGCCACGGCGGTGTGCTGAAGGCGACCCGCCATGTGAATAACGAGGTATGGACGACGGTAAGCACCAAGGATATCGCCGTCGAGGGCGGTATGCGTTACCGTTTCTCGATCGATATGAAGGGCACCGGCACACGGCGGCATTATTTGCTGAGCGGTTACAGCTTTGACCGTGCCGGCACGCCGCAGGCGATCTCCTATGATATGCTCACCGGTGCGGCGGAGGCGGATCTGCCGGAGGATTGGCAGACCCTCAGCGCTGCCTTCACCGCCCCGGCGGGTGCGGTAAAGGTGCAGGTGCGTATCGTGTTCTGGGGCGCCCAGGGAGATACCATGCTGCTGGACAACGCATCGCTGTGTCCCTATAAGCAGACGGCGGTGTTCCCGGACAGCTGGAAATACGGCGACGGTATCTACGCGAACCCGAACGACGACAACGCCTATATCCGGCTGGTCGAGGAGGGGAATAAGGACCCCGGTGCGCTGCATCTGTATCGGAATTACGATGTATATCATACGGGCGGCTATGATCTGCGGCTTTCCTACCTGCTGACCAATGCTGCTGCCGGCAACACCTATGTGTTGGAAATGTCCATGAAGGGCAGCACGCAGACGGGCGGCGACCCGCTCTACATGGAGCTGTACTGGGGCAAGGGCACATGGACGGATACCGGCATCGGCTCTTATCGTCTGGAGAATAAGGACTACGCCGACTGGACGACGGTGAGCTACGAGTTTACGGCGGCTGTCAACGACTGGATGCCACTGGTGATCGGTGTCGGCGGCTATAACGGCGTGGATTGCTATATCGACAATGTGCGGCTGTATCTGAAATCCGACCCGAACAAGACCAACCTCATTCCGGACGGCGATTTCTTCGTCTGGGGCGAGGCGGATACCGCCCGCAATCTCATTCCGAACGGCGGCTTTGAGGGGCTGCGGGTGCTGACGGCTCCCGGCTGGAGCTTCGCCGGCGACGTGGATTATTCCGCGGCGGATGGGACGATCGCCTTCGGCACTCAGTCCTCTGCCACCTCTCTGCGGTATAATGTCGAGAGCGGTGCGATCTACCGGGTGCGGACGGAGGGCAGCGGCGGCACACTGCGCCTGAGCTTTGATCGGGGCGCAGACTATGCTCAAACAGCTGCGGACGGGTATTTTGTCGTGCCGGCAGGGGCGCAATATATGCGGGTCGGCTATGTCTCCGAAAGCGGCGCCACGCTGAAATCCATCACCTTCCGGGAGCTGGAGCATCCGGAAAACTTCGATTTTGAGCTGAAGGATCCCAACAGCGCTATGCCGCTGAATTGGCAATCCTATGTGCTGGAAACGGAGGATGATACCTATACCCGCAGCTATCAGCCGGGAGTCGGTGTGGATGGTAGCGCCGCTCTGCAGGTGACGACGCAGCGGGATAACGAAAAGGGCGCTCTGGTGATTTACAGCACCCGGATCGCCGCACAGCCCAATGCGGTCTATCGGGTTACCTTCCAGGGCAACTATTCCGGCGAGAATATTCAGGTGTTTCCGCTGATACGAACCTATAAGGCCAACGGCTCGGATACCACTGCGGGAACCCCCTATAACTGGCTGTCAGCGGCCAATTCCGGTAATAACGACGGTCAGTGGCACAGCTACACGGCGTCCTTCACCACCGGCAGCGATACGGCTTCGGTGGAGATGCGCTTTGAGATCCATTCCTATAAGGCGGGTGCGTCCTTCCTGTTCGACAATGTGTCGGTGCGATATCTGGGCGACGCCGCGGATGCCAACCTGAATTTTGAAACCGGCGAGAATGGGGAGGAGCCCTTCAACTGGACGTTCTATGAGCGTCGGGAAAAGCCCGGTCAGCCGGGAGAATATGAGGAGGGCAGCTTCGGCGCCTATACGGTGAAGAAGGTGGACGGTGCCTCCGGCGACGGCAGCGCCGCGGTCTATGTGCAAAAGCCGGAACCGGGTATGGTGCAGCTGTATCTGCAGAGCGCCATGATCCCGGTGGAGGGCGACACCGGCTATCTGCTGTCCTATGATGCGATGGCGCGGGGCAACAAGAAGGGCGCTGTCCGGATCTGCGTGCGCCAGTTTACCGATAATCTGGGCAACGGCTCCTCGGATGAAACGGTGAACTTTACCTGGCTGCCGGAGGCCGATGTATACGGCTCCTTCGACTGGCGCAATGGCGGCGCAATCTTTAAGACAGCCCCCGGCACCAAATATATCCGTGTGTGGATCGTCCCCTCTACCGAGGAGGCGTGCGAGATGTTCTTCGATAACATCTCCATCACGCCGGCGCAGGAGATCACCGACCCCAATCTGGATTTTGAATATGTGTCCGGCGGCAAGCCCATCAACTGGACCTATGCCACCTCCGACGGCATAGCGGATATCACGGCGGACAGCAGCGTATATTATCGGGGCGGGCATTCCCTCCATATCCGCAAGCAGTACAACCGGATCAACTATACCACCGCGGAGATGACCCGCCGCATAGATGTACGGGCGGGAGACCGCATCGAATTTGTGGTGCATCTGCGCAGCAAGGAGGCGGTGTCGGGCGTTTTCGCCGCTGTGGTGCGCGGCTATGGCAGCAACGGCAAGCTGGTGCAGGATTGGCACGGGCAGGAGCGGACGCTCCACACCGGCAGCTACCTGAGCGACTGGCAGGAATATCGGATCGCCTATACCGTGACGAAGAATGTCCGTCAGGTGGCGCTGATGCTGCGCATCGGCGGTAAAGAGGCAGATGTGTACATTGATGGGGTGGAGTATTATAACTACACCCTCAGCGACGATGTGGTCTATGCGGAGGATTTCGCCTCCGCCTCCTCCGACCGTCTGCCCGGCGGCTGGAAAATGACCGGCGCGCAGGGGAATCCGACGGTTGCCGTGGCGAACGGTGTGACCATCTCCGGAGCGGCGGCCGATGCGGCGGCACTGTATACCGATATTGAGATTTTGCGCCCCCAATACAGCTATACCTTTACCGCCCGGTATCGGACCGACGATACCGCCGCGGGACGGCTGGTGCTGGAGGGCTACGATTGGCGCGACCGCCCGGTGGGCACGGTGGTGGAGCGGGAGCTGACCGCCTCGCCGGTGGCGACGGAGATTACGGTGGACTTCACGGCGATCAGTGCGGTCTATTATCGGCTGCGGCTGGAAAAGACCGGCGGCGACGGCGGTGTGACGCTCCTGAACGCGCAGCTGCGGCAGACCGGAGAACCGGCGGAGAGTCAGGGCTGGGAAGGCAATTGGATCGTGCATCCGGCGGATTACGACACCATCGAGAGCCAGAAGAACAACGAGCGGTATTATTTCTTCCGTCAGGAGCTGAATCTGGAGGATACGATCAAATCGGCACAGCTGCAGATCACCGCCGACGACCGGGTGGATCTGTATATCAACGGCGAGCAGGTCTATACCGAGACCCGCACCGGCGATACCTGGAGCCTGCCGGTGACGCTGGATATCGGCGAATATCTGCACAAGGGGCGGAATGTGCTGGCGATGCGCCTGTATAACGGCGTGTACCGGTACGGCCTGCTGTATGACGGCATCGTGAAGATGGACAACGGCTCGGCGCTGCGGTTCTTCAGTGACTCCGGTGTGTGGGTGGCACGGGCATCCATCGGCGAGAATGCCGTCCCCAATCCGCAGTGGACGGAGGCGGATGAGCAGAATTATATGGATCCGGACTACGATATGTCCACCGGCGGCTGGACCCGGGCGGAGATTTACGCCAAGGCAGGCGGCGGCGGCTGGGGCTCCATTGATTTTGACAATTCCGAATACTCCGACTATAAGCTGGAGACCAACGAATTCAACTTCCCGAAGAATACGGTGTATGCCGGCGATACGGTGGAGATCACGGCGACGCTGAAGATCAACGAAAAGCTTCCCAAAACCAACAGCTTTGCGGTCTATTTCTGGAAGCGGAATTCCACCAGCCGCATCTGCACCGGCACGATTGCGCTGGCGGACGGCAAGACCACCGACAGCTGGCCGGTGGGCAGGGAGTTTGAGGCAAAATTCGTGCTGACGGTGCCGTTGTTTCTGGCGGAGGGCAGCTATACGCTGCAATTCGATAACACCGTTGCCATTGTCAGCGATTATTTCATCAATAATAAGGTAGGCAACCTGAAGGTGGCTCAGCCGGAGCTGTCGGTTACCACCAGAAGCGAAGTAAAGGTGCACAACGGCAAGCCCACGGTGTTTGTCAACGGCATTGCCAAGGCACCGCTGTGGTACAGCCGTCCGGAGCGGGATACCCAGTTTGACACGGCGGAGATGGCGGGGCTGGCAAACGGCGGCATCGATACCTCCATTGCTTTTGTCCTGCCCCGGGAGACGCTGGGCGAGCTGTGGATGCCCGACGGGACCCTCAAGACCGAGACCATCGACCGGCAGATGCTGGGGACATTGGCGGCGGATCCCAATTCGCAGCTGATGGTGGCGATTGATACCACGCCGCCTCAGTGGTGGCTGGATCAGCACCCGGATGAGTGTGTGAAGCTGAATACCGGCGTCATCAGCAAGGAATCCTTCTCCTCCGAGGTGTATCGGCAGGAGGTGGGCGAGGTGCTGACCCGCATCATTCAGTATCTCATGGAGCAGCCCTATGCCAACAATATTGTCGGCTTCAAGATCACCGGCGGTACCACCTATGAGTGGCAGTGGTGGGGCATGAACGGCAATTCCAATGTGATCGGCGATTATTCCTCCGCCGGACTGACGGCGTTCCGTCAGTGGCTGCGGAAAAAATACGCGACCGTGGAGGTGCTGCGGCAGGCGTGGGGAGACAGCACCGTCACCTTTGAGACGGCCGGTGTGCCGGATAAGGCGGCGCGGACGGCAACCACCTATGGCAGCGTCCTGAGTGCCACGGAGAACCGCCACGCCATCGACTATGAGCTGTTCATGGGCGATATGAAAACCGACGCCATGCTGTATTTTGCCGAGGTGGCAAAAAAGGCGGTCAACAATCGCCTGATGGTGGGCACCTATGCGGGGTATCTGCTGAATGTCATCAACTACGATATGGCATCCAGCACGTCCCAGACCTCCTTCCAGCGGATACTGGACACCGAATACATTGATTTCATCACCTGTCCGTGGCTGTACAGCGAGCGGGAGATCGGCTATTCCGGCGATTATATGTCGACGGTGGATTCGGTCACGGCTCACGGTAAGCTGTATATCGCCGAGGACGACGACCGCAACCACACCACCGATATGTTTGACGCGCCGGACGCCCGGGCAGCCGTGGGGTGGACCCGCACGGCGGAGCAGACGGTGGAGACTCTCAAGCGCAATTTCGCCTACGCCATTTCCAAGGGCTGCGGTCTGTATCTGTACAGTCTGGCGGGCACCTATTTCACCGATGCGCAGGTGCAGCAGCTGGCATCCAAAATGATGCAGGAAATGACCCTGTCCCAGGGGCTTGCCCGTAAGAGCGTGTCCGATGTGGCGGTATTCTATGACGAGCAATCGGCGGCCTATATGGGCTACAGCGGTGCAGACCTGACCAACGAGCTGCTCTACAAGGCGCTGCTGATGTATCAGCGGCGGGAGCTGTACAGTATGGGCGTCCCCTATGATACCTATGTGCTGGACGATCTGGAAAAGGGTCTGGTGCCGGAGCATAAGGTCAATATTATGCTGTCGGCGACCCAGATTACCCCCGGCGAGCGCAAGGCGATCGAGGAGCGCCTGTGCAAAAACGGCAATGTGATCCTCTGGATCTTTACCGCCGGCTTGTCCGACGGAGAGACCACCGACGTGGCGAATTTGTCGGCGCTGACCGGGATGCAGATGCAGCCGGTCTCCTCACCGGACGGACAGCGCAAGCAGCTGGGCATCGTGGAGGTGACCGACTACGATCACTGGCTGACCAAGGGTCTGGCGGATGTCAGCTACGGCGCAATTGAATACAATACGCTGGCACCGGTCATTGCTGTCAACGATCCCACGGCGCGGGTGCTGGGCTACCACACGGCGCAGAACGGCTGGACGGAGAACGCCGCCGGTCTGGCTGTCAAGGAAATGAACGAAAACGGCCGGCAGTGGGTGAGCATCTACTCGGCGGTGCCCTGCTTCCCGCAGGCGCTGCTGCGGAATATTCTGGCGCATTTGGGATGCCATGTGTATGACGGGACCGCTTCGGATGTGGTGTATGCAGACAACAATTATGTGGCGGTCCACTCTCTGTTCGGCGGCAATAAGACAATTCGTCTGCCCCAGCGCAGCACGGTGTACGATGTCTTTAACGGAACGATCGTGGCGGAGAATGTGACGGAGCTCACCGTTCGCTGCGAAAAGAGCGAGACCCGGCTGTTCCGACTCAGCGAAGACAACAAGCTGCGCACCTATTTCACCCGCACGGCGGGCGGCAGCATTACGCCGGAGGGCTTGCAGACGGTGGATAAGGGCGGCAGTCTTACGCTGAAGCTGCGTGCCGACGAGGGCTACCGGCTGGATCATCTGATGGTGGATGGCGTCAAGACCACCGTGTCCGGCGACACCTATACGCTGACGGATATTCGGGAGAGCCATACCGTGATCGCCTGCTATGCCCGGGTGTATGCCAAGCCGCCTGTCAACGATACACCGGACGATCCGACTCCGGATACGCCGGATGTTCCGACCCCGGGCACCCCGGATACACCGACCCCGGATACGCCGGATACCCCCGTGCCGGATAAGCCGGACGATTCGACTCCGGATAGCACGGAGAAAAAGCCCGTTAAGAAAAATACCGTGAAATACAAGACAACCACTGAGCTGAACTGGCCGGTGATCCTGGCGCTGGGCGGCGGGGTGCTGGCAGGCCTGGCGGCGCTGGTGGTGCTGCTGTTGCTGCTGGGATGCAATGTGGTATTCTATCGGAACGGCAAGCGGGTGAAAGCCACCCGCGTCAAGCGCTCCGGCATCCGTCTGGACGGTCTGAACCGTCGGGGCGGTCTGACCGGCGTGACGGCGGTGGTGAAGCGGGGCTATGTACGCCGCCATAAGGGGCAGACCCTCCGCTTCACACTGGACGGCGCACCGAAAGCCTCGGTGACGCTGGAGGGCGACGGAGAAGCCCGCGTGACCCTGTAAAACCGACCATGAGCTGTCGGTGCTGCATCCGACCGGTGCAGCACCGGCAGCCTGAGAGCCATGTCGCAACCGTGCGAAAGGAGACAGATACCATGAAACAGAAAGTGATCCGTTTTTTCAGTTTGGCGTGCGCCTGTATGCTGCTGCTGGGAGCGCTGACCGGCTGCAGTCTGACGAAAACAACGGTTTCCAGCGATATCCAGACCGACATCAGCTATATTGATGTCAGCACGCCGGATAATTCCTCCGGCAATGCCGGCGAGTCCTCGGCGGCATCCGATTCCTCCTCAGGAAGCAAAACTCCCTCCTCCTCCGGCAATGTCGTCAGCGGCTCCGGGGACAATTCCGCCCACAACGCCGGCACGGTGGATAACTCTGCGGAGGAAAAGCTCACCGGCACGCTGGAGCTGCAGATCTTCGTCGGCGGCTACGGTGAGAAGTGCTGGGAATACGCCATTGAGGAATTCCAGAAGCTGCAGCCGGATCTGGAGATCAACGCCCATATGGACGCCAACGTGAATGCGCAGATGAAGACCCGCTGGGCGAAGGATAATCCGCCCGACTTCGTGTTTCTGGACGGCACCAATATGCCCAAGAGCACCTGGATGGAGGAAAACAAGCTGCGGGATCTGAGCAGCCTCTATAAAAATGGGAAGGTGTACGGCACCTCGACCCCCATCAGCCAGCAGCTGAAGAGCGGTCTGGTGACCACCTATAAGAACACCGGCAAAATCTACGAGATGCCGGTGCTGCTGTCCACCTACGGTATGTGGTACGATGAAGCGTTCCTGTCCCAGAAGGGCTGGTCGGTGCCGAAGAATTATACCGAGCTGACCTCCTTCTGTCAGACGGTGAAGAAGGCGGGCACCTCCCCGCTGATTTACACCGGCAAGTATTCCGGCTATCTGGTGTGGGGGCTGCTGATGCCGGCGGTGGCGTCGGAGGCCCTGGCGTCGAATGACCAGCAGTTCTTCTATAATATCGCCAATGCCGCCAGCGAGTCCGTGTGGGAGGATGCCCGGTTCAAGAAGGTGCTGAACAAGCTGAAAACGCTGGCGGATGCCGGATACTTTGACCTGTCCGGTATGTCCATGGATCACATCACCAGTCAGGCGGCATGGCTCAAGCACAATGCGGCGCTGATCCCCAACGGTCTGTGGCTGGAAAGCGAAATGAAGGATTCGACGCCCGCCGGCTTTAAGATGAAGTATTATCCCTCCATGCTGCAGGAAAAGGATCAGCCCACCTGCGTGATCGCCTCCTCGGCGACGGTGGGTATCGCCGCCAAGGCGAAGAATCCCAAGGCGGCAGAGGCATTCCTGCGGTTCCTGTACACCGACGCGGTGGCGGCGAAGTTTGCAGAGCTGTGTGCCGTGCCCAGCGCTGCCCGCACGGATGTATCCAAGGCGAATCTCACCGATTCTGCCAAGCAGGTCAACGAGCTGATCAACTCCTCCCAGGTGACGCTGCTTGCCAAGGGCTCCACCTCCTGGGGCAGCGTGGATGCGACCATCAACCAGTGTGTCAACAGTCTCATCTCCGGCAAGATGACCGTGGAGCAGGTGGTCACCGAACTGAAAAAGGCGACGAAAAAGAAAGTCGGTTGATAAGGGAAAAGGGTGGAACTATGCCGCGAACAAACACGAAGACCCATAAGCCGGTGGATCGCTCCAAGATTGCCTTTTTCTCGCTCTTTTGCCTTCCGCCGCTGCTGCTGTATATCCTGTTCTGCATATATCCGATCTTCAACTCGCTGTATACCAGCTTTTTCGAGTGGTCGGGGTATGATGCGCTGACGATGGATCATTTTGTCGGTCTGCAGAACTACATCAATGTGATCACCGACTCGGAATTTTTGGCGGCGATCCGCAACGATTTTCTCATCATTCTGGGAAAAGAGATTCTGATCATAGCGCTGACGATTCTGTTTGCCGTGTCGCTGACCCGACTGCGGTTTCCAAAGGCGGAGTCGGGAATTTATCGGTTTATCTTCTTTATGCCCAATGTGCTGAGCGTCATCGTGATCTCCACCATCTGGACCTTTGTGCTGGATCCCAATTTCGGCATCCTCAACCCGCTGCTCAAGGCGGTGGGGCTGGAGAGCCTGATCCCGCCGATGGGGTGGACGTATACCCACCCCATCGGGGTGATCACCTTTGTGGGCAGCTGGTGCGGCATCGGATTGTTCATGCTCATTATGATCACGGCGATCAACGGAATCAGCAAGGAGCTGTATGAGTCGGCTACCATCGACGGAGCGGGCGAGTGGAAGCAGCTGCGGTATATCACCATGCCGGCGGTCTGGGAGCAGGCGCGGTTTATGGTGATCACCATTCTGTTCCAGTCGTTCAGCTCCAGCTTTACGCTGGTGAAGGCGATGCTGGGGGATACGGTCAGCTCCGAGTCCACGGTGATGGGAATGTTCGTGTATCAGAACAGCTTTGACAGCCAGTGGCCTCAGGTGGGATATTCCTATGCAGCGGCGATCATTATGCTGCTCATATCGGCGGTGGCTTCGTTCATCGTCAACCGGATCATGTCGGGGAGGTCGAGTGTCAATGAGTAAAAAATCCAACACCCCCCGGCTGCCCCTGTCCACCCGCATCGGGCAATGGGTGATCCGCATTTTTCTGATTTTATGGAGTGTGACGGTGGCGTTCCCGGTGATCTGGGTTTTGTATACGTCGCTGAAAAGCAATCAGGAGTTTTTTGCCTCGCCGTGGGCGTTGCCCTCCACCCCCCAATGGAGCAATTTCGCGGAGGCGTGGAAAGAGGCGAATTTTGCCGGATATTTCTTTAACAGTATTCTGACGGTGCTGCTGACGCTGGCAATCACGCTGCTGATCGTGGGCGCCAACGCCTATGTGATTGCCAAATATCGGAACCGGTTCATTCGCGGACTGGAGAAATTCTATATGGTGGCGATGATGGTGCCGTCGGTGCTGATGCTGGTGCCGCTGTACTATTTTGCGGATGCGGCGCATATGACCGACTCGCTGGTGTGGCTGTCGGTGATCTATGCCATACAGGGGATGCCCTTCTCCGTCTTTATGATGGCGGGCTTCGTCCGGGGCATCCACGATGCGCTGCTGGAGGCAGCCACCATCGACGGAGCGTCCCAGTTCACCATCTTTTTCCGGATCATCGTGCCCCTGTCCAAGCCGTCGCTGTTTGTGGTGGCGCTGCTGAATGTGATGGGCACGTGGAATGAGTATATTACGGCGCTGACCTTCATCCGGGACAAGGCGAAGTACACCATTGCCATCGGTCTGTCTTATCTGACCAATTCCGGCACCTATGACGTGAATTACGGACGTACCTTTGCCGGGTTGGCAATTGCACTGGTGCCGATTCTGGTGATCTATGCGATTTTCCAGAAGCAGCTGCAGAACGGTATGTCCTCCAGCGACGGCGTAAAGGGATAAAGGCTTTTGAGCCGCCGTTTCCCGGTGGGGGAGCGGCGGCTCTCTGAAAAAGAGGAGTGAAAACCGATGGAACCATACGATCAATATAAACATCCGCTGCGGCACCGGTCGGTGACGCCGATGCGCCGGGTGGAGATTCTCCCGGACAAGGCGGCATTTCAGGGGTATTCCGTGCGGTCGCTGGGGGCGGTGCAGTTCCCCCTGCTGCTGGAAAAGGAGCCGGTCATTTTGGATCTGGGCGACCATTACACCGGGTATCTGCATATGGAGCTGGACAGCGGCTGTGAGGAGCACATCCCCGATTCCCCCACCAACATTGCGTTCACCTTTGGAGAAATGCCCATTGAGCTGATGGAGACGGTGGCGGATTCGGAGGAGTCGTTGTCGGTGGGCTGGCTGCAGCAGGATTATAAGACGGTGGCGTTTATGCCCTATGCCGGCAGTCTGGAGCGGCGGTATTCGTTCCGGTATGTGAAGCTGCAGCGCACCGATTCGGTGCGGTTTCCCATTGCGGTGCGCCGGCTGTGGCTGGACGCGGTATCGGCGGTGGATATCGATGCGGCGGCACCGGCACCGGTGACAGATCCGCTGCTGCAGCGCATCGACCGGATGTGTGTGAAAACGCTGGCAGAGTGTGAGCAGGACGTGTTCGAGGACGGTCCGAAGCGCGACCGCCGTCTGTGGATCGGCGATCTGCGGCTGCAGGCGCTGGTGGATTACGGCACCTTTCATAATCTGGACCTGATCCGCCGGTGCATCTATCTGTTCGCCGGTCATCGGAATCGGGAGGGGCTGGTCGCCCCCTGCGTGTTCCCGGATACGCCCCCGTATGTGGATCAGTGGATCTATCTGGATTATTCCCTGTGCTTCGGGCTGTGTCTGGAGGATTACCGGGAGCATACCGGGGACGAAACGCTGCCCCGGGAGCTGTATGCTGTGGCGCGGCGGCAGGTGGAATACGCCGCCTCCCGGTTTGACCGGGCTGCCGGACGCATTGAGGCGCCGTTCTTTATCGATCATGGAACCTATGACCGCGGTGTGGCGGCGCTGGGCTATTTTGCCTATGTGCTGCGGCGGATGCGGCGGCTGGCGGCGGCGCTGGGGCAGCCGACGGAATGGCTGGAGACGCTGACGGAGGAGGCGGACGGGGCGCTGCTGCGCTGCCTGGATCCGAAAACGGGGCTGTTCCTGACGGCGGGCGGTGAGCTGTCGTGGCAATCCCAGGTATGGGCGGCGCTATCCGGTGCGCTGGATCGGGAACAGGCGCAGAGGCTTTTGATGGAAACGGCAAAGGCTGATCCGCCGGTGCGGATGTCCTCGCCCTTTATGACCCATTATTATCTGGAGGCGCTGTGCGCCTGCGGAATGGAACAACAGGCCATGGCGGTGATCCGGGAATACTGGGGTGCAATTCTGGCGGCCGGCTTTGATTGCTGCCCGGAATGCTTCGATGTGACAAATGACCGGGTGACCCCCTATTCCAATCCGGTGCTGAACAGCGCCTGCCATGCCTGGAGCTGTACGCCCTCTTACTTCCTGCGAAAAGGGCTGGTATAAGTATGCTCAACATTCTGAGAGAACCGGACGATATACGGATGGTGTGCGAGACAGACAATGAGGACTGTGCGGTCGAGACAAGAATAGAAAACGAAAAGCTGTATGTCTATGTGACAGCGACCGTTTCCCGTCCGCGCTTCATCTGTCTGCGCTGGAATTATCGCGTTGCCGAGCCGACCCGTATCCTGGGGGACAAATGGGAACGCTCCTATGGGGATATGGAATGGCACGCCCTGAACGGGGAAATATTCATGCCGTGGTATTTTCTCGCAAACAGCGGCGATACAACCGTGGGCTGCGGCGTTATGACGGGCGCAAACAGCTTTGTGAGCTTTCAGTGTGATGCTTCGGGCTGTACCGCATGGTTTGATGTGCGCTGTGGCGGCATAGGGGTTAGACTTGACGGACGGCGGCTGCTTGCGGGAGCGATTGTTTGCCGGGAATACAACGGGATCCCGGCCTTCTCCGCGGCACGGCGGTTTTGCCGCGTAATGTGCGAAGAGCCCCGGTTGCCGACGGCACCCGTATACGGCAGCAATAACTGGTATTATGCCTATGGAAAAAGCAGCCGAAACGAGGTCATACAGGACGCGGAGATCGCAGCCGCACTGGCTGCGGGGAATACAAATCGCCCGTTCACCGTGATCGACGACGGCTGGTCGGTCAACCCCTGCGCGGGACCGTGGGAACCGAATGAAAAATTCGGCGATATGGCGGAAATTGCCGCTGCGTTTAAGAGAATCGGGGTAAGGCCCGGCATATGGATAAGGCCGCTCAGAGACAAAACGCTTGAAAAGCAGCACCCGGAATGGTGTCTATCCCGAATGAATGACGGGGATACAAATACCGGGCCGTCCTACTGCCTTGACCCTACCGTCCCTGCGGTGCGGGAGTATGTCAGGGCCACCGTGCGCAGAATGGCCGAATGGGGCTATGAGCTTATAAAGCACGATTACACCACCTATGACCTGTTCGGTTCGTTCGGCTGTACGCTCAACGGTAAAATAACCACAAAGGACGGGTGGAGCTTTCAGGATGAAACAAAAACGAGCGCCGAAATCGTTTTGGAGCTTTACAGATTGATCCGAGAAGCGGCGGGAGATGCGGTGGTCATCGCCTGCAACGCCGTGTCGCACCTGTCTGCCGGGATCTTTGAGGTGTACAGAGCGGGTGACGATACCAGCGGCAGGGTTTGGAGCCGCACCCGTGCTTACGGTGTGAATACCCTTGCCTTCAGGCTTTGCCAAAACGATGCGTTTTACAAGATGGACGCCGACTGTGTGGGGATCATCCCCGGTAAAATTGAATGGAGTCTGAATCGACAGTGGCTTGATCTGCTTTCTGTCAGCGGCAGTCCTCTTTTTGTATCGGTGCAGCCCGATGCGGTGGTCGGCGAAATAAAGGCTGCTTTGATAAATGCGTTTGCGTGCGGCTCCACGCAAAACCACCTTGCCGAGCCGCTTGACTGGCTGTATAACAATCAGCCGCAGGTCTGGCTTGTAAACGGAGAAAAAAGAGAATACGATTTTGTGGAAAAGTCTTACCCGGAATTGCTCTCGGGTAACACGCAGAGCTATTAAGGAGACGTGCTGTGAAAGAGAAGATCAGATTGGGCATTATCGGGCTGGGGCAGCGGGGTGACGTGATGCTGGAGAACCCCATTATTCCGCTGCTGTCCGATGGGCTGGAGGTAGCCGCCGTGTGCGACCGGCTGGAGGATCGGGTGCAGGCAGCGGCGGATAAGCTGGAAAAGGCGGGCGCCCCCCGCCCCTATACCACCACCGACTACCGGGAGCTGCTGGCGCTGCCGCAGCTGGATGCGGTGTATATCGCCGTTTCCTGGGAGGATCACGTGGAGGTAACGGTGGCGGCGATGCGGGCGGGCAAATATGTGGGACTGGAAGCCGGCGGCGCCTATTCCCTGGACGATTGCTACAAGCTGCTGCGGGCCTACAAAGAGACCGGTACAGAGCTGATGTTTATGGAGAATTGCTGCTACGGCAAGCGGGAGCTGATGCTGCTGCAGATGGTGCGGCAGGGGGCGCTGGGGCGGGTGATGCACTGCAGCGGCGCCTATTGCCACGATCTGCGGGAGGAGATCAGCAGCGGCAAGGAGATCCGCCATTATCGCCTGCGCAACTACCTCTACCGCAACGGAGAAAACTATCCCACCCATGAGATCGGTCCGATCGCCAAGCTGCTGGATATCAACAACGGCAATCGGTTCCTGAGCCTGTCCTCTTTCTCCTCTGCCTCCCAGGGGCTGCATGACTACATTGTGGAGAAACGGGGAGCGGGCGATCCGTTGGCACAAAGGCAGTTTGCCCAGGGCGATGTGGTGACCACTGTGCTGACCTGCGCCGGAGGGGAGACGGTGACGCTGACGCTGAACACGACTCTGCCGCACGCCTATTCCCGTCGCTTTGAGGTGCATGGCACCCGCGGAATGTATCTGGAGGATAACGACAGCCTGTTTTTGGACGGCTGCGCTGCCCATCGGGAGAACGAATGGGACTGGCGTCCCCAGTGGGGGAATGCGGCGCAATATGAGACGCAATATCTGCACCCGCTGTGGAAAAACGGCGTGGGCACGGATATGCACGGCGGGATTGACCATCTGGTGTTTGATGCCTTTCTGGAGGCGGTGCGCACCGGTGCACACCCGCCCATCGACATATACGATGCGGCGACCTATATGTGTATCACGCCCCTCAGCGAGAATTCCATCGCCTGCGGGGGAGCGCCGCAGCCGTTTCCGGATTTCACCGACGGACGGTGGATGATGCGCACGGATATCGCCGACAACGCCTATACGCTGGATCGGTTGCATGTGGGCGACAGCCTGTATTTTGTGGATCAATAAAACAGCCATTGCTGTCCGCCGTATCCGGCGGGCAGCAATGGCTGTTTACGGCTTCTGTGTGCTGCTTTTCTTTCCGGGGGATGGTCGCGGGAAGTTCGCCGGCTTGATCGGCGCTTATGCTTATACGGTCAGCAGCGGATCGCCCGGTGCCGCTCCATATAATCCATGTTCCATAGCCGGTTGGGATAAGACAGGAATTGCGCTCCTGCCCGCAGCCGGAAGGCGACCCATCCGTCCGGCCGGGTCTCGCCGGGGTCAGCAGCCGATCGTGATGCACCGGTCCGGGCAGTCTGCGTGCATCCGGCATTTTTTGCTGTTTCCCCGGTGGGCGGGCACTTAGAGCCCGGCGGGGGTCGTCATAGAAGCTCTCATTCCTGCATCTCCTCCGCAAAAAGCAAGTAGTATATCCACAAGAAGGTGCACCGGTCCTTCAGATCCTTGGAGTAGAGCATGGCATCCTGTATGAGCGGCTTGCCGTACTGTGCTTCAAACTCCGCATAATCCAGCCCCGCCGTGCGGAGAAGCTGCCGGATGTGCTCAGCCGACGGCATATCGGACAGAATTGCGCAGATCTCCGCCCATTTGGCGCGGTACAGCTCTCTGTACCGGTCCGCATAATATCCGCACTGCTCCTGCAGGGCAATGACCCCCTCCGCCGCCCGACCGTAATTGCGCCGGATGGCCCGCTCCCAGTGCTCCCGGGTATGGACGGGCAGCCGGGCGGGGAAATCGCCCGTCTCCAGAATGCGTCGGCGCATGGCGGCGGTGCATACGGTGGAATAGGCTACGTCGATCCCATGCAGAAAGTATTCCCGGCCGAATACGATTCCCGTGATCTCAAAATAGTGCGACAGGTGGTGCTCGCTCCCCGAGGCGGGTCTGGAATTGCCGGTATAGCTCATGGCGATGCCGATGATGACCAGAGCCTCCATAAGGGTCTGCACGGTCTCCGGATCCCGCTTCAGAATACCGGCCGCGAGACGCTCGGTTTTTTGCAGGGTATCATAGGTCAGGGCATACACATAGGGGCACAGTGTCTCGCCGGTGATCTGCGCGGCCATTTTCCAGTCGTTCAGCGCCGAATATTTGCCGATGATATCGCCGAAGCCGGATTGGATCATGCGCATGGGTGCGGTCTTTAATATATCCACGTCCCCAATTATAGCGGTCGGAACGTGCGCTGTAAAGGTGGTTTTCATATGATGGGTGATCATGGCCGCGCCCACGGAGGCATAGCCGTCCATGGAGGGCGCCGTGGCCACGATGTAATAGGGCAGACCGTGGGTATGGCTGACATATTTGCACAGATCGTTGATGACCCCCGAGCCGATGCCGATGAGCAGCTCCGTCCGGGCGGTCACAGCGCTGTCCACGTGCTGAATGGCTGCCTCGTCGGGGAGCAAAAGCCCATCGCAGTGAAACACGATATGGCGGTCGATTTTCCCGCTCAGCTGTGCGGCCACATAGTCTCCGCAGGTGGCATAGGTGTTCTGATCGGATACCAGCAGGATGTGGGAATAGTCGGCGCACAGCGCCGCCAGCTCCTGCACGGCGCCGCTGCGGATGACAATATGGCGGATGGCACAGGAATGCGCCTGCCCGCAGGCGCATCCCGGCATTCCTTTCAGCAGGTCCTGAATCATCATGTATGCATCTCCTCCAGCAGGCACCGCACCGTGTCCGGAAAGCGCCGGTAATCGTCCACGGTGAGGAACCGAAAATCCGAACGGTAGACCGGCTCGTCGTTGCCGCCCGTTTC
>CAKUAQ010000006.1 GCA_934636435.1 uncultured Eubacteriales bacterium
CGCATATCCTGTGTGGTGCAGACACTTCCAATACGCGTGGACACGAGCCTGTATTCAGCGCGCAGTTCTGTATGCGCACTGACCAATCCCTGCGCGGGTAAGGTCGAATACATAAAATCGGGACTGCTTGTGCCATGTGTACGATGCGTCTTGGTGCCGGAAAGAGTTGATCATCGGTGTCAAAAAGGACACTGCACGTCGCTCTGCACCCCTACGCCATTTGCCATTTACGCATATAGCGGTTACGCGATCCGTTATCCCCGTTTGGGTGGCAGCTGCCGGTTTCGGCACCGACGCACCATGATTTTTCATCTATGGCCGGCGGGCTGTATGGCCACATTTGGATGTGCACCATCTGCACATTTCAAGAGCGGCAGTCACTGAATGTGAAAAATGATCACGTTCGGCAATCGCCATTCCTCAGTCGTCTACTCTGAGCGGCACGCGCCGTCTATGCCGCGCCGTATTGTCTGCCCCGATCCAACTATGGTGCACGATATATGGGCATATTCTTCACGTGTTTACCAACCGACGGTGCTGGGCGAGCCTATGCGGTAAGTGCGGTATGCGTATGCATATACGGTTGCATCCGACAGAAGGGATAGACAAAAGGGTCGGAGTATATCGCTTCCTGAAACGGAATTTTGCCCATGTTATTTGTCTCATCATGCCCATCGCTTGACCCGTTCGCGGCGCTTTTCGTCCTTTCCGCCAGCCGCAGGCCTGTGTCTCAAAAGAGAAACCAAAGTCGGCAGGTGTGGAGTGGTTTTGTGCGCAAAACCGCGTTCGCCCGTATCAAACGACGGTACCAATACGACAGTGTTGCCGCATTCCTCGTCTGACCATATGAAAAATTCTTCGCGCACCCGGTCGAAGAGTTTCGGCAAATAGCGCTTCTTAGCGGCGGGATACCGGCGTGCGCCGAGCGGAGGGCAACAAAGCCGATAATAATGCGGTTCAGCCGCGGTTTAGTCGAAAAACCGTTGCACCCCGATGGCGTTGTTCACCGAAAATGTGAAAAATATTCACGTCGTTGGTGCAAGATTGAAAATGCTTTGCCCAGAATACATTTCCTTCTGTGATGGGTGAGGGACACATCTTTCCACGGTGAAGAGGCGCACCTCTTGCAAGGAAGGATACTGTGAGGATGCATATTTTCCCTCTGTGAAGGCCGGAACCTCTTCACAATAAGCGTGCCGGAAAGCGGTAAGAACGCCTTGTGTATCGTGGACGGCAGACAGGCGGAAGAGAAGAAGCCTGCAAGCTTAAAATGTGAATATATTTCACGTTTTAAGCGGTAAGTCAACGGGGCCGGGTTGCGTGCGGCATCTCCGTTAATCAAAAATTTTGCTGTGTGCCTTATTAAAACGCTTACATGTCCCTGAGGGAGTCCGGAGGGAAGCCGCAGTTATCCTGCAATACCGAACAAAACCGACCACATTTGTCGGCTATCGGAAACCGACCCTCCAAGGCTGTTGCAGTCGTACCGGAGGTAGATTGCGGGAATTCTCTGTAACGAAGAATTATTTTGCTTATCGCCCAGTGGGTGTGGGGGGGGACATTTTGTTACCGATGCGTATCTGTGACGGTGAAATCTACGGCTGTCCGATCCGTTATTACCAGAGAGGGCAAACAGCATTCGACGGATGATCACGATTGTGCGCCGGATATGCACCGAATCGTTTCCGGACAGATGGTCGCTCTGAAGGGGCATACGTAGCTGCGTCAGCGTAGTGTACGGTCTGACCGGTGCGCGCTATCGCCGGATCTGCTTCGTACATAAGTGGGGAATGTATTCGGCGTTTTGCGCTGTGCGAGTGCCGACCTGTGTGTGTATGTGGTCGCTGTGGCGGGCGTGCGTCTATTCCGGTATAGCCGCAAGAGCGGGAGAGAGGGATAAACTTTTTTCGCACTTTTCACCCCAAGATACCATTGTCGCACCAACGAGATAAAATACAAAACGATTTCGATCTGTCGCTCGATAGAACCGCTGCTCATCCACATTTTTCACAGACGGCAGGTGTTGTTTGTCCGTGTCCTCTTGGACTAACGTTGTCCACGGGGAAGTGGTTATCCGGAGCCTTAGCAAAAAACGATTCAAATTGTAAAAAGTAAAAGATAAATCCGTAAAAACATTGCGCTTTTTATCATGCTTGTTGGCGAAAAATGTCTCTGTTAGCACAGTGCACAAAGTACATTGCAGATCAGGCTCGCAAATGCTATACTTTGTACGATGAATACAAGGCGCTTGTTAACGAATCGGGAGGGTAAATCTGTGCGTAAGATCATTTTTGGCTCGGTGGAACCGCAGAAACGTATCGTTCGTCAGTGCTGTGCGGTTGTGTTGGCGTTGGCGTTGTTGTTGCAGTACATACCTTTTAGCGCCGGAGCTTTCAGTGGTTTCGGAAAACCGCTGGTGTACAACGGCGATTTTGAGGAGGTCGGCGCCTATGCCGCTCCCGTCGGTTGGAGTTATAAAAAGCCCGGCGGCGACGGGACGCTCTCGTTAAAGAATGGCGATGGGGCGGATGGCAGCTATGTCCGATTAGAGCCTGCAGACGGTGTGGTGCTGGTGGAAACGGCCGGGGATCGCCTGATTTCGCTTGAGGGCGGAGCGACCTATACGCTGTCGTTTCGCGCTTACAGCCATGGTCGGCTGCATCTGGAGATGGAGCAATATACCGATGGCGGTGTGCTCTGCGGTGATGATCTGTCCACAGAAAACGGTACCGTGACCGGGGAGACGGATTGGACAAAGCGCACTCTGGTTTTTCGCGCGGATGATGAGGCGCGTTATCTGCTGCTGCGGTTTGTGGCGGAGAATGGCGCAGCAGGCGTTGATTCTGTGGTGTTAAAATCAAGCTCTGCCAGGGAGACGGCGGCACGGATGCTGCCTCTGTACACCGCGGGTGAGCCGACGAACCGGCTCTCGAACGGCGATTTTTTCGCGTATACGACAGGTGCAGACGGACAAGTGACGGCGCTGAACGATTGGGAGCTCGGTTCACTGAACGGCTGCGGTGTCGCCATACAGGAGGGAACGGAACACGGCAATGCGCTGCATATTACCGTTCCCGCTGCCATCACCTATAATCCCCGGCTGCGGCACACTGCCACCAATTTGCAGGCGGGTAAGACCTATGAGTTCTCCTATTGGATCAAAACCACCGCCGCATCCGCTGCGGACGCGCGGGTGTATCTGGTGCTGCGCAAAAGCGACCTGACCGGCAGTGCCGTCATGCTCACCTCCAACCCGGATACCCGGGTGTCGGTGACGAACGGCGGCTGGAAGCGGATGTATTTTGAATACACCGTGCCGGACGGCTACGACCATACGGTGATCGACTTCCAGTTTGAGAAAAAGGGCAAAGAGGTTACCTATTCCTTTGCAGGCTTCACGGTGACAGAGCCGGAGACGGATACGGCACCGATCCAGAACGGTGATTTCGTCCGCCATGTGATGGATGGTAAAGGAAATATCCTCATACTGAAGAACTGGGATGTGACGTCCCTGAACGGCTGTGGACTGGCCCTCGGTAGCGATGAGGCTCATGGGGTGACGCTGGATATGGCGGTTCCCGCCTCCATCGGATATGCGCCCCGGCTGCGGCACACTGCCACCAATTTACAGGAGGGCAAGACCTACGAGTTCTCCTATTGGGTCAGCACAAATGTAGCGGATGCGGCGCTGGCGGAGATTTATATGGTGCTGCGTAAGGCGGATCTGACAGGGGAGGCAATCGCCTTCACCTCTGCCGATACCTACGACAGCCGAGTGCGGGCGACCGACGGTCAGTGGAAGCTGGTCTGCTTCGACTATACCATCCCGGCGGGGTACGGCAACGCCGTGGTGGATTTCCAGATCGGGCGAAAGAACGCCGTCACCTATCGGCTTGCCGCCGTGTCGGCTCAGGAGATCGACAAGAATTCGGCGCTCATCACCAACGGGGATTTCAGCCGCTATCGGCTGGATGAAAACGGCGCGCTGCTGTCGCTGACCGATTGGAAAACGGAGTATCTCAGCCCGGCGAAAAGCTATGGGCTGGAGCGGGATGCCGACCGGGGCATGGCGCTTAAGATCGTAAACAACAATAATAAGTCCTGCAATTTCAGCCATCTGCCCACAGCGATGCGGGAGGGGGAGACTTATAAGATCACCTATTGGGTCAAGACAGACGCCACGGTTTCCGCCGATGCCAACACCTATCTGGTGCTGCAGAAGAAAAAATACGCGTCTAACACCGACAACATCATTCTGACCACCTCGGCGGGCAGCGATGTGAACACGGCGGTGTATGCCACCAACGGTGAATGGCGCAAGGTCACGGCCTTTGTGCAGATTCCAGCCGGATGGGATCGGGCGGTGCTGATGATCGTGATCGCCAACCGCCCCGATTCGAGCCGGGAGGAGACGACCTACTGGTATTCCGGATTTGCGGCGGAGCAGAAAGCCGATCCGGGGGATAATCTGGATTTTGAGAGCGACGACGTGGATGCCGAAAACTGGTCGGCAGCCACCTCCGGTACCGGCGATATCCGTATTGCGGCGGGGGAGAGCTATAATGGGTCGAACGCTCTGTGTGTAGCGAACAAAGGGCAGCTGGGAATCACGTACGCCGCCTCACGTAAAATCCCGGTGAAGTCCTCTGCCACCTATGAGATCACCTACCGGGCGAAGCTGACCGGCACCTGCGACGCCAATGGCTGGATCCAGCCGGTACAGTATAACGCCTCCGGCAAGCCTGCCAACGGCGCCACCTTTGATAAGGATGCTACCGACAACCGGCTGCAGAAGATCTCCGGTGATATCACCTATCGCTGGGAATGGCGAATGGTGGGGGATACCGACTGGACCCGGGTGAAGCGAGCGTTCACCGTTGCCAACGACGCTGCGTATATCTATCTGCGGTTTCTGACCGGCGGGGCGGGGACGGAGTTTTATATCGACGATATCACCCTGCGGGAGATCACCCCTACCCAGAATTTCGACTTTGAGGAGACGGACGGGGATGGGATGCCCTCCTACTGGTATTTCACCGATGCCCGAGCCACCGAGGCGACGGTGGAGACGGATGCGACCTATTATCATTCCGGCCGCCGCAGTGTACATATTACCAAAGCATCGCTGACCTCCTATAATGCCTTTGAGACAGCGTACCGGTTTCTTGTGCTGCCGGGGAACACCTATGAGTTTTCCTTCTGGATGGCGTCGCGGAATGCCTCGCCCCACCTGAATCTGCGCTTGAATATGGTGTATTATGACGATAACGGCAACCGGGTGTATAAGCCCGACGGTTCCCATTCCATCACCTACGGCACCATGACCTATCTGAACAGTGGCTCCTCCATCAGCGAATGGACGCAGGTCATGACCCGCAGTGTGGTGCCGGAGGGGGCGGCCAGCGCCGTCTTGCAGTTCTATTCTCAGGAGGGAGAATACGAGCTGTGGCTGGATGACATCTTTGTGGATATCGTGGAGAATGAAAAGGATGTCATCGCCGAGCATAATGATTTCCACGCCGTCGATCAGGACGGCAACATCGCCGGCTGGCAGCTTCGCTCGGTGACGGGCAGCGCGGACCTCCGGGCGGATGAAGGCTACGGTACGCTGGTGAACCGCAGCGGCGAAAACTACATGGAGTTCACTACCGCCGCGCTGGAGACCTCCTATCAGTATTATCTGGTGGGGAAGTATAAGACCGACACCGATGCGGTGGCAGAAATGCACTTCAGCGATTGGGCAGGCAGACCCGTGGAAACGGATGCCGTGACGGCGGCGCTTCCGGCCAACGGGGATTGGACGGTGTTTGAGCTGTCCTTCACCGCCCCCAGCTGCACTACGGCGCAGCTGTGTGTCGGCACCCGAAACCCCGGCACGGTGCAGCTGGACGATATCCTCATCTATATGGTGGGCAAGCCGGTCACCGCCGGTGATTGGAAGGGTAACTGGGTGTGGTTTCAGGAGGAAGCCACCACCGATGCACTGTATCAGTCCCGGTATTTCCGCTATGAGATCAATCTGGATGCGGAGCCGCAGCTTTGCCCGCTGCAATTCACGGCGGACGACCGCTACACCCTGTATGTCAACGGGACGGAGGTCGCCTCCAATATGGGCGCCAGCGGCGACACCTGGTCGTCGGTGCAGGTGACGTATCTGGAGTCATATCTGAAAAAGGGTCGGAATGTGCTCTGCTTTGAGGTGTGGAACAACGCCGCAGAGGCGGCACTGCTGTTCGACGGAAAATGGACGCTGCAAAACGGCAGTCAGGTGATCTGCGCCTCGGATGCCAGCGTGAAAAGCCGTCGCTCGGTAGCGGGTGTGTCTGACTGGATGATGCCCGACAGCGCCGATACCCGCTGGATCCCCTGCCGGGTCATCGGTAAGCCGCCGGTGGCGCCCTGGGGTGCGATCTTCTATAATTCCTCCGTCTATTCGGAAACCAGCTTTGAAATTCTCTCCATCGACGGGGACGGCGGGGCGGCCAGGGACGGGGTATTTGAGTTCTCCATGGATATCCGGCTGAACAATGCTCTTACCTCCAATTTCCCGCTGAATGTGGACATCTGGCAGAAGAACTCGGTCAATAAGGTGTCCTCCTCCTCGCTGACGCTGGTGACCCGGACGGATATGGCCAAGTGGCCGGTGGATGAACGCTTTACGGTCAAATTCCGGATGGATGTGCCGTTCTATCTGACCACCGGCAGCTATACCCTCCAGCTGAATGATAAGTATATTTCCATTTCCAATAAAGACATCACCGATGCGAAGTTTGTCAGCTTTACGCTGGAGCAGGAGGTGTCTGCCGAGGCATCGGTCTCCAGAATCGAGACAGTCAACGGGGCGCCCACTCTGGTGGTGAACGGGGAGCTGACGCCGTTCTATGCCTATTCCCGGCCGGACAGCAATTCCCGTACCCGGGATTACGAGCCGTCCATGAAGAAATCCGGGATCCAGCTCTATGTGGTGCGGCAGGGCTGTCTGGGCAAGCCGGACTACGACTATTGCTGGTCGGTGGACGGCGTGGTGGACTATGAGGCGTTTGACGATCCCATTTATGAGACCCTGTCCAACAACAACGATGCTTATCTGATCGTGCAGGTTGGAATGTACGCCCCCGACTGGTGGATCGAGAAGAACCCCGACGAGCGGGTGGTGGTGAGCAACCGGGACGGTTCCTTCTCCACCTATACCGAGGGCGGCTCGGTGTCGGCGTGCTCAGAGAAATTCACCCGGGAGGCAGGCGAGGTGCTGCGGCAGCTCATGGAGCATATGAAGACCCAAAGCTACTATTCCCGGATCGTGGGTATCAACCTGTGCAGTGAAAAGAGCTTTGAGAATATGTACTGGGGCGCCAAGACCACGGATTATGCGCCCGATTACAGCAAGCCGGCGATCCAAAAATTCCGGGCGTGGCTGCGGGAGCACTACGGCACGGTGGAGGCGCTGCGGGCAGCGTGGAACGATACCGCGGTCACCTTTGATACCGCCCAGCCGCCCACCTTTGCGGAGTGCGGACAGATGGGGGCGGCCGGCGGATTTGTGGATGTGGAGACTCAGAGGCGGGTGCTGGACCACAATCTGTTCCTCAACGATGTGGTCACAGAGCGGCTGCTGTATTGGGGCGATATCATCAACGAGGTACACAACAATAACCTTGTTCTGGGCTGCTTCAACGGCTATCTGTTCTCAGCGGGCAGCTATATGGACATCGGGGCACAGCACACCTCCTTCTATAAGCTGCTGCAATCGGACACCTTCAGCTTTTTTGTATCCCCTGCCAACTATTCCGAGCGGCTGCTGGGCACGGCGGACACCTATATGGGCTGTCAGGATGCGGTGCAGGCATACGGCAAGCTGGTGGTGATCGAGGAGGATCACCGCACCTGTCTGGTGATGCACTATGCGGGCACCAGTTGGGACGCCAAGACCGACGAGGGCGTGGGCGGCACCCATACCATGCAGGAGACGCTGCTGCAAATGAAAAAGAACGTGGCCAATGCCATGGTGAGCGGCAACGGCATCTGGTTCTTTGATATGCATGGCGGCTGGTTCGACGACGACCAGTTTTACAGTCTCTCCCGGGTGTGCGCCGACGAATATCTGGTGTCCCAGTATAAGGATAAAACGCTGGACGGCAGCGATATCGCCTATTATATCGATGATGAATACCTGTCTTATTTCCTGGCAATATCCGACGGTCAGGTGTATCCCTCTAATTTCATTACCTATTCCGGCTTCCGGCTGCAGCGCAAGCAGCTCAACCGCATCGGCCAGTCCTACGACGTGTATCTCATGTCCAATCTGGCGGCGGGCAAGGTCAAGGGGCACAAGATCAACATTATTTTCTGCTCCTATCAGATGACGCAGGCGGAGCGGGACGGCATCCGGCAGCAGCTGCAAAAGGATGGACAGATCGTGGTGTTCCTCTATGCCAACGGCGTGTCCGACGGCAAAACGAACGATATCCGTCTCATGGAGGAGATCACCGGCATCCCGCTGTGCTATGAGGTGGGCTGGGGCAATCTCAATGTGGAGATCACTGCCGAAAGCACCATCACCGCCGGACTGGTGGGTAAGCAGTACGGACCCCAGGGGGCAGCCGGCTCCTTTAATCAGCAGAATCCTCTGATTTACGCCGATACCGACCGGGATTCCTCGCTGACGATGCTGGGCACTCTGGTGGGCACCGATAAGCCCGGGCTGGTGGTCAAGGATATGGGCGACTGGACCAGTATCTATTCCGCCAGCGCCAATCTGCCCTATCAATTGCTGCGCAACCTCATCGGGCTGCAGGGCGGCACCTTCTATTCAGATAACCCCAACGATATCATTTGGAATAACGGCTCCTATGTGGCACTCCATTCCACCACGGCGGGGACAAAGACCCTCCATCTGGACAGGAGCTACGCCGTATACGATGTGTTCGCCGGGGAGTTCCTCTCCATGGATACCGATACCGTCACCTATGAGAACCGGTCGGGGGATACCCGCCTGTTCCGGCTGCAGCAGCCTCAGCGGTACGAGGTCACATCGGCGGTACGGGGCGGTCACGGCTGCATTTCTACCGTCGGGATCACCCCGGTGGCACGGGGCGGGAGCTTCCAGCTGAAGATCACCCCGGATGAGGGCTACACCGTCCATAAGATCCTGCTCAATGGAGCGGAGCAGCCCATTACCGATACGGTGAGCCTCACGGATATTCAGCAAAACCATTTGATCCGGGTCAGCTTTAAGAAGCTGAGCGCAAAAGAAAACGAGGACCCCGTCACACCGGTGGAGCCAACGCCCACGCCGGACAAGACAATCGATGGGAATGATACGTCGAACCCCGGAACGGATGAACCCGCCCCCGACGGAAACGGCACCCATACGGAAACGGTGAAGCGGGTGGAGACCCGCACGGTGAATGTGCTGGGCGCTTTTGAACTGCCCCTGTGGGCGATGCTGACGGCGCTGGCGGTGATAGCGGCGGGTGTTGCCCTGTGGATCGTGCTGGCGAAAAAGCACCAAAGGAGGAAGAAGCAATGAAGCATACGATGAAACGCCTGTGGTGTTTTGCTCTGGCGGCGTTGCTGTGCATCGCCTCCTGCGGCTGCCGGGTGATCTACAGTGATGAGGAGAGCACCGTCAGCATCGTGTATTACGACACGGTGACGGTTTCGGACGAGAGCCGTGACCCCGGCGCAGAGGAGCCGGGGAACTCCGGAATCGCCGATGACGGCAGCCATGCCGCTGCCCGGCCTGGCGGCAAGACCACCCATACCACGGCGGCGACCCGGCAGGAGCCGAAGCTCTCCGGCAAGCTGGAGATCCAGATCTTCACCAACGAATCTCAGACCGCCGACAAAGGCTGGACCGAGGTGATCAATGCCTTTGAAAAAGCCACCGGGGTGCAGGTCAACGCCGTCATCGGCTCTCAGGTTAATACCCAGATGAGCACTCGGTGGATGCAGAACGACCCGCCGGACATGATCTGGATCGACGGCACAGGTATTCCGGACGCTGTATACCGGGATGGCGGAAAGTATATGGACATCACCTCCATTCTGGAGAATGACTATGTATACGGCACGGATACCCGTCTGAGATCGGTCATCAATTCCGGGGCATTGATGAAGCATGACGGCAAATATTATCACGCCCCCATCATGATGGCGACCCATGGGATCTGGTACGACGCTGCCTATCTGAAAAAGCTGGGGCTAACGGTGCCGGCCCATTACAGCGACTTTGTAGAGGTATCCGAAAAAGCGGTGGTGGCGGGAACGGCAGCCTTCACCTTCCCAGGTCAGTACACCAGCTATTGCTTCGGCGGTCTGATCATGCCCGCCATCGGCGCTTACGGGCAGGCGTATCTGGATGCGGTGCTGCGGGCGGATGCGGCGGCCTTTACCGACGAGCGGATGCGGGATATTCTGACCCGCTACCGGGACTATTGCGCCCATGCCGGGTTTGTCCTGTCTGGGACGACCACTATGGATCACACCACCTCCCAGGTGCGCTGGCTGGGGCATAAGGCGCTGTTCATCACCAACGGCCTGTGGCTGGCGGACGAGGTGCGGAAATCCACCCCCGCCGCTTTCGATATGGACTATGTGACCTCGCCGCTGGTGACCGATGCCCAGCCGCAGACGGCGGTATTTTATACGAAGAATATGGCTATCGCCGCCAAGGCGAAGAACCCGGAGAATGCCAAGGCGTTCCTGCGGTATCTCTATCGGGAGGACGCCCAGAAGCTGCTCATGTCCAGCTTCGGCTATATGAGCACCCGCACGGACATCGACTATACCAACGCCACCACCCATATGACGAAGGCGGCGGCTCGGGCGCTGCAATATGTCAACAGCGGCAAGATCAATATCGTGTATATGCACGACGACTGGGGCGATGTGGGCGAGATCTTCTATAATCAGATCAATGCGCTCACCGACGGCAAGACCACGGTGGACAAAGCCATGCAGGCGATGGATAAGGCCTGCCGGGACTATCACGGCTAAGGAGGGAGGCTTTCTGTGAAAATGGGAATTCAGCGAAAAAGAGGATCAATGAACGCCTCTCAAAAGCGGTTTTTGTGGTTCTGGGTGGTGCCGGTATTCCTGTTGTATCTGTATATCTGCATTCTGCCGGTGGCGGAATCGGTGATCAACAGCTTCAGCCAGTGGGACGGTTATTCGGAAAAGCAATGGGTCGGATTGGGTAACTATGTCCGGATCCTGAAGGATTCCGTCTTTCGTCAGTCGGTTCTCAACGATATTCTCATCGTATTTTTCAAAGAGCTGATCATCGTGGTGCTGGCGGTGACCTTTGCCATCGCCCTCACCCGCATTCGGTTGAAAAAGCCGGAAAAGCTGGCGCTGCGGTTTCTCTACTATCTGCCGAATATCCTGTCGGTGATCGTAATCTCCATGGTGTGGAAATTCTTCTTCAACCTGGAGCTGTTCGACGGGATACTGAAGCTCCTGCATATCGGTGCCACCAGCCAGAATGGCTGGATCTCGGATTATCCGCTGCCGATCATCATTTTTGTGGCATCCTGGTGCGGTATCGGCTCCTTTATGATCATCCTGATCACCGCTATCAACAATATCTCGGCGGAGATATATGAGGCGGCGGAGATCGACGGGGCGGGGCAGCTGCGGCAGCTGACCAGCATCACCATTCCGGCGGTGCTGCCCCAGATCCGGTATGTGATCGTCACCATTCTCACCAGCTCTCTGGCGGTGAATATGAATCTGGTGCTTCCCTTTACCAACGGCGGACCGGGTACCCGCTCCATGGTGATGGGGCTGTATGTGTATAAGAGCGCCTATACCAGCTATGAGGTGGGGTATGCCAACGCGGCGGCGGTGCTGCTGATGCTCATCAGCGTGACCCTTGCCACGGTTGTGAACGTGACGATCTCCCGAAAGGAGGAACGGTAATATGGCGGGTAAGCGACGGCTCCTGCAGCGGGAGACCGCCGGGACGGTGATCGGTCGGCTGCTGTTGCGGATACTGCTGTATCTCTGGGCGCTGACGATCCTGTTTCCGGTGATCTGGATGCTGTATTCCTCCTTTAAGACCCCGCGGGAATTCATGACGAATGTGTGGGGCTGGCCTCAGGATCTGTATATCGTCAATTATATTAAAGCCTGGGTCAAGGCGGACATGGCCCGATATGTGCTGAATACGCTGTTTCTGTCCGTCTGCACGGTGGCGCTGTATTTTCTTTTTGTGTCCACTACCGCCTATGCGCTTTCCAAATACCGATTCCGTATGAACGGCTTTTTCCGCGGATTTTATTTTGTGGCCATGATGATCCCGTCGGTGCTGGTGTTGGTGCCTCTGTATTTCCAGCTGGAGACGCTGAGATCCGGCATCACCGACAATCTGTTGACCCTTGTTGTCGTCTATTCCATTCAGGCAATCCCCGGCGGGATCTTCCTGCTCAGCGGCTTTATGCGGGGGATCAACAACAGCTTCATCGAGGCGGCGGTCATCGACGGCGCTGCCGAATGGAGAATTTTCACCTCCGTGATCCTGCCGTTTACAAAACCGATCCTTCTGTTCCTGGGCCTGACAAATTTCATGGGCACCTGGAACGAATACACGACGGCGCTGACCTTTTTGACCTCGCGGGAGCATTATACCATTTCTCTCGGCGTGCAGCGCATGACCAGCATTTTCAGCTACAATAACGAGCATGGTGCGGTGTTCGCCGGTCTGGTGATCTCCATGCTGCCCATTCTGATCCTGTACGCATTTTTCCAGAAGCAGATCCTGCGGGGGATGGATACCGCCGAGGGACTGAAATAAGGGCCTGTATTGACCGGATGGGTTCCGGTAATTGCAAATAATCAGCAGAAAGGACTTGAGCGTATGAAACGATCCTTACGAGCATTTTCTCTGACTCTGGCAGCGGTTGTGCTGGTATTTGGCTGTATGAGCCTGCCGGCGGGTGCTGTCGGTGCCGTGACGGCAGACAACGCGACAGCGACCGTCTCCGACGACCTGTTTGCGTTCCCCAACGGCGATTTTGAGTGCGGGGAGATCTACGGCTGGTCGCTGTATTCCGCCGACGGCAGCAAATCCACCCTGTATCAGATGATCGATGTCGATAATACCGGGGCGGTCACCGAAGAAAAGCACGGCGGGCAGTACGCCATGCAGGTGGTGCGCACCGATACCGGCTCCGACTATCTGGAACTGCGGGCGGAGCTGCGCAATCCCGTGCCGGGGACGGCCTATGCTTTCTCCTATTACGGAAAGACTACCGACAGCGCCAAATTTCACAGCGACATTTTCCTGCGGTATCTGGATGATGCCGGCAAGCCGGTGACCCTGTTCCATATCGCCCATGCCGGCGCGGCGGACTATATCACCGCCACCGGTGCATGGGAGCGGCGTTCCTATCGGTTCCTGGTACCGGAGAGCTACGGCGATCATGGGGATCTGAGCCAATTGGATACCCTGTATGTAGATTTCCGGCTGGTGGAATATGGGGCCGGCACGATCTATCTGGACGATGTGACCGTGGAGGAGAGCGCTGAGCCGACCTACGGCTCCAATAAGATCGACAGCAATTTTACCAGCGGCGGCTGGCGTGCCAACGGCGGCGCCGTAACCGATGCCTCCGAGAAGAAGGCGCCATATACGGTGTACAGTCAGGATTTTGCGCAGGGCTTGGGGTATTACACCGGCAACGGCAAGGCGTTTTCGCTGGGCATCGACCCGCTGAATCCGGCGAATCAGACTCTGCGGTATACCGGTAAAAATGCCTGGGACTATGAGGGGCAGTACAGCGGCAGCTTATTCACCGCCGGAGAGGAATACACCCTAACCTTCCGGTATTATGCCATTGACATGAAGACCGCCACCTCTCCGGTGACGGTGCAGTGCAGCTTCTCCGGTACGCAGACGAACATTCTGACGATCAGCCGGGTGAACAGCACGGAATGGACGGTGGTCACCTATACCTTTACGGCGGGGACGATCAATGATACCAGTCGTTTGTTCCAGGTGGTGAACGGCGGCGACGGCACTTGCGAGGTGCTGTTCGACGATATCTCCGTGACCCATATGGGCACCCCCTATTATGAGATCGAAGAGACCTATCAGCAGGATTTCACCAAGGGTCTGGGATACTACACCGGCAACGGTCCGGCATTTTCGCTGGGCACCGACCCGTGCAATGCCGCCAACCAGGTGCTGCGCTATACCGGTAAAAACGCCTGGGACTATGAGGGAAAGTACAGCGGCGGCTCATTCACCGCCGGTCAGGAGTATACCATGACCTTCCGGTATTATGCCAAGAGCATGACCGGTGCGGCGTCTTCGGTGGTGGTGCAGTGCGGCTTCTCCGGGAAAATGGAGAATATCCTCATCATCAACCGGGCGAAGGACGATACCGGCTGGATTGATGTGTCGTACACCTTTACGGCGGGGACGATCAATGATACCAGTCGTTTGTTCCAGGTGGTGAACGGCGGCGACGGCAAGTGCGAGGTGTTCTTCGACGATATCGTCGTGACCCGGACCATCGTGTACGATGAGCCGGTGTATACGGCGGGGCGGTATCCGGCCGCCGACGGCACCTGGGTGCTGAACACCGAGACAGGCGGCGAATTTTACCGGGACGGTCTGACTATGACCCCCGGTCATACCTACGCCATCGACTATGAGGTGCAGACCGGCGGCTCCTATGTGACCCCGTATCTGATGGATCGCACCAATGGCAATAAGCGCACGGATCTCAATGCCTACAAGGTGACAGAGAACACCGACTGGACGGCGGTGCATATCGAGTATGTCTGCGACGGCACAGGCAAGACGGTGGATGCCAACGGAAATATCGTGTATCGTCTCGGATTTTTCCGGAATAACGGCGGCGGCGCTGCAGCCATCCGCAGCATTGCTCTGCGGGAGATCGTATACCCGGAGGTGAAAACTCCGGCGCTGCGGGATGGGTCGATCATTCCCGCCGATTCCGTCATGGCGGAGGATGCACGGATCTTCTGCGGCAAGATCACGCTGAATACCACGCCGGGGGTTCCCACCGGCACCACCTATGAGGGCGGCTCGGTGGACGCCGCCGTCTCCGGATTGACCGCCGGAAAGCGGTATGCGCTGACCTATCGGGTGCTGACCTCCTACGGCGACGGGAATTTTGCTATCTCCGGCAGCATCGGGGATGCTCGGTGGTCACTGGCGGACTTCGGACAGGCGGACGGCTGGCTGACGGTACGGGTGACGTTTACGGCATCGGCCGACGACGTCACGCTGACGCTGGCCAATGAGAACTGTGTGTTCTATCGGGATGTCTGTCTGACCCGGATGTATGACTACGGCGATATCAACGGGGATGATACGGTGGATATCCGGGATCTGGTGGCATACGCCGACTATCTGGGCGGAACGACAGACTATCGGCCGGCTACGCTGGAATTCGCCGATATGGATCAAGACGGCCTGGTGGATGCGGCCGATCAGACGCAGCTGCAGCGTACACTGCTGTAATTAGCGTAAAAAACAGAACGGGAGCGGCATGGCGCCGCTCCCGTTCCGGAATGGAGCGTTTGCTCCCGAACCGCTACTGAGGGGATAGAATCAATGGATCAATACGGAAAGTTATTAGTGGAATGGTGCGACAGCCTGCTGAGTCGGCAGATACGGGGCTACGGCTCTCCCCATGACGGCGGCTTTTTGTGCGATGCCTGCACCGTTCTGCACGGGCGGGCGGATAACGCGATCTTCCCGCTGGTGTATCTGTATGCCGAGACCGGGGAGGCGCGGTACCTGAAAGGCGCTCGTTTGCTGCTGGGATTTCGTCGGCGGCTGACCCGGGAGGATGGCTCGGTCTATAACGACGGGCAGAATTTCTGGAAGGCCACGACGGTGTTTTCTGCCATCGGGCTGTATAAGACCCTGCATTATTGCGCCGGGAGTCTGCCGGAGGATTTCCGGCAGGAACTGGAGCGGCTGCTGGCAGAAAACGCCGGCTGGATATATGAGAATCTGCGGATCGGTTATGCCTCCAACATCAATTATTATGCAGCGGGTGCGGCGGCGCTGGCTGCCTGCGGAAACTATTTTGACCGTGCCGATTACCGGACGCAGGCGCACACGCTGCTGGACTACTGTATGCAGCGGTTTACCGCCGGCGGATTGCTGGCGGGGGAGGGACAGCCTCATGACGAGACCACACCCAAGGGCTGCAAGGCTGTCGATATCGGCTACAATATGGAAGAGTCCATCCCCTGTCTGGTGGCGGCGGCGCAGGAGCTGAAACAGAAAAAAGCCCTGACCGCTCTGGCGGAGCACATGGAAAAGATGCTGGTATTTCTGCTGCCGGATGGGGGCTGGGATAACAGCTTCGGCAGCCGGAACAATAAGTGGACGTATTACGGCAGCCGCACCTCCGACGGCTGTCTGGAGGCGCTGTTGGCGCTGGCACCCTATAACCCTGCGTTCTATGAGGCGGCGCGGCGGTGCGCCGGGCAATATGCGCGGTGTACCGTGGACGGGTTGCTGACGGGCGGCCCTCATTATGGACGGCTGGGGCAGGCAGCGTGCATCCATCATACCGTCTGCCACGCCGCCGGTCTGGCGGATGCGCTGTGTCGGGGGCTGAGTGAGGCCATGCCCGGCGGGACGCTGCCTTGCGACGATCCCCGCCCCCGGGTACGGTATTTCGGGGAGCTGGATACGTATAAAATCTCCATCGGGCAATGGCTGGCTACGGTGACGGGCTACGATTATCGCACGACCACCTATACCGATGGAGCGGCGCACGCTTCCGGCGGCAGCATTTCCCTGCTGTATCATCGAGGGAAAGGTCCCGTGCTGGCCGGTTCCACACTCAGCTATGGGCTGACCGAGCCGCTGAATATGCAGCAGCCTCGCGGGGCGCGGCGGCATGCCAGTCTCATCATGCGGCTGGAATATGAGGACGGCGGCCGCCTGTACACGACCGCCGTCGATCCCAGAGCCGCCATCCGGGTCAATCATATGGAGAATACGGTGACCGCCTTTGTGACAGCGCATTTTGTGGAGTCGAATACCTGGGAGCCGGATGGAGAGGGGCGCACGGCAAAGCTGGTGTACACCTTCCGGGAGGATTCGCTGGAGATCGCGGTGCGGGTCAGCCCCGGCCGTGCGCCGGTGCGGTTTGTCCTCCCGGTGGTGGAAGATACTGTGGCCGTGACCGCCGATCGCTCCGGACAAAAGGAACCGATATTTTACCTGTCCGGCGGCTTTGCCGCCGACGAATACCGGTTCGATGCCGTGGACCGGCTCCGGGTGGAGCTGCGCTGATCAGGACAGGCTGGCGGATGCGTCTACTTTCCCCACATCGAAGTCCTTGTCGCTCTTGGGGGAATGACCGAAATATCGGATATATGCCCGATAGAAGGTGGAATAGTTGTTGAAGCCGCATTTTTCATAGACTGCCACGGGCTTTTCACCGATGGACAGCAGTTTGCGGGCCAGCAGCAGTCGCTTGGTGGTGATATATTCGTTGACGGTGGAGCCGGTGGCTTTTTTGAAACGGCGGCACAGCTGGGCGGTGCTGATGTAGTATTTTTCACAGATCTTCGACAGATTCAGATTCTCCGCAATGTGATTGTTGATATACCGGATGATCTCGGATTCGATGGAGCCGTTTTCCGCATTTTTCCGGGCCAGCGGGCCGAAGGCGCGGCCGATGCGGTTCAGCAGCGGCATCAATTGGGTTATGATATTCAGCCGCTCATTGTCGCAATGCTGTACCATCCCGCGGATCCATTGACCGTAGGAGGCGTCCCCCATATCGGCGCTGTGGTACTGGTTGAGATGCCCGGCTTTGCGTTCCATGAACGGGCGCAGCAGATACCCGTCGGGATCAAGGGGCTGAAACAGCTCCGGGTGAAAGCTGACGACGATCCGCTCATAGGGGACGGAGGACTTGATCTCCAGATAATGAGCCTCCAGGGGGCGGGTGATGAGCAGGTCGCCGCTTTTCAGCTCATAGCTCTGCCCTTCGATATGAAAGGTGCCCTTGCCGGAAAGGATATAGAGAATCTCCGCATTGGAATGGGCGTGGGGCTTGAATTCGATTTGGTTCGGCGTATCGTCCAGACTGTGAGAAACCACTATGTCCTTGTCGTGAAAGATGTACTTCCACATATAGAGCACCTCCCGGGATCGGATGGGTTCATTATAAATCAAAATGAGAAAAAACGCAATCAATATTTCGATATCGGCACAAACGATGGAATATTCTGCCGATTTTCGGCAGAGGAAAAACACCTCCGACGGCAGCGTGGTGCTGCGGTCGGAGGTGTTTTTTTTGAGCGGAGATGTATTGCGAGGGCTACTGGGCGGACAGGATCTCGCGGATCTTCGGTTCGATCACCTGTGCCATGCGGTAGAACCCCAAATCGTTGGGATGAATCCCGTCGATGGAGCAGCAGTATCGGTCGGCATCGCCGTAAAAAGTCTCCCCATCCAGAAAATATACGCGTGTGTCTCCGGCGCGGACGGCGTTCTCGTAGGTGCGGCGGATCACCTGCCGCCGCTCGATCTCTGTGGTGTAGCGCTCCTTGGGCATCGTCAGGATCAGGACCGGCAGCGAGGGATGGGCGGCCCGGATACGCTGGAAGAACGGCTCGTGGGTCTGAGCCAGATGCTCGGCGCTGGGAGCGTTGTGGTCGTAGTCGTATACAAACAGGCTCATATCCAGCGAGGCAATGAAATCGGCCATTACCGACTCGCCGCGGGCGCTGTTGGAGAACCCGAGATTGTAGTAATTCCGGTTGAGGTGATTGGAAATGATGGCGTTATAGACATTGAACGGGTTGCAGGCACAGCTGGGGCAGTTTGATACGGCGCGGGTCTCGCTGGGCATTCATCCGGAGAATTTCTGCTGGACGCTGGAGCCGGGTGCGGCATTCTGTACACCGCAGGCTGTGCTGACATACAGCGGTGAGGGGCTCAACGGTATGTCCGCCAATTTTCACCGGATATGCCGCGGACATCTGGGGGCTTGTGCCGTGTCGGGGCGCAGACATCCGGTGGTGCTGAATCTGTGGGAGGCTATGTATTTCGACTCCGATGAGGAGAAGATCCTCCGGGCCATCCGCCGCTGCAAGAGCGCGGGCATCGACGTCGTGGTGCTGGATGACGGCTGGTACGCCCACCGTAAGGGGGAAAACGGCTCTTTGGGCGATTGGTATGTCGGTCCGGACAAATTTCCCGACGGGCTGCGCCGGGTCAGCGCGGCGTGCCGGGAGAGCGGCGTGGGGCTGGGGCTTTGGATCGAGCCGGAAATGGTGAATCGGGACAGCGATCTGTATCGGGCGCATCCCGACTGGTGCATTTCTCTGCCGGGTATAGAGCCGCTGGAGAGCCGCTGCGAGCTGGTGCTGGACTATGGGCGGCCGGAGGTCGTGGACGGCATATACCGGGCGCTGTATGCGCTGCTGAGCGAGAACGAGATCGCCTATGTGAAATGGGATATGAACCGGAATATCACGGATAACGGCTCAGCCTTTCTCGGCAGGAGACAGCAGGGAGAACAAAATCATCGGTATATTCTCGGCGTATACACGTTGATGGAACGGTTGACCTCCGCCTTTCCGCAGATTTTCTTTGAGGGATGCGCCGGCGGCGGAGGGCGGTTTGACCTGGGGGTTCTGTATTATTTCTCTCAGATCTGGACGAGCGATGACACCGATGCCTATGAGCGCACTAAGATCCAGTATGGCACCAGTCTGGTTTTCCCGCCGGAGACCATGGCCGCTCACGTGACGATTTGTCCCAATCATCAGACCGGGCGCACGACGGCTTTTGAAGCACGGGAAGCGGTCGCTACGCTGTTCTCTTTCGGCTGTGAGCTGGATCCGGGCAAGCTGTCGGCCGCAGAGCTGCAGCAAATACCGGCACAGGTATGCCGTCACAGAGAACTGGCAGAGACGTTGGCGGGCGGCCGGTTTTACCGGATCGTCAGTCCCTTTACGGACGACGCGGTGGCCTGGCAGATTGTGTCGGCCGATGGAAAATTCAGCGCCGCGCTGTATATGTCGGCGCTGAATATCCCCAATGCCCATGTGCGTCGACTGCGTTTGCAGGGACTTGACCCGGATACGGAATATACGGTGCAGCCCTTTGGAATTTGCTCTACCGGTGCAGTCCTGATGCATATTGGGCTGCCGCTACCGGAACGTACGATGGATTTTCAGGTGGACTTTCTGACGCTCCGGGCTCGGTGAGCCGGATGAGCGCAGCCGCCATATCGCAAGGTCGGCCGACACGGAACGCCCGCCGCTGTTTCAGAGAACCAGCGGCGGGCGTTTGGCGTATTTCAAAAAGTGGCGATAGGGCTTGATTTTTTCGGATTTTACGCTATACTGTATTTGTGGGAAGTTTGATTTTGACCATTATCTGCGCTGCAAGAAGGAGAATCATTATGCGGAAAACAAAAATCGTCTGCACCATTGGCCCGGCCTGCTCGGATGAAACGACGCTGGAGGAAATGTGCCTGGCGGGGATGAATGTGGCACGGCTGAATTTCTCTCACGGCACCCATGAGAGCCACCAGAAAACCATGGATATGGTGAAGCGGGTGCGGGAGCGGCTGGGTCTGCCCATCGCCGTGATGCTGGATACCAAGGGACCGGAATACCGCATCAAGACCTTCAAAAACGGAAAGATCACCCTCAAGGAGGGGGATACGTTCGCCTTCACCACCGAGGATGTGGAGGGAGACGAAACCCGTGTCGCGGTGAACTATAAGGGACTGAATCACGATCTGAAACCCGGTGACCGGGTGCTGCTGAATAACGGATTGATGGCCTTTGTGGTGGTCGAGACCACCGATACGGATGTGATCTGCCGGGTGACGGTGGGCGGTGAGCTGTCCGACCGCAAGAGCATGGCCTTCCCGGACAAGGTGCTGCGGCAGGCCTATCTCAGCGAACAGGATAAGCAGGATATTCTGTTCGGTGCCCGCAATGGGGTGGATTTTATCGCCTGCTCCTTTGTGTCCTGCAAGCAGGATCTGGTGGATATCAAGAATTTCATGAAGGAAAACGGCATCGAGGACATTGAACTGATCGCCAAGATCGAAAATCGCTCCGGTGTGGACAATATCGAGGAGATTTGCGAGGAATGCTCCGGCATCATGATCGGCCGGGGGGATATGGGGGTGGAGATCCCCTTTGAGGAGCTGCCCGCCATCCAGAAGCATCTCATCACCGAATGCCGGATGCTGGGCAAGCGGGTGATCACTGCGACGGAGATGCTGGAGAGCATGATCCATAATGCCCGTCCCACCCGGGCGGAGATCTCCGACGTAGCCAATGCGGTGTATGACGGCACCAGTGCGGTCATGCTGTCGGGAGAAACGGCGGCGGGGGAGCACCCGGTGCTGGCGGTCAAGACCATGGCGCGTATCGCAGAGGAAGCCGAAGCGCACATCGACTTTGCCGAATGGTACCGTCATTTCGAGTTCCGCATCCGCAATACGCTGGATGCCATATCCCACGCCACCTGCGGCATGGCCATCGACATCGAGGCGAAAGCGATCGCGGTCTGCTCCCTGTCCGGCACCACGGCTCGGATGGTATCCCGTTTCCGCTGCCCGGTGGATATTCTGGGAGTGACCATCAACCCCCGCACCTGGCGCAAGCTGGCACTTTCCTGGGGGGTGACGCCGGTGCTCAGCGACGCCTATGATTCCATCGACGTGCTGTTCTATTCCGCCAAGCAACTGGCACAGACCGCCTTCGGACTGCAGCCGGGGGATCGGCTGGTGATCACCGGCGGGCAGACCAACGGCCGCTCCGGGAACACCAATCTCATTAAGATCGAGACCATCTGAGAGGACGATTCTATGAAAACCCAGCGTCTGTATGAACAGGATGCCTATTGCCGGGGGTTTACGGCACGGGTGTTGTCCTGCGATCCGACGGAAAGAGGATATGCGGCGGTGCTGGATGCCACCGCCTTTTTCCCGGAGGGGGGCGGACAGGCGGCGGATACCGGAGCGCTGGGCGGCGTCGCCGTTCGGGATGTGCAGCGGCTGGGGGATACGGTCGTCCATACGGTGGCAGCGCCGCTGCCGGTGGGAGAGACCGTCACCGGGACGATAGACTGGGAGCAGCGATTCGCCCGGATGCAGAAGCATACGGGGGAGCATATCGTGTCCGGGCTCATGGCTCGCCTGTATGGGCTGCACAATGTGGGCTTCCATCTGGGCAGCGAGGATGTGACGCTGGATCTGGACGGTGAGCTGACCCGGCAGCAGCTGGACGAGATCGAAACACTGGCCAACCGGGCGGTGTGGGAGGATCATCCGGTGCGGGCGTGGTTCCCCACGCCGCAGGAGCAGGAAGCCCTGGAATACCGCAGCAAAAAGGCCGTGGACGGGCCTTTGCGGATCGTGGAGATCGAGGGCGTGGATCGGTGCGCCTGCTGTGCGCCCCATGTGGCGCACACCGGAGAGATCGGCGTCATCCGGCTGCTGGATTTCCTGCGCTATAAAGGCGGTGTGCGGATCCATATGCAGTGCGGGTTGGATGCGCTGCTGGTCAGCCGGATGCACTTTCACGAGGTGACGGCGGCGGCTGCCCGCCTGTCGGTGAAACCGACAGAGCTGACCGGCGCGGTGGAACGGTTGCTGGCCCAGCGGGATGACCTGTCCCGCCGGCTGCGGCAGGAGCGCGCACAGGCGGCGGCGCTGCTGGCCCGGAATGCGCCGGCGGAGGAGGTGTCTCCGTTGTTTTTTTCCGGAGAGCCGGATAACGCCGCCATGCGGCAGGTGCTGGAAGCATTGCTGGCACGCGGCATTTCCCCGGCGGGGGTATTTGTCGGAGATGTGGAGCGGGGGTATCGCTTTGCGGCGATGGGCGGCGACGATCTGCCGGGGCTGGCCCGGCGGATGAAGGAGCAGCTGGGCAGTCGGGGCGGCGGCTCGCCGGAGATCGTACAGGGACAGGTGAAAGCCACCGCCGAGGCGATCCGGGAATTTTGGCAGCAGGAAACGGACAATGACCGATAAACCGAGGGGAGCGGGATCACCATCATGGCGATCCCGCTCCCATGCATTTATGCCGGATTTGTTTTTGAGGGGAGATATCCCGGGGAGACGATTACAGCTCCACCCACCCGGATACGTACAGCCATGCCGGGGGTTTGCCCACCCGATCGGCGCGGTTGGTCACGCGATAGCGATTGCCGACCTTTAGCCCGTCGTACATCCAGAACGCCCCGGTGCGGGTCACATATTTGGCTCCTCGGGCGGTGGTGTACAGTCTGTCGCCGTTCAGCCGGATGCTGTCGCCGGTTTTCGGTGCCGCCGGGGCCGATGCAGGTTGCGGCGTGGGCTCCGGTTCCGGTATGGGCTGCGGTGTCGGCTCCGGTGCGGGGGCAGTCGGTTTTTCCGGTTCCGGTTGCGGCTCGGTCGGCTTTTCCGGTTCCGGGGTGGGTTGCGGCTCGGTGTGCGGCTTATAGTCCACTCCGCAGATCTCGCACAGCGCCTGCACCGTCTCCTCCGCCATTGTCTCCATACCGCTGTTGTGGAACCAGGCGCAGTCCTCCGCATTGTCGTGGAAGAACAGCTCGTCATACAGGCATACCATGGCGGTGGCGTTGACCTCATAGAGGTCGCTGCGCTGTCGCACGACATGACGCATACTTTTGCGGTATTTGTGGAGAATGTCTGCTTTTGCTTTGCTGGCGGCGTTGGGATAGCACATGGTCATGCTGTATCGGCCGCCGCCCGCATTGGAGTGGGCGACATAGTAGATATCCGCTTTCCAGCGGTTTGCCTCTGCCACCCGCACGGTCATGGCCTGCGAGCCGATCAGCCCTCTGTCGCCCCGCATGACCTCAAAGCCCACCTCCCGCAGACGGGTCTCCAGAATATCCGCGTATTCATTGCAGTGGGTGTTTTCGCTGCATTGCATCGGACACCGTGTGCGGTTATCGGCGGCGTGGGCCGCCGGAGATAAATAAATCTTTGCCATCTTCATTCCCTCCGTTTGCAATATATGCACAGTTTTCTTCGATAATACGGCGCTGGCCGGTGGGTGTGCGCAGTTGCCTGTCCGAGTGGGAGACATCCGGTATAGCGGTTCTCAGCGCCGGCGGCCATTTTTATTGGCTCACCTTTCGTCCGCAGATGAGCACCTGTGTCCCCACCGGGAGATTGGTGACCGAATTGATGAGGATGGAGCTGGCCGCGCCCAGACTGATCAATCGTCTTTGATTGGCCATGTTAGCCGCCGCCGCTGCTATGGACGCACAGCAATCCCATACGTGGATGTCGTCATTTCCGATCCGTTCTCCGATGAAATAAAAATGGCGGCATCCGACTTGAGAAGTCTGCATATACACTCTGTTGCTGTTTGTCTGTTCATTGAACCACACGGTCAGCTCATTGATTTTTACCGTGATGGAGGACGGCAATTTCATATATATCGCCACTCGGTCCAGCGAGAAGCTCTCCCCGCCGGGAAGGGCCGAAACGGTGATATCGTTGACCTCCTCGGTCAGCGTCGTGGAATAGATAACCTCCATTCTTCCGGCGGCAGCGGCATTTTCAATGCCCTCATTCAAGGCGGTTTTCGTAGCAAAGGTTGCGTCCGTTTGGTCGGCGGTATAAAAGTAGCCGCTGTTGCCCATCGAAAAATAGGCGTAAGTAGGTGAAAAATTGATATAACGGACATAGATCTCGTATTTTCCGCCACCGCCGGACGCCATTTCCGGACGGAAAAACCGCACACTGTTTGAGTAGACCGTATCGACCGTATAACCGGTATTCCCGCGATAGGCGATGACCACTCTGTTGGCATCCAGCGCCGCTTTTACCTCTTCAAACGTTTTGTCCGCAGTTAAGGATGTTCCGCCCGCTGCGGTAAAATTGACCACAAGCGCCTGTTGCGCCGCCTGTGCCGCCGATGCCGCCGCCGCAGTGGCGGATGAGGCTGCGGCAGTAGCCGATGCTTCTGCGGCCGCTGCTTTTTCGGTAGCGGTGTCGGCAGCGGTCTCGGCGCTCTGTGCCTTTTGGGCAGCCACATCGCGTGCCGTCTGCGCGTTGGATGCGAAGGACTGCGCCGAATACACCGACGCTTCTGCGGCAGTCTTGGCAGTCGCTGCATCGCCGGCGCTGGATGCGGCTGCCTGCGCTTTCTGATATGCGGTTTCGGCGTTGGATGCGGATACAGCGGCGTTTTGCTCGGCGGCGGCCGCCTTTTCCGTAGCCGTTGTGGCGGATGCCGCTGCCGCAGCAGCGGAAGCGGCGGCATCATCGGCGCTGGAGGCCGCTGCCGCAGCGCTCCCCGTCAAAGTCTCCGCCTTTTCTGCTGCAGTGGTCGCCGCTGCCTCGGCGGTTTTCTGCGCCGCTTCGGCAGCCCGGCGGGCATCGTCGGCTACCTGGGCATTGTTCGCTGCGGCGGTTGCCTGGGCGCCGGCCGAAGTGTTAAAGGCTGCGGCGCTGTTGACATATTCTTCGAGAGCGGTCTCGGATTCGGCCGCTTTGGATACATATTTGGCATAGGCGCTCTCCATGCGCGCGATCAGCTGTTCCTCCTCGGACAGCACCGGCGGCTTGGCGGCGACAGCCATCACCGCCGGCTCTACCTCAAAGGTCATGATGGCGGATTTCCGCACCCGTCCGTCGGCGGTGATGCCGCGCAATGTAGCCTGTAAGGTCCCGGGCAACTGCGTGTGCTGGGCAAGGATCGTCCAGGTCAGCGTCAGTCCGTCGCCATCCTCCGCCGATGCCAGCGGCACCACGTCGGTTTTTGTGTCCCAATCGACGGCGGTTTCCGATATCCGAGCGGTTTCTTTGGTCTTGGTGGAGGATGACTGGCTGCTGGCGGTGCCGACCGTTTCCTGGCTGTTCTCACTGGTCGTTTCCTGTTGTCTCTGGGTGGTGGAGGTGACGGTGGACAGGTCAAAGGCGATATCCAGATAGTAGGCATAGAGACCGCGGTCGGCATCCGTCAGCCGGAAGCTGCGGGTCTCGGTTTTGTTTTCGCCCACATAGGCGATGCGCCGTTCGTCTTCGGGAATGTGAGCGATCCAGTTTGTGACTTCGATCATGCTTGTGTCTCCTTTCTTTTCGCCGACTGTCGCCGGGACAGGAGATTCCTGCCCGGCGGCAGACCGCTTTGGCATTCGGTTCCGTTTTCCGTCCGTTGCAGCCAAGGAAAAAGCAGATGCATTCACCCGATGCATCTGCTTTTTATGGAGGCTACATTTTTATTGTAACACGAACATGTGTTCTTCGTCAAGAGCTTTTGACAAAATCACCGCTGCGTCTGCTCCAATTCTTCCCGCAGGCGGCGGATGATCCGCTTTTCCAGGCGGGATATGTAGGATTGGGAAATACCCAGCAGGTCGGCCACCTCCTTTTGCGTGTGCTCCTTTTTGCCGCAGATGCCGAAACGCAGCTGCATGATCTGCTGCTCGCGCCGGGGCAGCCGTTCGACGCACAGCATCAGCTGCTGCCGCTCGGCCTCCTGCTCCAGATCCCGGCTGACCAGATCCGGGTCGCTGCCCAGAATATCGGAGAGCAGCAGCTCATTGCCGTCCCAATCCACATTCAGCGGCTCGTCAATGGAGATCTCATTCTTTTTCTGGGCGTTTTTACGCAGATACATGAGGATCTCGTTTTCGATGCAGCGGCTGGCGTAGGTGGCCAGCTTGATGTTCCGGCTGGGACAGAAGGTGCGCACCGCTTTGATCAGTCCGATGGTGCCGATGGAGATGAGATCCTCGATGCCGACGCCGGAGTTTTCAAACTTCCGGGCAATGTACACCACCAGCCGCAGATTGCGGGTGATGAGCGGCTCCCGGGCAGATTCGTCGCCGGTCTCCAGCCGACGGAGCGTCTCCCGCTCCTCCTCAGCGCTCATGGGAGGGGGCAACACATCCGAGCCGTTGATGTAATAGATCGGTTCCCGCCGAAATCGTTGCCACAGCCGTTTCAGCCGGTCGATCAGTCTGTTCCACATATCCATACTCCTTTCGGGTCTGCGGTGAATTCGGCGGCGGCGTTGCCCAGCAGACCTTTATAGTCCTCCGGCAGCAGCGTACTGCTCAGGGCGATATAGCAGCCCGGCAGCAGACAATCCCCCTGCCCGGACCGGCTGCCGCGCCCGGTATGTACGGTGACCCGTTCCGGGCGGAAGGCGGGCAGCAATCCCTCGCCGCCCAGACTGCTGAAGGGGATCACCCGCCAGCCGGGACCGGTGGGTGGGTCTTTTCCGTCCCATCCGTCCGGCAGCAGGGAGGATACGGCATCCCGCTCCATGACGATGACCGGCGCACCTGAAAAAGGCTCCACCAGGTGATTTCCGCTGTCATAGAGACAAGGGAGGGTGACGGTGCGCCCGCGGTTGGACACGGACACGGCGTAGCGGTGGCGTTCCGGCGCCGATCGGCGCATCCGTTGCCCGATCAGGCACAGGATACCATAGCAGAGCACCGTAAGCCCCACCAGCAGTAGGGGGGATATACGATAGTAGACTACGCCGTTGCTCACATAAATGCCCGCCGGGGCAAAGAAATAATACACGCCCTCGCATAAACCGGCCAATCCGGCGCTGAGGGCGAATAGCCACAGAATGTGCCGCAGGAAGCAACGGCCGTTTTCCGGTGGGAAAGCTACCAGCACCATCAGCGCGGCGCCGGCAGCCTTGCATAGGAGAGACAGCCACATCGGCAGAGGCGGCAGCAGCAGCACGAAGGCGGTCAGTCCGCCGCAGAGTGCTCCCAGCGCCAGCCGCCACCCTCGCGCCTGCGCGCCGGTGATGCGGCGCAGCAGTACCAGCAGCAGGAAATCCACCCACCAGTTGACCGCCAGTAATACATCGGCATAAATGACCATGGTGATCCCGTCCTTTGCCATACAGTATAGACCTCCGGCCATAGGGGATTTTGCCGAAACGGGAGGAATGAAAAAATAAGGACATGCTGCATTGACAGACATTACGAAACCGTGTACAATCATACGAAAAGGACAGGGGGCGGGCGCAATGCGCGTTTTTGATATTCTGGGACCGGTGATGGTGGGCCCCTCCAGCAGCCATACGGCGGGGGCGGTGCGCATCGGACTGACTGCCCGGAGGCTGCTGGGGGAAGCACCGGTGCGGGCGGCGATCACGCTTTACGGCAGCTTTGCGCTGACCGGACGGGGCCACGGCACCGACCGGGCGCTGATCGCCGGTTTGCTGGGGATGCAGCCGGACGATCTGCGGATCCCCGACAGTTTCCGGTGGGCGCGGCAGGAGGGACTCGATTATACCTTTTCTGCGGCGCAGGCCCATAATCTTCATCCCAATACTGCCCGCCTGCTGCTGACCGGCGCCACCGGCCGGACGCTGGATGTGGTGGCAGAGAGCGTAGGGGGCGGGCGCATCTGTGTGCGCTCCATCGACGGGATCGAAACAAACTTTTCCGGTGAGCATCATACGCTGATCGTCCACAATCAGGATGTGCCGGGGCATGTGGCGGCGGTGACGGCGGCTCTGATGCAGCGTCATGTGAATATCGCGACCATGCAGCTGTACCGCAATGAACAGGGCGGGTATGCGGTGATGGTGCTGGAATGCGACCAGCCCATTCCCACCGATCTGGAGCAGCTTCTGTCCCATATTGAGGGAATTCGCAAGATCACGGTGTTTAATCAGGAGGGTGCCCTATGAGCTTTACCAGTGTGGCGGCGCTGCTGGAGACGGCGCAGCGGGAGAAAAAATCGCTGACAGCGGTGATTGTGGCGGCGGACTGCCGGGAAAACGGATATACAGAAGAATACTCTCGCCGCCGGATGGCGGAGACCTGGGCGGCGATGCTGGATTCCAGTCGCCAATACCGCGCCTCCGATCGCTCCCGTAGCGGTCTGTCCGGCGGGGACGGGGAGCGGCTGCGGCAGGCGGCGGCGGAAGGACGGCTGCTGGGCGGGACGTATTTTCTCCGGGTGATGGAAGAAGCGCTGCGGGTGGCGGAGTGCAATGCCTGTATGCGGCGGATCGTGGCAGCCCCTACGGCGGGCAGCTGCGGGGTGCTGCCGGCGGTGCTGATACCGCTGGCGGAGGAGCGGGCGCTGGCGGAGGACACTATGGTGGAGGCGCTGTATATTGCTGCTGCCTTTGGCGAGGTGACGGCCAACCGAGCCAGCGTGTCCGGGGCGCAGGGCGGCTGTCAGGCGGAGATCGGCACCGCCTCCGCGATGGCGGCGGCGGCGCTCACGCACTTGCTGGACGGTACGCCCCAGCAGTGCGCCCACGCCTTTGCGCTGGCGCTGAGCAATTTGCTGGGGCTGGTGTGCGACCCGGTGGCGGGGCTGGTGGAGCTGCCCTGTGTGCGGCGGAATGTGGTGGGAGCGGTGAATGCGGTCAGTGCCGCCGATATGGCGCTGGCGGGGATCACCAGCCGCATTCCGGCGGATGAGGTGATCGACGCCATGGGGGAGGTGGGCGACGCCCTGCCTGCCGCCCTGCGGGAGACCGGGCTGGGCGGTCTGGCGGCGACTCCCACGGCACAGCGGCTGACCGAGGAGATCCGGCAGGAGAGCGCCGCGGAGGAATAAAAAACAGCGCCGGGAGCAAACATGGCTTGTGTTCGCTCCCGGCGCGTTTGTTTTGGAGAAAGATGAACGGATTTTATTGGCGGCTTTTGCCCAGATAGGCTTCTTTGACCGCTGCGTTGTTGAGCAGCTCCTCTCCGGTGCCGGAGAGGGTCAGGGTGCCGGTCTCGATGACATAGCCCTCGTCGGCAATCTTCAGCGCCATGTTGGCGTTCTGCTCGTTGAGCAGCACTGTGATGCCGCTTTTGTTGATTTCCCGAATGATGGCGAAAATGTCCCGCACCACCAGCGGCGCCAAGCCCAGAGAGGGTTCGTCCATCATGATGAGCCGGGGACGGCTCATCAGCGCCCGGCCCACCGCCAGCATCTGCTGTTCGCCCCCGGACAGGGTGCCGGCCATCTGCCAGCTCCGCTCCTTCAGGCGAGGAAACAGATCGTAGATGTGCGCCAGATCGTCATCCAGCTTATCCTTGCGCAGATAGGCACCGATCTTCAGATTCTCCAGCACCGTCAGGTTGGGGAACACCTTGCGCCCCTCCGGCACCAAAGTGATCCCTTTGCTGACGATGGCATCGGGGGTCTGGCCCAGTATGCTGGCGCCATCGTAGAGAATGTCGCCGCTGTGGGGCTTTACGATGCCGGAGATGGAGCGCAGAATGGTGGATTTACCGGCGCCGTTGGCGCCGATCAGGGTCACGATCTTGCCCTGCTCCACGGTCATGGAGATGTTCTTGACCGCCTTGATACCGCCGAAATTCACGGACAGATCTTTGATTTCCAGTATGTTACTCATCGTCGTCTGCCACCCCCAGATATGCGTCGATCACCCGTTGATTGGCCTGAATTTCGGCCGGTGTGCCGTGGGCGATCTCCTTGCCGAAATCAATGACGTAAATGCGGTCGGAAATGTCCATCACCAGATTCATGTGATGCTCGATGAGCAGAATGGTGATGTGGAATTGCTCCCGAATCTGCCGGATGAACGCGGTCAGCTCTTCAGTTTCCTGCGGGTTCATGCCGGCGGCCGGTTCATCCAGCAGCAGCAGAGTCGGTTCGGTCGCCAGCGCCCGGGCAATCTCCAGCTTACGCTGCATCCCGTAGGGCAGACTGGTGGCCAGCTCGTCCCTGACCTCCTCCAGCCCTACCAGCCGCAGCAGTTCCATGGTTTCCTGCCGCATACGGGCCTCTTCCTTGTAGTTGAGGTGAAAGGTGGCGGTAAACAGATTGGAGGTACGGCGCAGATGCTTGGCGGTGAGCACGTTCTCGAATACCGTCATGGATTTGAACAGACGGATATTCTGGAAGGTGCGCGCCATCCCCAATTTCGTGAGCTGATCCGGGGTTTTCCGCAGGACGGTGGTGTATTTGCCCGCATTTTCTCCGGCATACAGCTTTTTCATTTTGCCCCGGGGCTTGTTGGAGATCACCAGCTGGTCGTGGTAGTAAATAGCGCCGTTGGTGGGCTCATACACGCCGGTGATGGCGTTGAACGCCGTGGTTTTTCCGGCACCGTTGGGCCCGATGAGGGCGACGATCTCCCCCTCATTGACCTCCATAGACAGGTTGTCCACCGCCACCACGCCGCCGAACTGCATGGTGATGTCGCATAGACGCAATACGCTGCTCATGCCTGTCCCTCCTTTGCGGCTTTCTTCCGGAGCTTGCCGGCGATTGTGGCGGGCAGGTTCACAATATTCCGCACCAGGCGGGCGGAGCTGAACTCTTTATCGCCCATAATGCCGTTGCGGAAGAACAGCACGAAGATCATAATGATGACGGAGAATACCACCAGCCGGAAGCCGTTGCGGAAGATGGGCGAGGTGATCCCCAGAAATTCGCCGCTGTCCAGTCCCCGCAGCCACCATTCCTGAGAGGCGATGTACAGGAAGCTGGCGAGGATGGACCCGGTGATGGAGCCGATGCCGCCGATGACCACGATGAGCAGGATCTCATAGGTCAGCGCCGAGGTAAAGGGGGCGGCATTGGTGGAGCCCACGTACATAGCATACATGGCGCCGCCGATACCGGCGAAGAAGGAGCTGGTGAGAAAGCTGATCATCTTATGCTTCGCCAGATTGATGCCCATGGCCTCGGCGGCGATCTCATCGTCCCGGATGGCTTTGAACGCCCGCCCGTAGGTGGAGTGGAGCATCAGGGCAATGATGCCGATGCACACCACCGCCACCAGAAAGAACGGAAACACAAAGGACAGCTTTTTGAAAGGGCCGTCGTCGAGCTGCTCCTTAAAGGTGTTCAGCTGACTGATGGGGAAGGAGCCGTTGGTCAGCGGTCCCAGCTTATCCCACTGGATGATGGTGCGCAGGATCTCGGCGAACCCCAGAGTGGCGATGGCCAGATAGTCGCTCTTCAGCTTCAGCACCGGCAGACCGATGAGGAAAGCGAAGACGGCGGCGGTAACGCCCGCCAGCAGGATCGCCACCAGAATCGGCAGCTGGAAGTGGATGAGCGGGGTGCCGGAAAAGCTGTATACCATCTCCCGGCTGCTGTCATTGACGGAAAAGATGGCGTAGACGTACGCGCCGATGAGCATAAAGCCCGCCTGCCCCAGGGAGAATAAGCCGGTAAAGCCGTTGAGCAGGTTCATGGAAACTACCACGATGGCGTAGACGCAGCCCTTTTGCAGCACCTTGACGATCATATCGAAGGAGTTGGAGGTGGTGTCGATCACGATGAGCACCGCCACCAGCGCCGCCAGCAGGATCAGGTTGCCGATGGTGTTCTGCTTTTTCGTGGCCGGTTTTAACAGTTGTTTCATGGGGGACACCTCCTTTATACCTTTTCGGTGGTCTTTTCTCCGAACAGGCCGGTGGGCTTGACGCAGAGAATGACGATCAGCAGGGCGAACGTGAAGGCGTCGGAGAAGGTGGTCATGCTCACGCCGCCGATGTTGATGGCGCGGATGAGGTTCTCGCAGATGCCGATGATAAAAGCCCCCACCACAGCGCCGGGAATGGAGCCGATACCGCCGAACACCGCCGCCACAAAGGATTTCAGCCCCGGCATAGATCCGGAGGTGGGGATGACGGAGGGGTAGTTGCTGAAATACAGCACCGATCCGATGGCGGCCAGCAGCGAGCCGATCACAAAGGTGACGCTGATGACCCGGTTGATCTTGATGCCCATGAGCTGGGAGGTCTCAAAATCCTTGGACACCGCCCGCATGGCGATGCCGATCTTGGTGAACCGGATGATCAGCACCAGCCCCACCACCAGCAGGATCGTCAGCACCGGGGTGATGAGTGTCACCCATTTGGTGGTGGCGCCGAACAGACTGACCGTATTGGACAGACCGGGGATCGCGGGATAGGTTTTCGCCAGACCGCCGGTGACATACAGCGCCACATTCTGCAGCGTGTAGGATACACCGATGGCGGAGATCATCACCGACATCCGGGGGGCGCTGCGCAGGGGCTTGTAGGCGACCTTTTCCACGGCGCAGCCCAGCGCCACGGTAGCAATCAGCACCAGAGGAATGGACAGGTACAGGGGCATCGCCGTGGCGGCGTATACCATAATAAGACCTGCGACCATGAAGATGTCGCCGTGGGCAAAGTTGATTAGGCGCAGGATCCCGTAGACCATGGTATAGCCAATGGCGATCAGCGCATACTGACCGCCCACGGAGATACCCGCCAGAATATAATCCATATTGACTTCCTCCAAAACAGACGGCGGCGGGAGAGAAGCTCTCCCGCGGGGCCGTGCTCAATTCTCTGCCGGAGCAGCGCCGCTCGGTATCGTCAGACAGCCGTGCGCGACATTGCCCGAAAAGGACAAGGCCGAATGCCAGATGCCGGCATCCGACCTTGTTTTGCGGTTGGGGTGATTCAGATGCCCTGCTCCTTGACAAAAGTCCAGGCACCGGTGGTGGTATCGGCGGCCTTGATGTAGGCGACCGTGCGCTCGGCGTCGCCGTTGACGGAATCAAACTTGATGTCGCCGGTCACGCCTTTATACTGCACATTCCACAGCGCCTCCATGATCTTGGCGGGCTCGGAGGACTTGGCGGCCTTGATGGCCTCCAGCGCGGTGAAGTAGGCATCGTAGCCCATGGCGGACACGGCCGACACGATATCGTTGCCGCCGTTGTTGGTCAGCTTGCTGCTGTCGGCGTTGAGCCACTTCTTGAAGCCGTCATCAAACGCCTGGTTGCCGCCCTCCTGATAGAAGGTGGTGATGTTGATGGTCACGTCCTTGCCCTTGGCCGCCTGCAGGATCACGTTGCTGTCCCAGGTATCGCCGGCATACAGCGGGATGCCCGCCTTCTGGGTGGCGGCCGCCTCTACGATCAGCTGCGCATAGGAGATGGAGGTGGGGGCGAAGATGGCCTGCGCGCCGCTGTTCTTGGCATTGGTGATGTAGGAGGTGAAGTCTGCCTGATTGGTCGGGAAGTTGTCGGACACCACTGTGCCGCCCAGCTTTTCGAAAGCGGTCTTAAAGCTGCTGGACAGTCCCAGATCGTAGGCATTGCCCAGCTCCGCCAGGGTATAGGCGGTCTTGATGCCCTGATCCCAAGCGTATTTCGCCATCACGGAGCCCTGGAAGGGATCCAGGAAGCAGATGCGGAAATAGTGCTTGTTGCCCTCGGTGACCTGCGTGTTGGTGCAGGTGATGCCGATGGCGGGGATGCCTGCCTCCTTGAACACGGGGGAAGCGGCGATGGAAACAGAGGAGCCGTAGGAGCCCAGCACCACGGACACACCCTTGTTCACCAGCTGGGTGGCGGCGGTGGAAGCCTTGTCGTCGGCGGACTGGTTATCCACCTCGATCAGCTCGACCTTGTAGGTCTTGCCGTCGATCTCCACGGTGGGCTGGACGCTGTTGGCATATTCCACACCCAGCGTCTCCTGCTTGCCGCCGGCGCCGTTAGCACCGGAAGCCGGCTCGAACACGCCGATCTTGATGACGTCAGAGTCGCCATTGCTGCTGCTGTTGCCGCAGCCGGCGAAGCACAGGCACACCAGCGCTATGCATAGGGTGATCGCGAACAGTTTTTTCATAAGTATTCCTCCTTAGATGTTCCTCAGCCGTCTGCCTGTGTCGGTGTTGCCGCCGCATGCTGTCCGCCCTTCGGAATTTTTCTGCTATTGTACACGCTTTCGGTATAGTTGTCAATAATTATACCGCTATTTCTATCTTTTTTCGACTTTGTCGGATGTATTTTCGGCATGATTTGTACATTCCGCACAACGCAGTGTTCGCTATACGCGAACACTGCGTTGCAAAGGGATGTTCCGCACGATGGAAAGCTGGCCGATAACACAGTGATTATCAGCGGACAGGCGTGTTTTGCAATGTATGTCCGCTGACGAACACGAAAAAAGCTTATAAAACCTGGTGCTGCGGTATAAAATGGAAAAATGCGCCGGAAATACGTATAAATATTCAATATTTCACTGCTTTAGCGATTAAAAATACAAAGTTAAAAAACCGCTGCCGGAATAGTGCTTTCCGACAGCGGTTGGATGGCATTCGACGATTGATGCCTGTGCAGTGGAGAGGAGAGGAGAGCGGGTGTGGACCTGTCTGCCGGTATGGTTCGGCACCGGCTCCAGCGTCTCTGTCCGCTGCCCGTTCAGCTCCTTGGCATCGGCCAGAATATCACCGGCGTGCTCCCGTATGGTGGTAACGGTTGTCATCACATCCGTCCTTAGCCCGCAGTGCGGCGGTGGTGTAGGTATAGACCCTCTTTGCCGCACGGCTGCTGAGAATTTTCAGCCCCGCCGTACCGAGCAGCACGCCGCCTACAAGCAAACCGATTTTTCCCCATCCGCATTTTATCGCGATGACCTCCATCTGTAATGATTTGTGCAAAGAAAACAGTCCGGACGAAATTCCCTCGTCCGGACTTCAGAATAGCATAAAGAGCGAAAAGATGAACTCCTTTTTTCGCCGTCTTTTGCGGCTTTTACGCAGTCTAAGCACGCACTTACATCGTCTGAATGTTACACACGGCGAAGCCTGTGCCGCTGCGTCGGAATGCGATGCGATAGCGGGTGGGGTAGGTGTGGCTGTCGTACGTGCGGTTGACCACAAAATCGAAAGATACCTCAACGGTGAAGGCGTCGGCCGACCAGGCCAGCGGCGGCTCCACCTGCAATTCGCGGAATTCGATGGAGTTGTGCTTGTTGTAGTAATAGCTGCTGTACGCTTTTACCTGCCGCATGAACGGTGTCCCGCTTTCCAGCAGGGCGGATAGCTCCTCCAGAGGCGCGTCGCCGCTGATGTAGGCGGCGTAGGTGCGGGCAACGGTCTCACCCAGGGCGGTGAGCGTCTTTGTATCCTCGTCGGACACGGCAGGGTATAGGTACAGTGTGCCGTCCTCCGCCCGTTCCCGGCGCGGAGCCGTGCCGTTCAGAGTGAACGCCCCCTCCTGCAGGCAGGGGATGGTGTAGGTACCGGTGGCGGGGACGTCGCCGCCCGCCCCGTCAAAGGCTGCCACCGGCGTTTCCGTCGTGCGGTAGGCGGACAGCGCCGCACCGTTCATCTGTGGCTCCCCGGCGGCTACAACGGTCAGCGTGTGCAGGGAATAGTCCGAGCAGACGTGCCAGCCGTCCTCCCGCCGATCCAGCGTCAGAGTGCCGTATCGCCGATTGTCGGCGTACACGTCATAGACGGTTTTGCCGTCCGGATGGGGGATCTCGGCGTATTGCCAGCGGCACGCACCGCAGGCATATTTTTCCTCCAGATAGCTCCAGTAAATATCGGGGGTGTTGATCTCGTTGAAGGGGAATCCGCTGTCGGCCAGAATGGCGTCCCGCTCCCCTTGCTGCAGCTGTGCGAAATAGGTGTTCATCGCGCCGACGGGGTGGTTCTTCTCATAGTGTTTCAGGTAGTTCCAAAAGAGGCCGGCTCCCACGGCGATCAGCACGGCGTACAAAGCTGCTAACAGAAGCAGCCATTTTCCGAATCCTGTGCGCTGTCGCGTCCTGGCATGACGGGAAGGCATCCGCTCAGTCCCCCTTTCCGCGCACCAGAAACGAGGTGGGGATCTCCCGGGACCCGTACAGGCTGGCGCAATAGTTGACGGCTTTGTTCTCATAGATCATCAGCGTGGAGGAGCCGCCGTCCAGATTGGCGGCGTTGACCGCGCCGTAGTTGAGCATGACGGTCTGGCAATCCTTGTAGCTGGCGCCCAGACTGTGGGACTGCCGTCCGTCGATCACCAGCAGCAGCACGGAGCCGTCCGCCCGCTGTCCGATGGCGGTGCGGGGGTTCAGGCCGCCGCCGGTGCCGGCCACCGGTGCGGGCTGGCCGTTGGCCACCAGCACCGGACCGAAGGAAACGGCCTCCTGCACGCCCTTGTCCAAGGCGTCTCTGGCGGTCATTTTGCCCACAATCAGCTTGCCGTTGCCGTCAAAGCCGATCACGGAAGTATTGGTGGAGGGGGAGCCGAACACCAGCTTGCCCCCGCTGATCACGATGCCGATGGGGATGCCGCCGTTGCCCATACCCTTTTCGTCCTCGAAGCCGCCGGCGTTGATGCCCGCCACGGCGCCGTGGGTCTTGACCAGATCCTCCAGCCTTTTGCCCGCCTCGCCCTCATAGGGACCGGAGGTGCCGACAAATAGCCGCATGGGGTCCCGGACGATCATCATTTTTCCCTTGAAGGTGCCGCCGGATACATCCTCGATGGAGATTTCCGGCTGGGACGTGTCCGGTTCCTGCGGAGGGATCGCCGTGTCATCGGTGACCAGATCGACCTCGATGACGGCATTCTGCTGTCGGATGGCTTCGATCTCCTCTGCGGAGAAATACATTTTGGCCAGAAATTTGGCGGCGCTGGTTTCCATCACCGTGGTGACGAACAGCCCCCGCGCCTGGGTGGACGGGCCCTTGCAGACCACCGTGACCGCCGCAAAAAACGCCACGACTACCGCCGCCAGCGTCACGCCCAGCACCGCCGCTATCCGGCGGATGACGGTTCCGATCTTCATAGTGTCCCCTCCTGCGCTTCTCTCTTATGGATTTTCTGTCAATTCCGGCAGCGTCAGCAGCTCACCCAGACTATGGACCGTGCGCGCCGCCGCCGGCACCGGTCGATCGTAGCAGGGATGCTCCGCCGGGTGACGGATGTCGATCCAGACCGCCCGCATCCCGGCGGATAGCGCCCCCTCGATGTCGTTTTTCACATTATCTCCGACGAATAGGCAGTCCTCCGCCGCCACGCCCAGACGGGCGGCCACCCGCCGAAACAGGCGGGGGTCGGGCTTATGGATCCCCTCGTCCCCGGAGACGACGGTCAGATCCAGCAGCGGCCGCAGCCCGCTGCAATCCACCTTGGCATTCTGCAGCCGGGATTCGCCGTTGGTGATCAGTCCCAGCCGCAGCCCCCGGCGGCGCAGAGCGGACAGGGTGTCCGCCGTATCCGGCAGCAGTCTGCAGTGCCCGGCGAAGGTCAGGCAGAAATACCGCAGCCCCCGGTCAATCTCCTCCGCGGTCGGTTCCCCCTCTGTGCGGGGCAGATACCGGGCGATGAATTCCGCATAGCCGCAGGGCATCCGGTAGCCGTAGTTGTTGAAGGCGATCATATCTCGTTCCAGCGCCGCCTGCTCGTCCCCTGTTTTGTCGGGATAATACCGGGCGACAAAGTCTGCCACAGCGGCGGCAAAGGCATCGTCCCGCCGATGGAGTGTGTCGTCATAGTCAAACAGCACCGCCCGGATGCGCCCGGTGGGGGCGAATACCGCCCGGGCCGCGGCGGCGTCCCGATGCACCTGCGCCGTGAGGGCAGCCAGATCGTCAAATTTCTGCTCCGGACGCAGGAATTCCACCGGATAGACCCGCACAGTCTGCCCGTACAGATCGCCGCAGAAATCCTGTATCCAGGTTTCTGCCAGCGGGGCGGGGGCGCCTACGGTGGGGCGCACGCCGATGTTGGTGACGCCGATATAGGTCTCCTCACCAATCTCCACAGAGGAGGCGTAGACCCCGAACCGGGGCAGCGCCAGCATCGGCGGGATGGGCTGATTGACGGTGGGCATCCCCAGCTTTCCGCCCAGATGTTGCCCGCTCACCACCGGCAGCGATAATCCCCAGCTCCGGCAGAGCCGCCGCCGCACCTCCGGCATATCCCCCGCCGCCAGCCGCTGACGGATAACGGTGGCGCTGACCGGTTGGTCGTCTATGGCGACGGGCGGGATCACGGTCAGGGCGATGTGTCGCTGAGCGCAGAGGGCTTGCAGCAGCGCCACATCCCCCGCGCCGTCCTTGCCGAAGCGGTAGTTATAGCCGCAGGAGAGGGCGACGGCGTGGAGCTTGTCCCGCAGCACGGTATCCACGAACGCCTCCGGGGTCAGCATACGCACCGCTGCAAAATCCTCCTCGATCAGCTCGGTGACATCCTGCTGCTCCAGCAGGCGCCGCCGCTCCTCATCGGTGCATAGCTGCTGATTCGGCATTTTGGTGGTGACGGTGCCGGGGCGAAAGGTATAGACGGTGCAGTAGCCCTCGCCGGCCTGCAGGGCGGCGGCGATGACAGCCCGGTGGCCGGGATGCAGTCCGTCGAATAGCCCCAGTGCCACACTGCGGGCGGGGAGCGCCGGCACGGCATGGCTGGCAGTATAGAAATCCATAGTATAATTCCTCCTGACCGGTCAGAAGAGTTGCAGAATGGCTAATTGATCGTCCTGCGGTGTGCCCAGCCCCAGAAAGACTCCGTCGGGGGCATAGACGCGGGCGACGCCCGGCGGAGCCGGATGCAGCCGCGCCAATGCCAGCGCTCCGCCGTTATGAAACCGGGTGGCCTGCGCCGCAGACACGGTCAGCGCCGGATAGTCGGAAAAGGCGCGGTCGATGGGCAGCAGCCGGGCGGCTAATTGTCCGTCGGCTGCCAGCGCCTTGGCGGTCTCCAGCGGGATGCAATCCGCCAGCGTGTATCCCGCCGCCTCGGTGCGGCGCAGGGCGGTCATCACCGCTCCGCAGCCCAGCATCCGTCCCAGATCGTCGCACAGAGAGCGGATATAGGTGCCCTTGGAGCAGCGGCAGTCCAGTGTCAATTCTCCCGCCGCGCCGTCATAGGCGAGGATCTCCAGCGTATGGATCGTCACCGGGCGCGCCTCCCGCTCCACCTCGATGCCCCGGCGTGCCAGGTCATACAGGCGTACGCCGTCCCGCTTCAGCGCCGAGGTCATGGGCGGCACCTGCCGTATGGCGCCCCGCAGAGAGGGCAGCGCCGCCTCGACCGCCGCCCGGGAGGGCAGCGGCCCGCCGGTATCGGTGACCGTCCCCCACACATCCAGCGTGTCGCTGACCGCACCGAAACGCAGGGTGGCGGTATAGCGCTTGTCGTGGCAGGGCAGGTGATCCAGCGCCTTGGTGGCTTTGCCCACTAATAGGGGCAGCACGCCGGTGGCGTTGGGATCCAGTGTGCCGGCATGACCGATTTTTTTGACCCCCAGCAGACGCCGTGTCACGGCGCAGCAGAGGAACGAGGTCATTTCCGCCGGTTTATCAATGCAGAGAATGCCGTCCATAAAAGCTCCTTATACCGTCGAATACCGTAAAAATCCGCTCGAAAGTCGGTCGCCCCGCATCACCGTGCGCGGGGGAAAATCCAAAAAAATCACGGGCGTTTGACCGTGATTTTTGAAGAGTATTATCCGGTGACAATGCGGGGAACCGCCTGCTCCACGGCGTGGAGAATGGCGTCGGTGGCGGTCTGCAGAGAGCCGTCCACGGCGCAGCCCGCTGCCCGGGTGTGTCCGCCGCCGCCCAACAGGGCGCAGATCGCCGCGGCATCGGCATGGGTGCCGGTGCGTACGCTGATTTTATAGTTGCCGTCGGCCTTTTGCCGCAGGGTGATGCCGACCCATACGCCGGTGATCTGCCGGGGGATGGGTGGCAGACCCTCCATATCGTTCTCCTGTGCGCCGCTTTTCCGCACCATCTCGTTGTCGATGACCATAACCGCTATCCGGCCGTCGTGATAGAACCGCATCCCCTGCAGCGCCATACGCTCCAATTCAATGCGCTCCCGGGATTTTATGTCAAAATTCACCCGGTTGATCATCTCGAAGTTGATGCCTGTGTCGATGCAGTCTGCCGCCATCCGGTGGGCCAGTGCTCCGGCGTTGGAATACTTGAAGCAGCCGGTGTCGGTGGCGATGCCGGTGAAGATGCACTGGGCAATATCCGGGGTGAAGGGCACATCCAGCAGCCCGATGAGCCGGTAGACGATCATTGCCGCCGCCGCGCAGGAGGCATCCAGGCAGGTATTGGCGGCATAGCCGGTATTGGTGCTGTGGTGGTCGATGCACAGCTGTACCCGGTCGCCGTATTCCGCCTGCACGGCCGGCCCCAGCAGCTTGGCATCAGCCACGTCCAACGCACAAATGAATTCCGGAGTGAACTCCGGCTGGGGCACATCGGCGTACATATAGTCATAGCGCTCGGGAATCTTGTCGCCGCACAGCACCCGCACGGTTTTGCCCAGCGATTGCAGCGCCTGACACAGGGCAAAGTTGGAGCCGAGGGTATCCCCGTCGGGGTATTGATGGGCCAACAGGAGAATGCGGTCGGCCTGCCGCAGCATGGCGGCGGCCTCCTGTTCCGTGATCTTATTGGTCATTGGGCTGCTCCTTTTTCAGACGGTTGAGGGTGGCGGCAATGTTGGCGCTGTATTCGATGCTGTCGTCCGCCACGAATCGCAGTTCCGGCGTATGCCGCAGGCTTAGAGCCGCACCCAGCGCATGCCGCATGTAACCGGCAGCGGATTTCAATCCCTTGACCGCCTCCTTGGCGGCTTCCATGCCGTTCATGGAGGTGACATAGACGGTGGCGTAGGACATGTCCCGTGTAACCTCCACCCGCAGGATGCTGAGCATACTGCAGGTGACCCGGGGATCCTTGACCGTTCGCAGGATCGCCGTCAGTTCCCGCATGATGTCCTCGCTGGTGCGATCCATCCGGTAATTAGGCATAGTAAAAAACCCCCTTAAATACTAGACGATAGATGCTATACACCATATGAGCGTGCCGCAAGTGAGTGCACCGACCGGCAGCTTTTGCGCATAGGGAAAAGAAAACGGGGAGGTGCGACACGACACACCTTATTGCGATAATTTCCCCAAACGGCTGTCCGCACCCGACAGAGACAATGCCGAGACTCATCGCGGTTTTACATAATGCGGACAGATAGCTTCGTAAGAGACATCCCAACCGCGCGAAAGGCCGTAGCGACTGTCTCTCAAACCGGCACAGATCCAGCGAAAAAGTCTATGGCTTTGCGTTTGAATGAACACAGAGCCACGCAAATATTGCCGCTTTCGCCTATCGGCGAAATGACGTTTGTTCAGAACGTCAAGGCAATATTTGACGAGATTAAAATCGTAGATTTTAATCTCGGTATTCCTCGATCACATAGGTCTCGTAGATGTCGCCCTCTTTGATATCGGTGAATTTTTCCAGACCGATACCGCACTCATAGCCCTGAGCGACCTCTTTCTGGTCATCCTTAAAGCGCTTGAGGGAGATCATCTTGTCGTCGCCGATGATGATGCCGTCCCGCACGATGCGCAGCAGGTCGTTGCGGCATACCTTGCCGTCCACCACATAGCAGCCGGCCACCAGCCCCACGCCGGTGATGCGATAGACCTGCCGTACCTCGGCGCGGCCATGCAGCACCTCCCGGGTCTTGGGCGCCAGCATACCCTTCATGGCGGTTTCCACTTCCTCGATGGCGTCATAGATCACCCGGTACATCCGCATATCCACGCCGGCATTCTCTGCTGCCACCTGTGCCAGCGGATCGGGGCGCACATTGAAGCCGACGATAATGGCGTTGGAGGCGTCCGCCAGCATGACGTCGCTCTCGGACACCGCGCCCACGGCGCCGTGGATGACCCGCACCCGTACCTCGTCGTTGGAGAGCTTTTGCAGCGACTGGGTCACCGCCTCCACCGAGCCCTGCACGTCGGCCTTGACGATGATGGACAGCTCCTTCATCTCGCCCTCGTGCATCTGGTCAAACAGGTTATCCAGCGTCACTTTCTTGTACTGGCTGAATTGTTCCTCCTTGGCAGCGGTCTTGCGCTGCTCCACCAGCTCCCGTGCCAGACGCTCGTCGGTGACGGCGTTGAACACATCGCCGGAGGCGGGGACCTCCGCCAGACCCATGATCTCCACCGGCACGGAGGGGCCGGCGCTCTCTACCTTGTTGCCGTTTTCATCCGCCATGGCGCGGACACGGCCCACCGCCATGCCGGCCACGAGTACATCGCCGGTATGCAGGGTGCCGTTCTGCACCAGCACGGTGGCGATGGGGCCGCGCCCCTTGTCCAGCCGTGCCTCGATGACTGTACCCTTGGCGGCACGGTCGGGGTTGGCTTTCAGCTCTTTCATCTCTGCTACCAGCAGCACGCTCTCCAGCAGGTTATCCAGCCCCATACCGGTGTGCGCGGAAACCGGAACGCAGATCACATCGCCGCCCCACTCCTCGGGCACCAGCTCGTGCTCGGTGAGCTGCTGCATGACCCGATCGGGGTTCGCCTCGGGCTTATCCATTTTGTTGATGGCGACGATGATGGATACGCCCGCCGCCTTGGCATGGTGGATGGCCTCGATGGTCTGGGGCATGATGCCGTCGTCCGCCGCCACCACCAGAATGGCGATGTCCGTCACCTGTGCGCCGCGGGCCCGCATGGAGGTAAAGGCCGCGTGGCCGGGGGTATCCAGGAAGGTGATGTTGTGCCCGTTCACATTGGTGCGGTAGGCGCCGATGTGCTGGGTGATGCCGCCTGCCTCGCCGGAGGTGACGCTGGTCTTGCGGATGGCATCCAGGATGGAGGTCTTGCCGTGGTCGACGTGACCCATGACCACCACCACCGGATCCCGGGGCTGCAGGTTCTCGTTCGTATCCTCGCTGTCGTCGATGATCTGTTCTTCGATGGTGACGACAACTTCCTTTTCCACCTTGGTGTGGAATTCCTCCGCTACCAGATAGGCGGTGTCGAAATCGATCTCCTCATTGACGGAGGCCATCACGCCCAGAGTCATCAGCTTTTTGATGACTTCGCCAGCCGTTGCCTTCAGCCGCAGCGCCAGTTCGCCTACGGTGATGGTATCGCCCACCTGAATGGTGGCGTGCTTCTGCTTACGCTCCATCTGGATACGCGCCAGCCGCTCGCTCTCGGTCTCCTTGCGGCGGGGTTTGCGGTATTGCTGCTTGGAACGCTGGTTGATCTTCTGCTTTTTGATGCCGCCGCCGTCGCCCCGCACCCGACTGGAGGTCTGCGCCATGACGTCGAATTTTTCGTCGTATTTGTTGCTGGCAACCATCTGGGGCTTGCGGGTATCCACGGTGCGTCGCTCCTGAGGCGCTTTGGGCTGAGGAGCCGCCTTGTCCTTACGCGGCGGAACGGCGGTCGCTTTGCCGGCCGCCGGCGCCGGGCGCACAGGGGCGCCGGGTCTGGCGGGAGCCGCTTTAGCGGACGGAGCGGGGGTCGCCGCGACGGGCGGCTCCGGCTTGGGCTCTTCCTTCTTCCGCTCGTTGGCGGTGGCAAAATAGGCGTCCAGATTATCGGTGGCGTGCTTCTGGGTCATGCACTCGAACACAATATCCAGCTCGTGCTCATCCAGCGCCGTGGCGCTCTTTTTGGCGGGCTGTACATACTTTCCCAGCAGCTCGATGATCTCCTTGGTGGGGACCCCGAAATCCTTGGCCACATCGCTGACACGGTATTTGATCATCATAGGGCAACATCCTCCTTTGTATCGGTGCTGACACACGGCGGGTCGGGCAGGACCCGCTGCATGGCAGCGGCAAAGCCGTGGTCATCGGTTGCCACGGCGGCAACAGGCTTTTCCAAACCCAGAGCGGCGGCCAGCGCCGTCTTGTTTGCGGCAACCGTCCGGATGGGGCAGCGTCCGTCCTGTCCGGCGAAACGCAGCTCCTTCTCGGTTTTCGGGGAGCAGTCCGCCGCCAGCAGAACCAGCTGCGCCTTTTCGGCGTGCAGAAGCACCTTGACGGCGTCAAAGCCAATGTGTATGTGTCCCGCGCGGCGGGCAATGCCCAGCAGCCCGGCGAGTTTAGGTTCCATCCGGCATCAGCTCCTGTTCCATCCGGTCATAGACCTCCGACGGAATGGCGCAGCCGAAGGAGCGCTCCAGTCGATGCGCCTTGCGGGCGGCCTGGAGGCAGGCGAGGCAGGGACAGACATATGCCCCCCGTCCGGCCATGCGGCCGGTCAGATCCAGTGCGATCTCCCCCTCGGGGCTGCGTACCACCCGGATCAGCTCTTTTTTCGGCTTCATCTCGCCGCAGCCGCTGCATTTGCGCAGCGGGATTTTTTTCTCTCGCACGGTGTTGGTTCCTCCCGTCGGTCGGTTATGGTAAACGGCTTATTCGTTCTTGTCGGCGTTTTCCGCAGCGTCGCTGTCCGTTTCGGCGGTCTCCTCCGGCTCATCCTCGCCGTAGAATCCGCTCTCGGGGCGGATGTCGATTTTCCAGCCGGTGAGCTTGGCGGCCAGCCGGGCATTCTGTCCCTTGTTGCCGATGGCCAGCGACAGCTGGGAATCCGGCACCGTTACCTTGCAGGCTTTGCTGCCGTCGGGATCCATGTCCACCTTCAGCACCTTGGCGGGCGCCAGCGCAGCGCCGATGAAAGCAGCGGGATCGTCGCTGTATTCCACAATATCGATCTTCTCGCCGCCCAGTTCTTCCACAATGTTGGCGACGCGCACGCCCCGCTGACCGATGCAGGCGCCCACGGCGTCCACATTTTCGTCATGGGACAGCACCGCCATTTTGGTGCGGGAGCCGGCCTCGCGGGCTACGGCCTTGATCTCCACCACGCCGTCGAAGATCTCCGGCACTTCGCTCTCGAACATCCGGGTCACCAGACCGGGATGGGTGCGGGATACCAGCGCCCGCAGGCCTTTTTCGGTTTCCTTGACGTCCACTACATAGACCTTGATGCGGGCGCCCTCCCGGATATCGTCGGTCTCCATCTGCTCGTTCTTCGGCAGCACGGTCTCGCCCTTGCCCACCTGCACGGTGGCGGCGCCGGAGCGGGGATCCACCCGCACGATCTGCACCGTGACCAGCTCCTGCTTACGCCGCTGGAATTCCAGCACCTGCTGGTTCTTTTCCGCCTCCCGGATGCCCTGACGAATGACGTGCTTGGCCGATTGGGCGGCGATGCGGCCGAACTCCTTGGTGTCCAGCTTGATCTCTACGTCCTTGCCCACCGCGGCACGCTTGTCGTAGCGCTGCGCCTGCTCCAGCGTCATTTCCCGGTCCGGATCGGTCACCTCGTCCACCACAGCTTTGCGGATGGATACGGAGAATTCGCTCTTTTCGGGATCCATTACTACGTGGATGTTTTCCTCCCCGCCGTAGTCCTTTTTCACCGCCACCACGATGGCCGCCTGAATACGCTCCATCAGGTATTCGGGGTCGATGCCTTTTTCCTTGGCAAGCCCTTTCAGCGCTTCGAAAAATTCCACCATGTCCTTGTTTGTCATTGTTGTTACCCTCCAGAATTATGTGTCGGATCGTGCGCTCTCGTCGTCCTCGTCATCGAAATCGTCAATGGCGTGGACAGCGGCAATGTCTTTTCGATCAAAGGTACGGGTCTCGCCCTCCTCGGTGACGAGGGAGAGCGTTTTATCGGCATGGGAATCCAGAATGCCGGCGATCTCCCGCTGCCCGGTTTCGTCGGGACGATAGAGCTTGACGCAGACCGGCAGCCCCTCATAGTAGGTGAAGTGCTCCGGGCGGGTCAGCTCCCGGTCGGCGCCGGGGGAGGTGACCTCCAGACAGTAGGATTGGGGTATGGGGTCGGCCTCGTCCAGTAAGGGGCTGAGGCGGCGGGAAACCGCCACACAGTCGTTGATGGATACCGGCGCATCCTCCCGGTCGATGACGATGCGCAGAATCCAGGAAGCACCCTCCTTGAGGAAGCGCACGTCCCACAGGATCAGATCGGTCTCGCCGATGATGGGCTGCACCAGAGTGACGACCTTGCCGACCACGCCGCCGGGGGCGGTCGGAGCTTTTGCCATAGTGATCCCTGCCTTTCTGCGGCACAGGCCGCACACAACGATAAAGGAGCGGGTCACCCCACTCCTTTACTCTTTCATACTCACTGTGGTTAGTATACCATATATATCCGGGAAAAGCAAGTATTTTTTTCGCAGGCAGCCGTTTCTTCCCAATGCCATAAAAACCCGGACGGAGCCGGTGGAATTTGCGTGTTTTTTGCCGAAAGTTGCCGGAAACGGTTGCGTTTTTCCGCGCCGGGGAGTATAGTATCGGTATCGATCCTTCTCGCGCGGCGGTTTTACCGCGGATGGAAGGAAAATCGAACGTCACATTGGAAGGAGAAACCCGTTATGCGGTCGCCCTTTGTACGGGGAATGGCACATGGAGTTCCGATCATGTTGGGATATCTGTCGGTATCCTTCGGATTTGGTATTGCGGCGGTGCGGCTGGGACTGTCCCCGGCAGCGGCGGTGGCGATCTCGGCGCTGAACCTGACCTCGGCGGGTCAGGCGGCGGGAATCGAAATCATCGCCGCCGGCGGCGCACTGGTGGAGATGGCGCTGACCCAGCTGGTGATCAATCTGCGGTATGCGCTCATGGGCATTTCCCTGTCCCAGAATCTGGACAGCACCTTCAATACCCCCCGGCGGCTGCTGGTGTCCTATGGCATCACGGACGAAATCTATGCCGTGGCGATATCCCGCCCGGAGCCGCTGACCGCCCGGTATATGTACGGGCTGATCTTGACCCCGTTCCTTGGCTGGACGGCGGGCACGGCGCTGGGAGCGCTGGCGGGACGGCTGCTGCCGGATGTGGTGACCGATGCTATGGGCATTGTCCTGTACGGAATGTTTCTGGCTATCTTTGTGCCGGTGGCGCGCAAGGATAAGCGGGTGCTGTGCGTGGTGCTGCTGGCGGCGGCGTTCAGCGCCGTATTCAAATATCTGCTGCCGGGGGTGTCCGGCGGCTTTGCTGTGATCCTCAGCGCCTTGGCGGCGTCGGTGGCGGGCGCGCTGCTGTTCCCTCTGGGAGAGGAGGAGAACGCATGAGCCTGGTGTTGTATATTGCGGTGATGGCGGGGGTCACCTATCTGGTGCGGGCGATCCCTTTTACCCTGATGCGGCGGCAGATCCGGTCCCGGTTCCTGCGCAGTCTGTTCTACTATCTGCCCTATGCGGTGCTGAGCGCGATGACTCTGCCGGCGATTTTCTATTCCACCGGAAATATGACCACGGCGGCGGTGGGCACGGCGGTGGCGCTGGTGCTGGCGTATTTCCGCTGTCCGCTGATCGTGGTGGCGCTGGCAGCGGCGGCAGCGGCGCTGCTGACCGGGCTGGTGCTGTGATTTCTTGAATCATACAGGAAAGCGGCGCTGCACTTCCTTCGCGAAGTGCAGCGCCGCTTGCGTTTTCCACCGCTTAGTTCATCAGGGATTTGCCGGTCATTTCCTCCGGCTGGGACAGCCCCAGAATCTGCAGCATCGTGGGCGCGATGTCTGCCAGCCGCCCGCCGGTGCGCAGGGTGCAATCCTTACCCACCACGCAGAAGGGCACCGGATTGGTGGTATGCGCCGTGAAGGGCGAGCCGTCCGGCTCATACATCTTATCGGCGTTGCCGTGGTCGGCGGTGATGAGCGCCACGCCGCCCATGGCGAGGGTCGCCTCCACCGTCCTGCCGACGCAGGTATCTACTGCCTCCACCGCCTTCACGGCGGCGTCAAACACGCCGGTGTGTCCCACCATGTCGCAGTTGGCATAGTTGAGAATGATCACATCATATTTGCCGGAGTTGATCCGGGAAACCACCTCGTCACAGACCTTATAGGCGCTCATCTCCGGCTGGAGATCGTAGGTGGCCACCTTGGGGGAATGGATCAGCGCCCGGTCCTCGCCGGGATATTCCTTTTCCACGCCGCCGTTGAAGAAGAAGGTCACGTGAGCGTATTTCTCCGTTTCGGCGATCCGCAGCTGGGTCCGATCGTTCCTGCTCAGATATTCGCCCAGGGTGTTGTGCAGTACCTGGGGCTTGAACGCTACCTGCACGTTGGGCATGGTGGCGTCATACTGGGTCATGCACACATAGGTCAGCGGGAAGCAGCCGCCCCGACGCTCAAAGCCTTCGAAAGCGGGATCCACCAGCGTGCGGGTGATCTCCCGTGCCCGGTCGGGGCGGAAGTTGAAGAATACCACAGCGTCGTTGGCCTTGATGACCCCCTCTTTGCCGGTGCAGACCACCGGCACCACAAACTCGTCGGTCACATTGGCGGCATAGGAGGCATCCATCGCGGACACCGGGTCGGCGTTCTCCACGCCCTCGCCGTAGACCATGGCGGCATACGCCTTCTCCACCCGCTCCCAGCGGTTATCCCGATCCATGGCGTAGTACCGTCCGGTGACGGAGGCAATTTTGCCTACGCCGATGCGCTGCAGCTCCGCCTGCAGCTTCTCGATATACTCCTTGCCGGAGGTGGGGGGCACGTCCCGGCCGTCCATCAGCGCGTGCACATACACCTGCTCCACGCCGTTGCGTTTGGCCATTTCCAGCAGTCCCACCAGATGGTCGAAGTGGCTGTGCACGCCGCCATCGGACAGCAGGCCGATGAGGTGCAGCGCCGCGCCGGGCTTTTTGGCGGCGGTCATGGCGTTCTGCAGCGCCTCATTTTCAAAGAAATCGCCGTCCTGAATGGACTTGGTGATGCGGGTCAGCTCCTGATACACGATGCGGCCGGCACCCATGTTGGTGTGGCCGACCTCACTGTTGCCCATCTGCCCGTCCGGCAGACCCACATCCATGCCGGAGGCACCGATCTGGGTGGTGGGGTTCTCGGCAAACAGCCGGGTCAGGTTGGGGGTCTTGGCGGCTTTAATGGCGTTGCCGTAGGTGTCGGGGTTAATGCCGAAGCCGTCCATGATAATCAAGGTTAAGGGCTTTTTCATAGTGCTGTTCTTCCTTTCCGATACAGGGAATTAAAAAGCGCAGGGCGGGGCGGCTTGCCCCGCCCTGCGTCGGTGACAGAGAATTGCGGCAATACCCCACAAGCTCTGTGCGATATCACCTTATTTCGCGGCCGCGACGATGGTGGCGAAATCGTTGGGCTTCAGAGAAGCGCCCCCGATCAGACCGCCGTCCACATCGGACTGCGCCAGCAGCTCCGCCGCATTGGCGGCGTTCATGGAGCCGCCATACTGGATGGTGACTGCTTTGGCAGCCGCCTCATTGTACAGACCGGCGATGACCTGCCGGATCTCGCCGCAGACCTCGTTCGCCTGGGCGGCGGTGGCGGTCTTGCCGGTGCCGATGGCCCAGACCGGCTCATAGGCGATGATAACCCGCTTCAGCTCTTCCTCGGATACGCCGTTGAGGGCAATCTTGGTCTGCATGGCCACCACCTCGCCGGTGATGCCCAGCTCCCGCTGCTCCAGATATTCGCCCACGCACAGGATGACGGTCAGACCCGCATCCAGAGCGCCCCGTACCCGCTTGGCTACGGTGGCGTCGGTATCGCCGAAATAGGTGCGCCGCTCGCTGTGACCGAGAATCACATAGCCCACGCCCATCTCCCGCAGCATATCGGCGGCAATCTCACCGGTGAACGCGCCATGCTTCTCCCAGTAGCAGTTCTGCGCCGCTACGCCGATCCTGGTGCTCTTGGTGGACTCCAGAGCGGTCTGCAGATCCACGAAGGGAACGCCCACCACCACGTCGCAGGAGGCATCCGCCACCAGCGGCTTGATGGCGTCAATCAGCTCCTTCGCCTCGGCGGGGGTCTTGTTCATCTTCCAGTTGCCGGCGATTACATACTTACCCATAATTCATCTGTCCTTTCGTTGCGCGTAGCTGTGTGTTCAGTCCTTATCGTTCAGGCAGGCGATGCCGGGCAGCACTTTACCCTCCAGGAATTCCAGAGAGGCGCCGCCGCCGGTGGAAATGTGGGTCATCTTATCGGCAAAGCCCAGATTTTCCACAGCCGCCGCGGAGTCGCCGCCGCCGATGATGGAGATGGCGCCGCTGTCGGCCACTGCCTTCGCCACGGAAACGGTGCCGCCGGCGAAATTCTCCCACTCAAACACGCCCATGGGACCGTTCCACACGACAGTCCCGGCGCCCACCAGAGACTTGGCGAACAGCTCCTGGGTGGTGGGGCCGATATCCATACCCATCCAGCCGTCCGGGATGGCGTCGGAATAGATCCGCATAAAGGGCGCGCTCTCGTCATAATCCCGGCTGATGATGTTATCCACCGGCAGGATGAAGTTGACGCCCTTTTCCTTGGCCTTGGCCATCATGGCCTGAGCCTCTTCGACCTTGTCCAGCTCGCACAGGGAGGTGCCCACGTTGTTGCCCTGCGCCTTGAGGAAGGTGTAGGCCATACCGCCGCCGATGATCAGAGTGTCCACCTTATCCAGCAGGTTGTTGATGACGCCGATCTTATCGGACACCTTGGCGCCGCCCAAAATCGCCACGAACGGGCGCTTGGGATCCTCCAGCGCCTTGCCCATGACAGTGATCTCCTTCTGAATCAGATAGCCGCAGGCGGCGGGCAGATAATCCGCCACACCGGCGGTGGAGGCGTGGGCGCGGTGGGCCGTGCCGAAGGCGTCGTTGACATACAGCTCCGCCAGCTCCGCCAGCGCCTTGGCAAAGGTGGGATCGTTCTTTGTCTCACGGGCGTCGAACCGAACGTTTTCAATCAGCACCGCCTCGCCGTCCTTCAGGGCAGCGATCTTGGCATGGGCGTCGTCCCCGATGATGTCGGCGGCAAAGGTCACCTTGCCGTCCAGCAGTTCGTTGAGCCGATCCGCCACGGGCTTCAGGGTGAACTTCTTGGCGTCGTTGGCCAGTGCCTTGGCGATATAATCCGCCTTGGCCGCCGCCTGCTCCGCCTCGGGCAGAGCAGCAACAGCCGCTTTCTCTTTCTTATTCAGACCGAAGCCCTCGGTGAAAATGGCATGAGGCTTGCCCATGTGGGAGCAGAGAATCACCTTGGCGCCGTGCTCCAGCAGATACCGGATGGTGGGCAGCGCGCCGATGATGCGCTTATCGCTGGTGATCTTGCCGTCCTTCATCGGGACATTGAAGTCGCAGCGCACCAGTACGCGCTTGCCCGCCACGTCCAGATCTTCGACGGTCTTTTTGTTCAGGTAACTCATAATAGAACATCCTTTCTAAAATAGTATCTGTTAAAAAGGTAACAATTTGCCACCAATCATTGTAAACGATTTTGCGCCGGATTGCAAGAGCCGATTGTGTATGAAGTGTAAATTTTGCGGTTTTTTTGCTATCAGCGTGTCCGGAAGCGGGAAAAATATGTATTCCGCCCATGAGAAAACGGAGCGTCGGTGCCGCATCGGGGGGGTTACAGCAGTCGCAGACCCTTGGGATAGCGGTTTTTCAGCCGCCCCGTGCAGACCTTGCCGAAGCCCAGCGGTATACCCGCCGCCGCCACGGCGGTGTATCCGGTGGCATCCGCGGGAATCTCCGCCCCGTGGAGGTATGCGGCCAGGACCGGATCGGCGGGATCGAGATCGACGGCCCGGCGGCAATCGGAAAGGCGGGAGGCGGCGAAGGCGGCGTGGCACGGCTCCAGCCGATTCTTGCACACCTCGGCCACAGCCAGCCCCGCCGCCAGCGTGCCGGTACCCCTCAGAGCGGGCAGCTCCGGCGGGAGCAGCCGCACCGTGTCGCCCACGGTGACGAACGTGCCATCGGGGGCATCGGAAAAACAGGCTTCGTACAGTGCCCGGGCCTCTTCCCGGTGGGCATCCCGCGCGGGGAAAACATAGGGGGCGGAGCGGCCGCCGGGGGCATCCTCCGCCTTGCGCAGACGGGCGATGAAGTGCCCCTCACCGCCCTGATGGGGGAAGATGCGGCGGCAGCCGGTCAGATCGGCGGTGCAGGCAACGTCCCCGAAGGCGGACAGCGCCGCCGCCGGAAAGCCGGGACAGCCCCAATCGACCGAGATCGGCTCTAAGGTGAAATCCGGGTGGCGGCCGAGAAACCGGGCGACCGCCAGCTCGTTTTCCTCCGGGGCGAAGGTGCAGGTGGAGTACACCAGCCGCCCGCCGGGGCGCAGCATCCCGGCGGCGGCGTCCAGGATGGCATCCTGTCGGGTGGCGCATAGCCGGATATTGTCTACGCTCCAGCCGGCGAGCGCCTGCGGCTCCTTGCGGAACATCCCCTCGCCGGAGCAGGGCGCGTCCACCAGCACCCCATCGAAGTAGCCCGGCAGCGCCGCGCTCAACCGTCCGGTATCACTATTGGAGACCACCGCCCGCCGCACACCGCAGCGCTCCAGATTCTGCAGCAGGATTTTCGCCCGTGCGGGGACATATTCGTTGCACCACAGAAGTCCCGTATGCCCCAGCGCGGCGGCGATCTGGGTGGACTTGCCGCCGGGGGCGGCGCACAGGTCGAGGATCTTCTCCCCCGGGCGGGGTGCCAGCACCGTCACCGCAGAAGCGGCGGACGGCTCCTGCATGTAGTATGCACCGGCGTGGTGGAGCGGGTCGCTGCCCGCCTTAAAGGGCGCGTCGGTGTAAAAGCACAGCGGCGAAAAAGGCGCCGGGGTCAGCGGCTGGGGAAACAGGGCACGCAGTCGCTGCGGGGTGGTTTTCAGCGTATTGACCCGCAGCCCCCGGCGCAGGGGCAGGGCATAGGCGGCTTGCAGCTGCGGCAGCAGCCCGCCCGGCAGCCGCTCCAGGCGGCGTATGAATTCCTGTGGCAATTCCACGGTTCGGTCCTCCGATCGAAAAAATACCGCCATCCGGGTCGCGGACGGCGGTGTGGGTTCAAGGGTGTGACGCACAAAGCCGTCAGAGGTGTTTTGCGCGAGGGAGCCTTATTCGGCTGTGTGGGCGGCGGATTCCTCCAGCGCCTGCTGCAGGGCCTTGGCCAGCTGGTCGGGGCAGGAGGTGCCCTTGTAGCCGCATTCGATGCCGGAGAGACGGCGAATCGCCTCTTCCACCGGCATCCCCTCCACCAGACGGGCGACGCCCTGTGTGTTGCCGTTGCAGCCGCCCTCAAAGGATACGTGGGTCACGCATCCGTCCTGAATGTCAAATTGAATGCTGCGGGAGCAGACTCCCTTGGTGCGATATTGATACGCCATCACAATTCCTCCTTGTCGAGATTCAGCCTGCCGCCGAATTCCGGCGGGATTTATAGGTGCGCATTTTCTGCGGGATATTCTCCGGTACGTCGCTGTTGCCCAGAGGACGGGCGGTGCGGCTGTACATGCCGTGGAAATCGCTGCCGCCGGTGGTGAGCAATCCATGGGCGGCGGCGAAAGCCGCCAGCCGCGCCGCATCCTCGGCGGAATGATCCGGGTGCCAGACCTCCACTCCGTCCAGCAGACCTGCAGCAGTCAGCTCCTCCATGAGCGCCTCGTTATGATAGGCAGCAGGGTGCGCCAGCACCACCAGCCCGCCGGCGCTGCGGATGAGCTGCGCCGCCTCCCGCACATCCGGGTAGTCCACCGGCACGTAGGCGCAGCCACTCTCCGGGGAAAACAGCTTGTCGTATACGGCGCCGTAGATGCTGTCGGCATGTCCGGCATCCATCAGCGCGTGCATGATGTGCTGCTTAAAGATGGCGGTGCTGCCGGAGGCGCAGCGGGTGATACTCTCCGGTACGATGGGATAGTAACGCAGCACCTTGCGGATCATCTCGTTGGCGGCTGTCCGTCGGCCGAGACTGATGCGGCGGCACAGCCCCTCCAGCCGGTCGGGGCTGTCGTACAGATAGCCCAGCAGGTGTGCCTTGTTGCCCCGGGCGGTATCCCGTGTGGAAAACTCCACCCCCGGCAGAACGTCTATCCCCATGCGTTTGCCGAGGATGACGGCGCGGGTGGAGCCGACAACGGCGTCGTGATCGGTGACGGATACGGCGGTCAGATGCCGCCGGCGGGCGATACTCAGTAGTTCATCGACTCCCAGAGAGCCGTCGGAAATTCTGGAATGGCAGTGCAAATCAATGGACATATTTTCCTCCCCGTGGTTTTGCGCATCCTCTTTTGTACACTAAATCATTATACGGCTTTTCCCATCGAAAATCAACCGCCAACCGCCGCCTTTTTCCGACAAAAGCGAAAAAAGGCGGATTGGCGAAAAATGTTCTGCCCGGCAGGGGACGATTTGTGAAAAAGTGGCAGACGAGTGGGCGGCGGTATAACGGGCGTTGCGGCGGTTGACAAAGCGTGCTTGCCCTCCTATAATACCTCATATGCAGCGCATATGCGGAGAAGGGGGAGAACAAACATGAATCAACGGTGGACGGTCCGGAATCGGTTCGGAGAGACGGTATACTGCGTATTGTCCGGAGATGAATCGGCTGAGCCGCAGCTGGCGGAGGTGCTTTCCTTGCAGAAAGGCGGCGGATTTTCCGCTGAGGTGCGGGGAAACGCCATTCTTGTGCAGGATTACTTTTCCGGCGAAACGGCGGGACGGTTTGATGTATTGTCTGTCGCCGACACGAACGAGCCGGTGACCTTATGTTGGCAGAAACTCGAATGAACGGAAGGAATTTTCATGCTGTACAATGAAACGGTTACGCTGAAAAACGGACAGGAGCTCCTGCTGCGGAATGGCTGCGGGGACGATGCGGTCGCTGTGCTGGAGAATTTTAACAGGACCCACGGAGAAACGGACTATCTGCTGACCTATCCGGAGGAGAGCCACTTTACCGAGGAGCAGGAGCGGGCGTTTCTGGAGGGCAAGGCTTCCAGCCCCAACGAGGCGGAGATTCTGGCGATCGTAGACGGGTGCGTGGCCGGAACGGCAGGCATCGACGCGATCGGCGGGCAGTATAAGCTGCGGCATCGAGCGGAATACGGGGTCAGCATCCTGCGCGCCTATTGGGGGCTGGGGATCGGTCGGGCGCTGACGCGGGCGTGCATTGCGTGTGCCCGGCAGGCGGGGTATACCCAGCTGGAGCTGACGGTGGTGGCGGAGAATGCGCGGGCGGTGGCGCTGTACCGGTCGCTGGGCTTCACGGAATACGGGCGCAATCCTCGCGGGTTCCGTTCCCGGGAGAGCGGGTATCAGGAAACGGTGCATATGCGTCTGGAGCTGTAACGGATAGACATTTCCCTACCGATTGCGAAAAAATAGACAATATTGGGGAAATTGTCGCATTGCCAAAGAGCTAAAAATATGATATACTGCCGTACAGTGACGATAAAGAACGGCTTTTGCCGCGAAAGGACGGATTGCATGAGCGCCTATCAAGTGCTGTATAATCCTCTGGCCGGGAATGGGCAGGGAGAGGAGCGCAGCCGCAAGCTGACGCAGATTTTGAGCGGAGATACTCTGGTCTATCGGGATATTACCACCATCGACGATTACGGAGCCTATTTTGCCGCGCTGCCGGAGGGCACCGGTGTGATCATCGCCGGCGGGGACGGTACGCTGAATCGGTTTATCAACGATACGGCGGCATTGACGCTGGATTTCCCGGTGTCCTATTACGCCACCGGCTCCGGCAATGATTTCCTGCGGGATGTCAATACCTCCGGAGTGGATTCCCCCGTGCCGGTGGATGAATACCTGCACAATCTGCCCCGCGTGACGGTCAACGGCAAAACCTATCGTTTTCTCAACGGCGTAGGCTTTGGCATTGACGGTTACTGCTGTGAGGTGGGGGACCGGATGCGGGCGGAGGCGGCGAAGGACCCCGCCCACGCGAAACCGATCAATTATACGGCCATTGCCATCAAGGGTCTGCTGGGTGGGTTTCACCCGGTCAACGCCACGGTGACGGTGGACGGTCATACGGAGCATTTTCGTAAGGTGTGGCTGGCACCCACCATGAACGGCCGGTATTACGGTGGCGGTATGATGGCTGCCCCGGAGCAGAAACGGCTGGGTGACACGCACACCGTGTCCACCATGCTCATCTACGGAGCGGGGAAGCTGCGCACCCTCATCGTGTTCCCCGGGATCTTCAAGGGGGAGCACGTCAAGCACACCAATATGGTGAAGGTGCTCAGCGGCAAGGACATCATCGTGACCTTTGACCGGCCCACGGCGCTGCAGATCGACGGGGAGACCATCTCCGGCGTGACCGAATATCGGGTCGAGGTGGGCGCGCCGGTCATGGCGACGGTATAACGGCGCAGAAATATCCAAAAGCCCTTGCGGACAAACGGTTCTGTTGTCCGCAAGGGCTTTCTCTGTACGGCGGAGCAAACGATCCGGCGCAGGCGGCACAGATAGCCGATAAAGCCGGGCATTGCCCATCGGCATCCGGTCCGCCTAAGCGCCCGAGGTGAGGCTTTCCCGCTTTTACGATTCTGTTTTCATCATCGCCGAGAAACAGAAAAAGCTGCCGGTTCCGCAAAAGAAAACCGGACGGCTATGTATGCGTTGCTTAGTTTTATACACTCATTTTATATATACAAATGGAAAACGGCGATTTTACATCTGTGTTTTGGTACAGAGAAAAATCGCCGTATGGGTAGCAAAAAACCCCGATACAATCGGGGTTTTCGTGGGAGACATCTTTTTTGTCTCCACAGTATGGTGGGAGAGGATGGATTCGAACCATCGAAGCCGAAGCAGCAGATTTACAGTCTGTCCCCTTTGACCACTCGGGAACTCTCCCAAATCCAACGATGGCTACTATACCACAGAACCAGCCGAATGTCAAGGAAAATTTCAAACTTTTTGCGGGATTTTTGGGATTGCGCACCGCGACGGGGAGCGGGCGGGTTCATTTCGCTTTCCGTAAAGGGGAAACGGCCGCTGTCTGCGCCGCGGGTTCAGTGGAAAACGTTGACTGCGCGCCGCACCGATGCGCCGAAAGCAGTCGCCTGCATATCCCCGTCGTGGATCATACTGAGCGCTTTATCATTTTCCGAAACCGAAAAGCAGTGGCATGGAACGGTTTTTACCCACAACATGGAAGGGTTTTTACCCACCAGCCGGAATTGTAATAACAAAAGAATATCTGCCTGAGCATTTTCCGCTCAGGCAGATATTCTCAAGGCAGATATTGTTCCAACACAAAGTCCCGTACAATGTCATCCATGTGACACGGCTCTGGGCAGAAGGTCTCCAGCCGTCTGGCCAATGCTTCCACCGGCTCGCGTTGCGTACCCAGATCTTGCCAGTGCCAGCGGCGGGATTTCGATTCTACCTGCAAGCCATACACCGGCTCCGGCGGTGCTCCCGGCGATTCACATTCACCGCACAGCACCGCCACACGTAATCGTTCGATCTCTCCTGATTGCCCGGATTCTTCGCTCATGATGATGGACGCCTCCTCAGAATTATGACGAGAATGTGAACAATTTTCACACTTTAGAATTTTAGCACTTTAACACGCACTTGTCAACCCCCTATTTTGCATAAAATGTGAAATTTTACCTTTTTTGTATCTTTTACACAGTCATGATTCCGGCCAATGTCGCAAAACGCAGGCAGGACGCCGTTATGTCGGGTCCGGGGCCGCTGCCATGGCACTGGGGCTACAGTCGGAGCTCCCCTTTTTGGAGTAATTCAACCCTTCGCGTATTGCCGCCGAAAATCACTGGGAGAAACGCCCGTATGCGCTTTGAAGGTGCGGCTGAAATTGCTGCAATCGCTGAATCCGCATTCCTCCACGATATCGCCGATGGATCGGTCGGTTTTTGCCAGCAGCCGTTTGGCGGCCGCCAGGCGGCAGGACAGCAGATAGCCCATGACCGAACATCCCGTTGCCTGCTTGAAGATATGGGACAGGTACGAGGAACTGATGTGGTATTGCTCGGCGACGGAGCGCAGTGTGTAGGCGCGGCCGTATGCGGTTTCAAAAGCCGCCTTGACGGATTCCACGATGCCGCAGGCCTGCTCTGGCTGGGAGGAGAACAGCGACGGCTGGCGGCGGTAGAGAAGCACCAGAATCTGCTGAAAAAGCAGATTCAGCATATAGTCATCCAGAGGCTGCTCGCGACGCTTTTCCCGACAGATGGAGGAAAACAGCGTCTCCAGCTCGGCGCGCTGCTCGTTCAGATCGAGGACGTGGGTGAAGCTGGCCGGACGGTTGACGAGGACGGACAGCAGGTATTGCAGGGTAGGGGTTTCCGCTTCATCGGGAGTGGGGGTGATGAACAGGGCATAGCGTCTGTATTCGGCGCTGCGCAGCTCGATGGAATGCTGTTCAAAGCGACTGATGATCACCACGGAGCCGCCTGTGGCGATGTAGTGCTTTCCGCTGATATGTAGCGCGATCTCTCCGCTCTGCACATACAGGATCTGATGTCGGTCGTGGTAATGGGTGGATCGGCTGTGCAGGGTGTCGGAATATACGGCGGATATCACAAGTGGCTGCATGAGCTTGTCCTCCTTCTATTATAATCGGAACGGCCGGTACCGGGTATACCGCGCAGCGGGCCGGAAACTGCACATCACCATCGACCTAATGTAGATGCCCCGTAGAGCGGAGGAATGGCCGCCGCTCTACGGTTCATAGGTTGCACAGCCCCCTGCTTTCAAGCAACGAAAGCAGGGAGGCTCTTGCAATTGGGGGAAATCATCAACGAATATAAACCGGCAAAACGGAGTTTTTTCGACTCCGCTTTGCCGGCTTTTTGGGGTTCATGGCCGCAAATTTAAGCCTGCCCCATCGCGTGACGGCGGCCAAGCCCCCCGTGGTGTGTATAACGCGCATGGCGGGTTTCTCCTGCGCATCCGCAAGGATCCGCTCACCGCTTTCTTTGCGATCCACGGGGTCACCATGGTTACGAACCGAACCCCTGTTGCCGTGTCGTATACTTTGTCCCGCGCCACGCCGTCCATGAAAATCGTGCGCGGGTCGACCATGCGGTGATTGCGCACTTTGTTGAAAA
>CAKUAQ010000007.1 GCA_934636435.1 uncultured Eubacteriales bacterium
CCTGACCTATAAAGAGTTGGAACCAGCGGAGATAGAGCGTTGGGGAGAAATTGCTGGTAGAAAGTTTATCCACTTTAGACAAGACACCGAATATGGTGGGAAAACATTCCGCTGGATTGACCGCGACCGCAAAAACAAAATCATCACGATAGGGTTCTTGCTTCTGTTGCTTTCCGCTGTAATGTTCTTCATGGTTTACACGTTTAGATATCACAAGCAAATTCTGAAGTCCAAAGAGCAGCGAAAACTCCTGATTCGCGAAAGAGCCAAGCAGCAGGCGGCCGAGCAAAGGATAAGAAGCCAGGAAGAAAGACAAAGAAGACAAGCCCGGGAAGAGCAGCAGCAAAAAAGAAAGCGCCAAAAACAGCGGCAAAAGCGGCAGAGGAGGAAACAAGCGTCATCCTAATATGGTTAAAGCTACTGTCACGGTGATGATACCGATCCGGGTCGATCACGTGCCTCTCATGGCCGGAGAAAACAACGATACGCCCGGATACACCGCTCTGGGACGGCTGTTCGCCATCGGATGCCTCAAAAAACTGCCGGAGATGGAGGGAAAGATATCAAAAAGCCGGTAAAGGCCGTGCTCCTCATCTCGAGTTTGACAAGGTCATTCAACCCGCAGTTATGGATACTTGTCAACAGCGTCTCGGTTTTTCACCGCGCTCCGCAGGAGAAAAGTCATGGACTTTTCACACTTTCCACCGAGTTTTCCACCGAGTTTCCGAAAAACCAGGAGAGTTTTCCACATTACAAACCGTATATTCTTCCGACGACGGCCGATACTAATTCCGGATCAAACGGCCTTTTGGGGTACATCCGGACAAAAAGCGGGAGGACAACACACATGATCAAAGGTATAAACCGACAGATGATCGAGGTCACACACACCGGCAGCCCCTATTTTGAGCGGGCGTTTCTGGTGGTGCGGGCCGGCAGCAGCCAGCCGGGCACCGACACGCTGCACAAGCTGGCTGAGAAGGTGGTGGAGCAGGCCGACACCTACGCCGGTCTCAAGCAGCAACGATGGCGGCTCCGATGGCAGCGGGGTCTGTACACGCTGCTGGCTATGGGGAGCGGAGCGGGAATTCTCTGGGTCGTACAGCAGCTGTTGCAGCGCTGACCCCCAGCCAAACCGACATCATGCCGGATTCTCCATGCACAAAACACGGGGCTCCGAACTTGTCGGAGACCCGTCAGTCTGTCAAAGAACCACCCAAACGCCCTCGTTTCCGGTATAGCAAAGGAAACGGGGGCTTTAATGGAGGAAAGGCAGATCGCGGAAAAAATGTATGCACAGCGCAAAGAAAGCGTTGAGCGGGGCTTTACGGATGCGCAGGAGAAACCCGCCATGCGCGTTATACACACCACAGAGGCTTGGCCGCCGTCACGCGATGGGGCAGGCTTAAATGTGCGGCTATGAACCTGAAAAAGCCGGCAAAACGGAGTTGAAAAAAACTCCGTTTTGCCGGTTTATATTCGTTGATGATTCCCCCAATGGCAAGAGATCCCCGCTTTCGTTATTTGAAAGCAGGGGTCTTTGACAGGCTGAAACGGCCGCCGATGCACACCAATGCATCGGCGGCCCTTTTTGTGTGTATTCGGTTGTCCGCCGCAGGCGAAACGACTCAACGGGTCTTGTCCGATGTCAGTTCCCGGAGGGTCAGCGCCCGGTTATGCACCACCGGCTTCCATTCCACCGGGCGGAACAGCGCCGCTACCGTAATGGGCACATAGGTGAGCATAAACAATGGAAACAGCAGATAATACAGCAGCTTTTTCCAGCCGGGGGTGGGGATGCGCTTCCACTCGGTCAGCAGGGTGACGCCGCCCAGCAGATATAGGGTGCCGCCCACCCCCGCCGCCATGCGCGCAAGGCTCATCAGCGCCGGCAGAGGCGATTCTCCGGCGATCAGCAGGGCGGCAATCTCCGCCCCGCAGACCAGCAGCTCCGCCACCGTCAGCGCAAACGCCAGAAACATACTGGCGATCATATCAAAGCAGGCAAAGCTGCCCCGGCGGATGCCCGCCAGCAGGGAATTACCCTCCTGCCGCAGCACCTGCAGAAAGCCCTTTGCCCACCGCATCCGCTGCCGCCAGGATTGGGAAAACCGGGTGGGCTGCTCGTCATAGAGGATCGCACCCTCGCAATAGCCGATGAAATCCCCCGCCGCCAGATGCACGGCGGTAAACTCCAGATCCTCCGTCAGCAGATGATAGGGCCAGCCGCCGCCCTGCCGCCGCAAAATATCGGCGGTGAAGGCAAAGCCGGTGCCGGAAACAAAGCAGCCGGTGCCCAGCCGATGGCGGGGGCGGTTGAGCTGCTGGCTTTCCCGCAGAAACCACAGCCCGTAGCCGGCGCTGATCCAGTTATCCCCGTAGTTTTTGCTGGCGCGGTAGCCGGTGACGATGGGGTAGCCCTGTGCCAGCGTGCGGTTCATCTGCTCCAGATAGTCGGGGGACAGAAGATTGTCCGCATCCAGCACCAGATAGGCATCAAAATCCGTCTCTCCCGCCGCCGCCATTGAATGCAGCAGATAATCCAGAGCGTAGCCCTTGCCCACCTGCCGGGTGTTGTGCCGTTCAAACACGGTGGCGCCGTGGGCGGCGGCCACCGCGGCGGTATCGTCGGTGCAGTTGTCCGCCACCACAAAGACCGCCCGCTTGTCCGCCGGATAGGTCTGGGCGTTGATGCTGTCCAGCAGCTGCCCGATGACCGCCGCCTCGTTGCGGGCGGCGACCAGCACCGCCATGCGCCGGGGCGCCGCCGGAGGCGGCGCTGCCTTGCGGCGGAACAGCAGCGGCACGATCAGATAGAAAAATTGGTAGGCATACAGCAGAAAAAACAGCACTCCGAAGCACCGGTGAAACTGGTCGGCAATGAGGTGAATCACAGTTGTTCCTCCTTTTCCAGCGGCAGCAGCAGAATGACCTTGAACAGATCCCCGTCCACCGCCAGCAGCAGCTGACCGCCCTGCAGCTCCGTCAGGCTGCGGGCGATGGACAATCCCAGCCCGCTGCCCTCGGTATTGCGGGAGCTGTCCCCCCGCACGAACCGCTCCATCAGCTCCTCGCTGCTGATATGCAGCGGGCTGCGGGAGATGTTGCGGAAGGTGATGCGGGCGCATTCCTGGGTTTCGGCCAGATCCAGATAGACCCGGGTATCCGGCTGGGCGTATTTGCTGATGTTATTCAGCAGATTATCCAGCACCCGCCACAGATGCCGCCCGTCCGCCCGCACCGTCACCGGCATCGGAGGCAGGGTCAGCATCGGCGTAAGCGCTGCGGCGGCGAACCGTTCCTCATATTCTCCCACCACCTGCTCCAGCAGCACATTGAGATTGCAGGGAGCCGGATGCACCGGCAGATTGCCGGTGGAGGCCTTGCTGGCCTCCACCAGATCCTCAATGAGCTTTTTCAGCCGAGCGGACTGCCGTTTCAGCACCGCCAGATATTCCTGCACCTGCTCCCCCTCCGGGTGGGCTTTGTCCAGCAGGTCCACATAGTTGATGATGGAGGTGAGGGGGGTCTTGATGTCGTGGGATACGTTGGTGATCAGCTCGGTCTTAAACCGCTCGCTCTTGAGCCGCCCCTCCACGGCGGCGGACAGTCCATCCCCGATATGGGACAGATCCTCCGCGGTGTGCCGCTGCTCCGGGCTCATATACCGGGTGTCGATGGCATAGCCGAGATTCCCCCGGGCGATCTCCCGGGCGGCGGTCTGCAGCCGCCGCAGCCCCAGCGCATAGACGATCCCCAGAGGGATGATCACCGCCTGCGCCAGCAGGATCAGCACACTGTTATTGCTGATCAGCGCCAGAAATTCCAGCAGGGTGAACCCCACCAGCCCCAATGCGGTCTTCCACACCAGCGGCAGCCCCCGCAGCGCCGTGCCCAGCCCCCGCAGCAGCCATCCGATGAGGGTGTTGTGCCACAGGGTGCGGGTCTTGATGCGGGTGGCGACGCTCATGAGGAACGCCAGCAGCAGACATATATCCAGCACACCGCACACCGCCAGCAGCACCAGCGTCAGCAGCAGGTTATACACGCTGTCCAGCACCAGCCACTGGAACACAACCAATACCGCCAGCAGCGCCAGATACAGGTCGAAGGGAATCCGATCCACCGCATTGCACCGGGGGCTTTCTTCCCCCGCCCGCCATCCGGCGGCACGCAGCAGGAACACCGTCAGCAGCAGCGCTCCCAGCAGGCATACGCCACTGCTCGCCAGAATAGCCCCCCAATGCCGATGCCACCTTTCCACCAGCTGCAGCAGTGTGCCGGTCCAGCCGGTGGCGGGGGCGGGCAGATACGCGGTCACGGTCATATACTCTGTCCCGTCGATATAGAAGCCCTCCGAGTCCAGATCCTCCGACAGATAATAGGAGGCATAGACGGAGGCAACCGTCGGCTCGCCGTGATAGTTGCTGAACACCACGGCGCCGTTGCCGTCGGTGACGGTACAGTAGAGATTCTCGTCCAGCGAGGGGGTGGGGTCCTGTCCCCGGGAGCACAGATTCACAATATGCTCCAGGTACAGATCCCGCCGATACAGCAGCCATTCGCCGGTGTGCTCCACCGCCGCCTCAGGGGTGTTCTGTCCCCCCGCCAGCAGCAGCACCGCTGCCGTGCCGCCGATGCCCACCAGCGCCGCCACGGACAGCAGCACCGCCAGAACAAAGGCGGCGGTTTTGACCGCCAGGCGGTCAGTCAGCCTTGTTTCCGTCATAGGGCATACCTCCTGTCTCCAATTTATATCCCTGCCCCCAGACCACCTTGATATAGCGGGGGTCGGAGGGGTCAATTTCGATCTTTTCCCGCAGGTGGCGGATATGCACCGCCACCGTGCCGTCCCCCGGGGTGGGGGCCTCCTGCCAGACCTGCCGGTAAATCTCCTCCGGGGACAGCACCTCCCCGGGGCGCTGCAGCAGCAGCCGCAGAATGTCGTATTCCGTGGGGGTGAGCCGCACCGGCTCTCCGTCCAGCGTCACCCGCTTTTGCTTATCGTCCAGCGCCAGTCCGCCGGCGGTGTAGCGTCCGGCACCCGCCGGCTCCGGGCAGCCCCCCAGCCGGGTATACCGCCGCAGCTGGGAGCGCACCCGCGCCAGCAGCTCCACCGGGTTAAAGGGCTTGGTCACATAGTCGTCCGCCCCCACATTCAGCCCCAGCACCTTGTCGGTGTCCTCACTCTTGGCAGTGAGCAGAATGACCGGAATGTTCCACCGCTCCCGCAGCTTTGCCATGGCGGTGATGCCATCCATCTCCGGCATCATCACGTCCAGCAGCACCAGCTGCACCGGCTGTCGCTCCAGCACCGCCAGCGCCTCCCGTCCGGTATAGGCGCATACGGTATCGTAGCCCTCCGCCCCCAGATAGATCTTCAGCGCCGACACAATGTCACGCTCATCGTCGCAAATCAGTATCGTCATCGTATCCCTCCCGTTGTATCTCCAGTATAGCGGATTATTTCTTAATTGAAAAGGGGGAGGTTGTTTAAGACTTCATTAAGAAAGATGCCGACGGCCGCAGGATGCGGGCGATTTTTTGCAATTTGGGGTAAAATGGTCCGATTGACTCTTGCAAGCGGAGCAAAAATATGCTTTAATGGTCGTATATATTGTGTATTGAAGGGGGTCGCCCTGTGGATTATATTGAGAATGAGAGCGGCAAGCGGCTGGTGTGGATCTTCGACCATGTGATCGAAGGCCCCATCACATTCAAACGGCACCATCACGCGTTTCTGGAGATGTCCTGTGTGCTGCGGGGCACCGGCACCTATCAGGTCAACGGCGAGGACTTCGATATGCGGCCGGGGGACGTATTTCTGTTCGCCCCCACCGACCAGCATAATCTGCTGCTGGGGAATGAGACACTGGAGCATATCGTGGTTCACCTGGATCCCTCCTTTATTTGGAACGCGCTGGGCAACGATATGGATTATAAATTCCTGATGGTGTTCTTTCAGCGGGGACCGCATTTCCGCTGCCGACTGGATCGGGACAACCCGGCAGCACCGCTGCTCAGCCAGTGGTTCCGGGAGATCTGGCAGGAATGTCGGGAACAGCGGGACTGCTATGAGCTGATGATCAAAATTCGCATTCAGTCGATTCTGGCGCAGATCATCCGCAGCTACGACTGCATCGACACCGCCGCGGCCGACCGGGCCGCCCCCAGCGGCGAGCTGGAGCATATGAACCAGGTGCTCCAATACATCGACGATCATCTGGGCGAGGAGCTGCGGCTGTCGGAGCTGGCGGCGGTAGCGCACGTCAGCCCCTCCTATTTTTCGGCGCTGTTCAAGCGCTATAACGGACTGCCCCCGGTGGAATACGTGGTGGGGCAGCGGGTGCGCCGGGCGGTGCAGCTGATCCGCACCACCGATCTGTCCCTGTCGGAGATCGCGTCCGTCTGCGGTTTTAATAACAACACCAATTTCTACAAGGCATTCCGTCGGGTCACGGGACGTACCCCCGCCTCCTACCGCAACGCCGGGGAAACCGCCTCCACCTCCCTAACCTCCGGCACGATGAACATTGCCCGTTCGGTTTATACCGCCCCGGCGGCCCCGGCAGCGACACCGCCGACGCCCGCGCCGGAGCCTGCGACTGTGCCGGATTACAGCGCCGATCCCTGTCAGCTTTGTACTTTTTGAGTGCGGAAACGGACGCAAAAGCCCTCCCTGTCGGGGATACCCGCCGGACCCGATGCCGCCCGACCCCCAGGTCCGGACTGCATCGGACTGCACGGCATTTGTATGAGACCCATCGCCGACACCGCCTGCGGGCAGCGTCGGACCCATGGAACGCCGGGGGCTGTCCTTGTGGGCAGTCCCCTTTCCGCAAAGCGGAGAAAGGACAGTACCGCCATGTATACACCCGCCGCCGAAACCCATGAGCTTTCCGTTTGCTCCTTTGCCGCCGCGCTGGCGGAGCCGACCCCCGGCACCTATGATGACTCCCGCTGGCTGTATGTGCCCTGTCGGCTGGAGCCATACCGGTATATTCTCGGCACCCGGGGGGAGAATCCTCTCATCTGCATCGGCATCAACCCCTCCACCGCCCAGCCGGACGATCTGGACAACACACTCAAATCCGTGGAGCGCATCGCCACCGGCAACGGCTTTGACAGCTTTATTATGTTTAACGTATATGCCCAGCGCGCTACCGACCCGGACAATATGGACACCGTGCGCAACGATTTTCTCCACCGGGAGAATATGGCGGCGTTTCGCTATATTCTGTCCGGCTGCGGCGAGGGGATCACCCCCACCGTCTGGGCGGCGTGGGGCACCATCATTGAAAAGCGCCCCTATCTGTGGGATTGTCTGCGGGATATGATCGCCATCGGCGAGGAATACGGCGCCCGCTGGGTCACCGCCGGACGGCGCTCCAAAAAAGGACACCCTCACCACCCGCTGTACCTGCGGGCGGACAGCGGGCTGGACGATTTTGACGCCGCCGCTTATCAGCAGGAGGGGGAGCTGCGCCGATGATCCGGATCCTGTATGAAGATAAGAGCTTAGTGGTGTGCGAAAAGCCGGTGGGAGTGCTGTCTGCCCCCGAGCCGGGAAAACGGCGGAATATGCCCGCCCTGCTGCAAAAGCAGACCGGCGCCTACCGCATCGACGTCATTCACCGGCTGGATCAGCCGGTAGGCGGCGTGATGGTATACAGCAAGAGCGACCGGGTGACCCCGGGGCTGTACCGGCAGATGGCAGGGCACCACTTCATCAAGGAATATCTGGCGGTGGTGTGCGGCGTTCCCGCCCAGCCCGCCGGCACATGGACAGACTGGCTGCTGAAGGACCGCCAGCGGTGCAAATCCCGCCCGGTGCGCCCCGGTACGCCGGGGGCAAAGGAGGCGCGGCTGACCTATCGGCTGCTGGCCGCGGCAGAAGCCCCACAGGGTCCGCTCAGTCTCTTAAAGGTGCGGCTGCACACCGGCCGCACCCACCAGATCCGGGTGCAATGCGCCAGCCGGCGGCTGCCCCTGCTGGGGGACGAAAAGTACGGCGGACGAGCGGATGACGGCTTCCGGGGGCTGGGGCTGTGGTCCTATCATCTGGCCTTCCGGCACCCGGTTGGGCGGCGGACGGTGGACGAGACCTGTCCGCCGCCCCGCGCCTATCCATGGACGCTGTTTGACCCGGCGGTGTTTGCCCGGCCGATTGATACCAACGAGGAGCCGGAATCGGCGGAAAAGGAGCGTTGACCATGCCGGAATTGTTTGATTCCCGGAATTTGAATTACCGCGCCCCCTTTGGGGCGGTGGCGGTGGGGACAGAGGTGCTGTTCCGTATCTGCCTGCCCCGGAATTGGGGCTGCCACGCCGCCGCTCTGCTCATCACCCGGGACGACCGGCCGGAGCAGTTTAACGGGATGTTCTGGGCGGGGATGTGCGGCGATGACCGCGAGTGGTGGGATGTGCGCTTCACCCCCACCGAGGCGGCGGTGTATTTCTATGGCTTTCAGCTGGAGCTGGCGCTGGGCACCGGCTGGCTGGTGCGCCGCCCCGACGGCCGGGCGGAATATTCTTATATATCCAAAACCCCTCAATGGCAGTTGACCGCCTATGCGGCGGAGTTCACCACCCCCGATTGGCTGGCGGGGGGCATTTTCTATCAGATTTTTCCCGACCGGTTCGCCGCCTCCGGGCAGCCGAAAGAGAACGTCCCCGCCGACCGGGTGCTGCACGAGCGCTGGGACGAGGAGATCGTCTGGCAGCCCGACCCACAGGGACGGGTGCGGAACAACGATTATTTCGGCGGTGATCTGGCGGGGATTACCGACCGGCTGGACTATCTGGCGGGGCTGGGGGTCACCTGTCTGTACCTTAACCCCATTTTTGAGGCCCACTCCAACCACCGCTACGATACGGCGGACTATACCCGGGTGGACCCGCTGCTGGGAACGGAGGAGGATCTGCGCCGCCTGACCCGGGAGGCGCAGCGCCGGGGCATCCGGATCATTCTGGACGGCGTATTCAGCCACACCGGCGCGGACAGCGTATATTTTAACCGGGAGCACCGCTATCCCGACGAGGGAGCGTATAACAGCCTGTCCTCCCCCTATCGCAGCTGGTATCAGTTCGACCGCTGGCCCCGGGAATACCACTCCTGGTGGGGCTTTGACACTCTGCCGGAGGTCAATGAGCTGGACCCTGCCTTTCTCCGGTATATCACGGGAGAAGCCGGCGTATTGGAGCAATGGCAGCGGGACGGTACGGCCGGCTGGCGACTGGATGTGGCGGACGAGCTGCCCGACGGCTTTCTGGACGCCCTGCGGCGGCGGGTGAAAGCCGCCGACCCGGACGCGCTGGTGCTGGGAGAGGTCTGGGAGGACGCCAGCAACAAGGAGAGCTACGGCCACCGTCGCCGGTATCTGCTGGGACAGCAGCTGGACAGCGTAATGAACTATCCCTTCCGGCAGGCGGTGCTGGGCTTTTTGCTGGAGGGCGGCCGGGCGCACTTTTTCGACCCGGTGCTGTCCATTCTCGAGCACTATCCGCCCCAGGTGCTGCGGCTGCTGATGAACCACATCGGCACCCACGACACCGAGCGGGCGCTGACCCTCTTGGGAGGAGAGCCCAGCCGGGGCCGAGGGCGCAGCTGGCAGGCAGCGCAGATCCTGTCCCCCGCTCAGCGGCAGACGGCGGTAGCCCGGCTCAAGCTGGCGACGCTGCTGCAATTCTCTCTGCCGGGGGTCCCCTGCATCTATTACGGAGACGAGGCGGGCATGGAGGGCTATAAAGATCCCTTCAACCGCCGCACTTATCCCTGGGGCCGGGAGGATGCGGAACTGCTTGCCTGGTATCGGACGCTGGGGTGCTGCCGGCGGCAGCAGCCGGCGCTGGCGCAGGGCAGCTTCACACCCCTGCCCTCCGGCGAGGAGATCGTCGCCTATATCCGGGGCGAGGGGGCGCAGGCACTGCTGTGCGCCGTCAACCGGGCAGATACGGAGCACACCCTGCTGCTGCCCCCGGAATGGGCGGACGGCCGGCTGCTGTGCGGCGACGGTGCCTGCCGGGAGCGGGTGCTGTACCTGCCTCCCATGGGCGGCGTATGGCTCCGAAAAGCGATCGAAAAAGAAAGGGATCCCGAAACACCATGAAGAAACCTGCCTATCGGAAGACCGTGGTCTGCTGCTATATCGGGTATATCGTACAGGCCGTCGTTAATAATTTTGCTCCTCTGCTGTTTATCACTTTTCAGCAGCAATACTCGATCCCGCTGGCAAAGATCACCCTGCTCATCACGGTGAATTTTCTCATTCAGCTGGGGGTGGACCTCTCCTCCGCCTGGTTCATCGACCGCATCGGCTACCGGGCCAGTATGCTGATCGCCCATGGCCTGTCCATGGCCGGTCTTTTGCTGCTGACGGTGCTGCCGGAGCTGCTGCCCGACCCGTTTATCGGCATTCTTTTGTCGGTGGCGGTATACGCCATAGGCGGCGGATTGCTGGAGGTGGTGGTCAGTCCTCTGGTGGAGGCGTGTCCCACCGAAAACAAGGAGCAGTCCATGAGCCTGCTCCACTCCTTCTATTGCTGGGGACATATGGGGGTGGTGCTGCTGTCCACCGGCTTCTTCGCCCTGTGCGGGATCGAGCATTGGAAGTGGCTGGCCCTCCTTTGGGCAGCGGTGCCGCTGATCAATCTGCTGCTGTTCACTCGTGCCCCCATTTATACGCTGAACGAAGAGACTGCGCAGGGCCTATCGGTGCGGCAGCTGTTCTCCCGGAGGTTTTTCTGGCTGCTGATGCTGATGATGCTGTGCGCCGGAGCCAGCGAACAGGCGGTGAGCCAATGGGCCTCCGCCTTCGCCGAAAAGGGGCTGGGTCTGAGCAAATCGCTGGGCGATCTGGCCGGACCGATGACCTTTGCGGCGCTCATGGGAGTGTCCCGGCTGCTGTACGGGAAATACGGAGCGCGGCTGGAGCTGCGCCGCAGCATGGCGGTCAGCGCCCTTTTGTGCGCCGCCGCATATTTGTGCATTGCGCTGGTGCCGTCCCCGGTGATGGGTCTGGTGGGCTGTGCCGTATGCGGCTTCTCGGTCGGGATCTTCTGGCCGGGCACATTCAGCATCGCCGCCGATTCCCTCAAGGGCGGCGGTACCGCCCTGTTTGCGCTGCTGGCGCTGGCGGGAGATCTGGGCTGTGCCGGAGGCCCCACTCTGGCGGGGCTGGTATCCAGCGCCCGCGGCAACGATCTGCGGGCGGGAATCCTGGCGGCGCTGTGCTTTCCGGCGGTGATGCTGGTGTGTCTCCTCCTGTTGCGACGCAGCCGTAAAAAGGAATAACGCTGCATCAACTATCCATGCGTTTTCCCTTGCCTTTTGTAGGAAAGTATGGTAGAATTTCCTCATATCACAGAAACAGCGCCGAAGGAGATGGAAGTATATGTCAATCCAATTCTGCAGAGAACGAAATCAGTTCTATCTGCACACTGCACATACCAGCTATATCATTGAACTGCTGGACGGGCGCATTCCCATGCACGCCTATTGGGGCAAGCGGCTGGAGGATCTGCCGCCCATGCGGGAATGGCACTCCCCGCACGTCAATTGCTTTACACCGTTCGATACCGGGGTCGACGACAGCACCACCTACGGATGCACCGGCAATCTGCCTCTGGAATTTCCAGTCTACGGCACCGGCGACTATCGGGAGACGGCCCTGCTGCTCAGCAACGCCGACGGCTCCCGGGTGAGCCGCCCGGAATATGTACGCCATACCATCACCACCGGAAAGCCCCGGCTGGAGGGGCTGCCCGCCACCTATGGCGAGGCGGAGGAGGTATCCACGCTGGTGCTGTTTCTGCGGGATGCCCTGACCGGGCTGGAGGTGGAGCTGTCTTACAGCGCCTTTGAGCAGGAGGACGCCATCGCCCGCAGCGTGCGGGTGACAAACGGCGGCGACGCGGCCGTCCGGCTGCATAAGCTGTCCAGCGCCTGTGTGGATATCGGCGACGGCAGCGATCTGGAGCTGCTGCACCTCCACGGGATATGGGGACGGGAGCGGCATATCGAGCGCAAGCCCCTCATCACCGGCATTCAGAAGATCGACTCCAAGCGCGGCTCCAGCAGCCATGCCCATAACCCTTTCCTGGCGCTGGCGGACAAGCATACCACCGAGACCGCCGGCGACGCCTACGGCTTCAGTCTGGTATACAGCGGCAGCTTTGAGATGGGCGTGGAGCGGGACACCTATATCGGCACACGGGTGCTGATGGGGATCAACAGCTTCGATTTCGGCTGGAAGCTGGAGAGCGGCGAAAGCTTTCAGGCACCCGAGGCGGTGCTGGTGTATTCCGATGCAGGTCTCGGCGAGATGTCCCGCCGATTCCATCGGCTGTACCGGCAGCACCTGTGCCGGGGCAAATACCGGGATAACCCCCGCCCGGTGCTGGTGAATAACTGGGAGGGCACCTATTTCGACTTCAATGAAGAAAAGCTGCTGGCCATTGCCGAAAAAGCTAAAGAGCTGGACATTGATATGCTGGTGCTGGACGACGGCTGGTTCGGCAAGCGCAACAACGACGACTGCTCCCTGGGCGACTGGGTGTGCAACACCGAGAAGCTGCCCCACGGACTGAAGGGACTGGGCGATAAGCTGAATGCCATGGGGATGCAGTTCGGTCTGTGGTTTGAGCCGGAGATGATCTCCCCCGACAGTGACCTGTACCGAGAGCACCCGGATTGGTGCATCCATGCGCCGCACCGCTCCCGCAGCGAGAGCCGTCGGCAGCTGATGCTGGACCTGTCCCGGGACGAGGTGTGCGACTATATCACCGAGGCGGTGGCATCGGTGCTGGAGAGCGCCCCCATCGCCTATGTGAAGTGGGATTTCAACCGTAATGTGGCGGAGCTGGGCAATCCGGAGCTGCCCGCCGACCGGCAGCAGGAGCAGCTGCACCGGTATGTGCTGGGGCTGTATCGGGTGCTGGAGACCCTCACCGCCCGGTTCCCGGAGGTGCTGTTTGAGAGCTGCTCCGGCGGCGGCGGTCGGTTCGATGCCGGTATGCTCTATTATATGCCCCAGACCTGGTGCAGCGACGACACCGACGCCGTGGAACGGCTGTATATCCAGTATGGCACCAGCATGGTCTATCCGCCGGTGACGATGGGCTCCCATGTGTCCGCCTGCCCCAACCATCAGGTGGGGCGTACCACCCCCTTTAAGATGCGGGGGGATGTGGCTATGTCCGGTCAATTCGGCTATGAGCTGGATCTGTCAAAGCTCAGCGCCGAGGATCTGGCATTGGCCAAAGAACAGGTGGCTTTCTATAAGACCTATCGCTCGGTGGTGCAGCAGGGGGATATGTACCGGCTGCTGTCTCCCTTTGAGAGCGATCTGGTGGCGTGGGAGTTCCTGAAAGGGGACACAGCGCTGCTGTGCACCTTTGTGCAAAAGGGCACTCCCGCCACCTGCCCGAAGCAGGTGCGGCTGCAGGGTCTGGATCCCCGGGCCACATATGTGCAGAAGGATACCGGCGCGGCCGTTTCCGGAGCCTTTCTCATGCAGGTGGGGATCGCCTGCAACCACCGGCAGGATTACGAGAGCCAGATCCTGGTGTTTGAAAAGCAGAAATAAGCAAACGGCCGGGACGGTGTTTTACCGTCCCGGCCGTTTCTTTGTGGGAGCAGCCGTTCCGTCGGAGTGGCTGCTCCTTGTTCTGTTTCCGGATCCCGACCGACTCCCCGCCGACCGGCGAATCATCCGCCCCATTCGCCGTAGGCTGCACGCCGCCGTAATCGGTTTCCCGCCATCCGGTATGGTGTCCCGCCGCTTGTGTTACCGCAGCAGCGCCGCCAGCAACAGCGTATATGCATAGCGGAAATCCATGCGGGGTACGTCCGCCGCCGCCCGCACGGGGTATTCGCCCACGGTATCCTCCCCTACCGTCAGCCGGAAGGACCCCACCACCTGCCCGGCCGTCACCGGCGCTTCCAGATCCTCCGCCAGTTCCCAGACCGGCTGCACCTGCTTTTCGCTCCCCTTTTTCAGCAGGATCGCCTCCGGAATATCCGCCGTCACCGCCACCTGCTCCGCCTGTCCCCGCAGCACCGGAATGGGCGCGGTCTGCCGCACCTCCTCCGGAGGCGTATAGCTGACATAGGAGGAGAATCCATAGTCCAGCATCGCCCGGGCGCCGCCGAACCGGTCGGCGGTGGTGGCGCAGCCCAGCACCACCGCCACGAACGCCGTGCCGTCCCGCCGGGCGGTGGCAGCCAGGCAGTGGCCGGAGGCGCCGGTGGTGCCGGTTTTCAGTCCGGTGGCGCCCTTATAGTGGCGCACCAGCTTATTGGTGTTCACCAGCTGGGATTTGCCGCCCCGCAGGGTGTCCATCCAGATGGTGGTGAATTCCTGTATCTCCGGATGGGCCATCAGCTGCCGGGACATCACCGCCACATCCAGCGCGCAGGAATAACCGGTGTCGTCCAGGCCGCTGCAATCCTTAAAATGGGTATCCGCCATGCCCAGCTGCGCCGCCCGCTCGTTCATCGTCGCCACGAACGCCTCGATGGTGCCGCTGATATGCTCCGCCAGCGCGGCGCAGGCGTCGTTGGCGGAGACCACGGCGGCAGCCTTCACCAGCTCCCGCACCGTCATGGTTTCCCCCGGCTCCAGCCAGATCTGGGACCCTCCCATAGAGGCCGCTCGTTCCGAGCAGGTCACGGATTCGTCAAAGGACAGCCGCCCCTCCCCGATAGCCTCCATTACCAGCAGCAGGGTCATCACCTTGGTCACCGAGGCAATAGGCAGATGCACGCGGGCATCCTTTTCGTACAGCACCGCGCCGCTGCTCTGATCCATCAGCACCGCCCCCTTGGCCCGAATATCCAATCCGGTGGCGGGGGTGGCCACCGCCGGCCATGCCGCCTCATCCTCCCCCAGCAGCTCCTCCAGAGCAATGCCGCTTTCCTCATCATACAGCACCCGCCCGGCGGCGCAGACCGACCAGCCGTTTATCAGCACCGCCGTTACCGCCAGCACCGCCATCCATTGGCGCAGTTTCATACTCGTTTACCCCTTTCCGCTTCCGTTCTGCTTTCATGTATATGGACGGCGAACGAAAAAAATTGCACAAATCCGTCAAAAGGTATTTATTTTTGCGGCGGAAAGCAATATAATGGATAGGAATTGATGCAGAAAGGAATCTGAATCTATGACCGATCTGAACCACCCGCTGGATGGGGTGCGCCGGGTCCATTTCGTGGGCATCGGCGGCTCCGGTATGAGTCCGCTGGCAGAGATTCTACATGCCAGGGGCTATCAGCTCACCGGCTCTGACAATAACGAATCCGACAACCTGAACCGCATCCGGGCGCTGGGCATCCCGGTGACCATGGGACACGCCGCCGAAAATATCGACGGCGCGGAGCTGGTGGTGTATACCGTCGCTATCCCCGCCGACAACCCGGAGCTGGTGGCCGCCCGGGAGCGGGGGATCCCGCTGCTGGAACGGGCGAAGCTCTTAGGCTGGATCACCCGGCAATATAAGACCTCGGTAGCCGTGGCAGGCACCCACGGCAAAACCACCTCCACCTCCATGCTCAGTCAGATCCTCCTGCAGGCGGGTGCCGACCCCAGCCTGTTCATCGGCGGGCGGCTGCCTCTCATCGGCGCCAATGGCCACGCCGGCACCGGCGATACCATGGTGTGCGAGGCGTGCGAATTCAAGGATCATTATCTGGAGATGACCCCCACCGTCGGCGTGATCCTCAATGTGGACGCCGACCATCTGGACTATTTCGGCGATCTGGACGGGGTGATCCGGTCATTCCACCGGTTTGCGGAGCAGACCACCGACACGGTGATCTATAATGCCGACGACGCCAACACCCGCCGGGCGCTGGAGGGCATCACCGGCAAGACACTGATATCCTTCGGGCTGTCCGACGGCTGCAACTGGCAAGCCAGAAACATCCGCACCGAGCGGGGCGCATTCGGGGTCTATGACCTGTGGCATGCCGGCGAGCGGCTGGGCGAGATCCATCTGGGCGTACCCGGAATGCACAATGTAGGCAACTCGCTGGCGGTGGCTGCCGCCGCCCATCGGTGCGGGATGGATTTTGCCGCCATCGAGGCGGGCATCCGCGCTTTCCGAGGGGCCGGACGGCGGTTTGAATTTCTCGGCGAATACGCCGGGGTGACGATAGCGGACGATTATGCCCACCACCCCACCGAGATCGCCGCCACCCTCAAGGCGGCGAGAGAACTGGAGCACCGCGAGGTGTGGGCGATATTCCAGCCCTTCACCTATTCCCGCACCGCCCGCCATCTGGAGGGCTTTGCCGAGGCGCTGGATCACGCCGATCACGCCGTGGTCAGTGACATCATGGGCAGTCGGGAGGTCAACGAGTGGAATGTTCACGCCCGGCAGATCACCGACCGGATGCAGCATGGGATATACCTGCCCACCTTCCCGGAGATCGCGGACTATGTAGCGGCGCGGGTACAGCCCGGCGACCTGGTGCTGACCATGGGCGGCGGCGACGTGTATAAATGCGCCCGCATGGTGATCACCAAGCTGAAAGAAAAGGGATAAACCCGGGGCTGCGGTCATATGACCGCAGCCCCTTTTGGTGTTAACGACCCCCCGGCTTTGCCGGTGGTTTTGATTCATTATGTGTGTGGATGAATTTTTGCCGCCACACGGCAGGCTCGCTTGTATGCCTCGGTCAGGTAGTCTTCCGGCTCCATGCGGGCATAGCCGTCGTTCTCCCGGCGTCCCGGCTTGGAACGGGTGGTCAGCTCAAAGGTCAGTACCTCCGGGCAGCCACAGCACCGCAGGCGGGCGGCATTGTAATCCCAGTCGGCAATGCCGTCAAAGGGCAGCAGGTGCAGATCGTCATGCCAGGTGATTTTTCCCGCATGATCCCGGATGCCCAGATTATCGTCGATATGGGTCGCCAGCAGCCGGTCGCCGTACCGTGCCAGCAGATCCCGGGAATGGTTATAACACATCTCATGCCCGGAATCCCAGCAGAATCCCACGGTATCGTTGCCCCGAAAGGCGTCCAGCAGCGCAAACAGGTATTCCTCGCCCTCGGTGTTTTCCACCGCCAGCCGCACACCGGTGCCCTGTGCCGCCTGCACCACCCGCCCGAACCGTTCGATGCCCCGCTCGTTGGGCTCGTGCTCATCGAAGCCGATGAAGGCGTGCAGCACCAGCAGCGGCACCTCCGCCCGCCGGCAGCGCTCCAGACTGTCCAGCAGCTCCTGTACAGCGGCGTCGCCCGCCGCCGTATCCTCACACCACAGGTCTGCCGCCTTTCCAAAGGGGGCATGGATGGATTGATAGAGCAGTCCGCAGTCCCGTCCCCGCCGCGCCAGCTCCTCCGCCGGCAGCGCCCGCTGCTCCGGGTCGCTGTCATCGCTGAAAAAGGCGTCAAAGCCCACCCGGGCAAAGGCTTGCAGCTGCTCCGGCACGGATAACCGAAAGCTGTCGGAGAGTCCCAGCCCTAATTTTTGCTGCCACATGGCGATACCTCCTCAAAGTACAGGCCGTATGACGCAAGGAGGCGCCCCGGAAGGGCGGCCTCCTTGTCGTGCTTTATTTTTCTTCGATTTTCGTCTTACCGCCCATATACGGCTGCAGTGCGGCGGGGATCCGCACGCTGTACCTTTCGCCGTCGAATTCCAGATTGTTCTCCAGCAGGGCGATCAGCATACGGGGCGGCGCCACCACGGTGTTGTTGAGGGTGTGCGCCAGATACTTCTGCCCGTCGGCGCCCTTGACCCGGATGCCCAGACGGCGTGCCTGCGCATCGCCCAGGTTGGAGCAGGAGCAGACCTCAAAATACTTATTCTGCCGGGGCGACCACGCCTCCACGTCGTAGGATTTCACCTTGAGATCCGCCAGATCGCCGGTGCAGCATTCCAGCGTGCGCACCGGGATATCCAGAGACCGGAACAGCTCCACGGAATAGCTCCACATCTTATTGAACCAGTCCATGCTCTCCTCGGGACGGCAGATGACGATCATTTCCTGCTTTTCAAACTGGTGGATGCGGTAGATGCCCCGCTCCTCGATGCCGTGGGCGCCCTTTTCCTTGCGGAAGCAGGGGGAATAGCTGGTGAGGGTCAGCGGCAGCTGCTCCTCGGGGGTGATGGTGTCGATGAATTTACCGATCATGGAATGCTCGCTGGTGCCGATGAGGTAGAGATCCTCCCCCTCGATCTTGTACATCATCGCATCCATTTCCTCAAAGCTCATCACGCCGGTGACCACCTTGGAGCGGATCATAAAGGGCGGGATATAGTAGGTAAAGCCCTTGTCGATCATGAAATCCCGGGCATAGGCGGTGACGGCGCTGTGCAGCCGGGCGATATCCCCCATCAGATAGTAGAAGCCCTCGCCGGCAACCCGGCCGGCAGCCTCCTTATCCAGCCCGTGGAACCGCGCCATAATATCCGAATGGTACGGCACCTCAAAATCCGGGTGGGTGGGCTCGCCGAACCGCTCCACCTCCACGTTTTCGCTGTCGTCCCTGCCCACCGGCACCGACGGGTCCACGATGTTGGGAATTTTCATCATCCGCTGGGTCAACGCCTGCTCCAGCTCGGTTTCCTGCTCCTCCAGCGCCTTCAGCTCCTCGGCCTGCCGGCTGACCAGCGCCTTCTTCGCCTCGGCCTCCTCCCGCTTGCCTTGCCCCATGAGCATCCCGATTTCCTTGCTCACCTTGTTGCGGTTGGCACGCAGCTCGTTGGCGCGGGTGTTTACTTCCCGCTTTTTGGCATCCAGTTCAATGACCTCGTCCACCAGCGGCAGCTTCTTATCCTCAAATTTTTTGCGAATATTCTCTTTTACCAGTTCGGGATTCTCCCGGATCAACCGAATGTCCAGCATTGCATACGCCTCCGTTTATTTTTGATGGAACGATTACTTCTTATCCTTGGTGGCGATCTCTTTCAGCACCTGCCCGATGAATGCATCCAGCGGCATGGTGCCCAGATCGCCGTCCTTGCGGTGCCGCACGGAGACCACATTCTGCTCCGCCTCTTTATCCCCGATGACCAGCATATAGGGGATCTTGTCCACCTGCGCCTCCCGGATCTTGTAGCCCATCTTCTCGTTGCGGGTATCCAGCTCCGCCCGGATGCCAGCGGCTTTCAGCTGAGCGGTGACCTCGCCCGCCTTGTCCAGCAGCCGCTCGGAGATGGGCAGCACCCGCACCTGCTCCGGCATCATCCACAGGGGCAGCGCACCGGCGTAGGTTTCGATCAGATACGCCAGCGTCCGCTCGTAGCAGCCCAACGAGGTGCGGTGGATGATATAGGGCAGCTTTTTCTGCCCGTCGGCGTCGGTATAGTACATCCCGAACCGCTGCGCCAGCAGCATATCGATCTGGATGGTGACCAGTGTATCCTCCTTGCCGTAGACATTCTTATACTGGATGTCCAGCTTGGGGCCGTAGAAGGCCGCCTCGTCGATCCCCACGGAGTATTCCACATTCAGATCCTTGAGGATCTGTGCCATGGTATTTTGTGCTTCCTCCCATTGCTCCGCCGTGCCCTCGTACTTGTTCTTCGGGTTGGCGGGATCCCACTGAGAGAATCGGAAGGTGCATTTATCCAGCAGTCCCACCGTATCCAGGCAATATTTTGCCAGATCCAGGCAGCCCTTGAATTCCTCCTCCAGCTGATCGGGGCGCAGCACCAAATGTCCCTCGGAGATGGTGAACTGCCGCACCCGGATAAGCCCGTGCATCTCGCCGCTGTCCTCGTTGCGGAACAGCGTGGAGGTCTCCCCCAGACGCATGGGCAGATCGCGGTAGGAACGGGCGCGGTTGAGGTATACCTGATACTGGAAGGGGCAGGTCATGGGCCGCAGGGCAAAGCACTCTTTTGTCTCGTCATAGGGGTCGCCCAGAATGAACATACCGTCCAGATAGTGATCCCAGTGACCGGAAATTTTATAAAACTCCCGTTTCGCCATCAGCGGGGTCTTGGTGAGCAGATAGCCCCGCTCCTGCTCCACATCCTCCACCCAGCGCTGGAGGGTCTGGATGACCCGGGCGCCCTTGGGCATCAGGATCGGCAGCCCCTGCCCCACCACATCCACGGTGGTGAAATACTCCATTTCCCGACCCAGCTTGTTGTGATCCCGCTTTTTGGCCTCCTCCAGCCGGGTGAGATATTCCTCCAGCATGGACGCCTTGGGGAAGGAGATACCGTAGACGCGGGTGAGCATCTTATTCTTGCTGTCCCCGCGCCAATAGGCGCCGGTAGCGGACAGCAGCTTGAAGGCCTTGACCCGTCCCACATCCGGCAAATGAGGACCGGCGCACAGATCGGTGAATTCCCCCTGGGTATAGAAGGAGATCTCCTCCCCCTCCGGCAGATCGCGGATCAGCTCCTGCTTATAGGGCTCCTCCGCCATCTTCGCCAGCGCCTCGTCCCGGGGCAGGGTGAAACGGGTGATCTCGCTGCCCTCCTTGACGATTTTCTTCATCTCCGCCTCGATGGCCGCCAGCACCTCGGCGGTGACGCTCTGCTCGATGTCAAAATCATAGTAGAACCCCTCGTCGATGGAGGGACCGATGGTCAGCTTCGCCGCCGGATACAGCCGCTTGACCGCCTGCGCCATAATATGGGAGGTGGTGTGCCAATACGCCTTTTGTCCGTCGTGGTCGTCAAAGGTCAGGATTTCCACCGTGCAGTCCGCCGTCAGCGGGGTGCGCAGATCCGCCACCGCCCCGTCGATACGGGCGGCGCAGGCATTGCGGTACAGCCCCATGGATATGTCACGGCACAGTGCATCCACGGTGGTGCCCTCCGCCACCTCCCGGATGTCTCCGCCTTTTAATGTGATCTTCAGCATACGTCTCTCTCCTTTTGAATAAAATATCGGCAAACAAAAAAGCTCCCGCCCCTGCATAGGGACGAAAGCTGTACGCCTCGTGGTTCCACCCTGCTTCTGCCGCTCCCGACGATGGGGGCAGCACTCGTTGGTAAGCCCGGTAACGGCGGCTGGCCGGCGCATCTTATGTCGATGCACGCTCCGGGGTGGTAGGCACTGACCTGTCTGCTTTTATGTCCTTTCACCAGCCGGACACTCTCTGAAAAAGCAACGCAAGCCGCCGTCCCCATCAACGCTTTTTCTCAGTGTAGCACCGCTCCGGCGGAATGTCAAGTTTTTTTTCGTTTTCGGGGCGGAGAGCGCGATTTTTTCACCGTTGCTCTTGCCGATTTTGCCGCCGGCTGGTATACTAAAGGGGAACGACAAACAGAAAGGACGGCGTGGAATGAAAAAACTCCTGTGGCAGATGGTAAAATTCGGCGGCGTGGGAGCGCTGTGCTTTCTGATTGACTATGGGCTGCTGTGCCTGCTGACAGATTACGGCGGGATGCACAGCGTGGCTGCCTCGGCGGTGTCCTTTTCCGTGTCGGTCGTCGTCAACTATCTCCTCAGCGCCTGTTTTGTGTTCGATACCCACCAGAACACCCACAAGGTGCGCAGCTTTGTGCTGTTCATCGTATGCAGCGTTATCGGGCTGGGGCTGACGGTGGGTATTATGAAGCTGGGGGTGGACGTGTGGGGGCTGCACTATAAGCTGGTGAAGATCGCCGCCACCGGGATTGTGATGGTGTATAATTTCGTCTCCCGCAAGCTGTTTATGGAGCGGTAAAAACGCTTATACCGATTTATCTTCTCCGGAAACGGAGAACCGCTTCTGATATTCCGTCGGAGACAGGCCGGTTTTGCGACGGAACTGCGTCGAAAAATAAAAGCTGTCGGAAAACCCGCATTTTGCCGCCACATCCCGCACACTGACAAATGTTTCCTGCAGGAGGAGCTTTTTCGCCAGCGCAATCCGCAGATCGGTCAGGTAACCGCCGGGAGTTTTTCCGGTTTCCGCATGGAAACTGCGCCGAATATAGTCGATATTATACCCCAAATACGCTGCCATATCGGCCGCGCTGAAATCCGGGTTGGCCACATTCTCGCAGATATAGTTCTTCAACCGATATACGAAGGGATGTCCATGGGCATCCTCTTCGTATTTTTTGATATACTGACAAACCGTCTCCAGCAGCGCGTCGCATATCTTGCGATAGTTGGCATCCTTCTGCCAGAAACAGCGCAGCAGCATCTCGGATAATGCCCGAATGCTCCGGTCATAATCGTGTATCACCCGTATGTCGTAAAAATCCAGTTCCTCCGCCTGTATATACAGATCGGTGTATTCCCCCTCCGATGCACCGTCGTGCGGCGTTCCGGGCGGAATCAGCATCACATCCCCCGGCTGAATTTCATAGACCGTGTTTCCGATCGTCGAGCGATTCGACCCGGATAATTGATAGATCAATTCCCATTTCTGGTGCGTGTGCAATTTACAGGATTGAATCGGCAAGGGCGTTTTACTGCAAAAATACACGTTCACGGCTACGTTTCCTCCGCTTTAGACAGAATACCGGGGTACAATCGTTTTTTCAGCTGAACCCGCAGGCGCATCGGCTTTGTTCCCCTCCGCTCGGAATATGGTCGTATTCCTTGGTCCGGCCTTTCCGCCGCCTTCGGCACGCGGTTTGCCGAAAATCTATGCCCTGAAACAGGATACTACACCGTTTTGTAAACGGTTGTCTCTGACGGTTCAGTTTAACCATATCGCCAAAAGTCGTTTTTGTCAAGGCTTTAGTCGCAAATGTCCATTCCATCACCCGGCGGCATCCGGTATACTGACAACAGGAGCGGACACAAAAGCTCCATTGTATGAAAGGATGCGTGAGGTATGAAAAAGATTGTGACAACAGCCCCGGGGAAGAGCCATCTCGTGGAGACAGACATGGTGCAGCCGGGCGACAGCCATGACGTGATCGTAAAGCTGAAATACTGTGGCGTATGTATGTCGGAGCATTATGACTGGGCGCACACGGAAAAGGAGGTCAGCTTCGGACACGAGCCCATCGGCGTAGTGTATGCGGTGGGTGAACAGGTCACGAAAGTGCAAGTCGGCGACCGGGTCAGTGGGCCCTTTGGCGGATGGAGCGAATACAGCTGCACCAACGAAAACAATCTGATCCGCATTCCCGACAATGTCCGGGACGAGGAGGCAGTCATTGAGCCGCTGGGTTGTCTGTACAGCGCCGTCAGCAAGGTGCGCATTCCGGTGCTCGGCGATCGGGTGGCCGTGGTCGGCTGCGGTTATATGGGCTGCGGCGCCATCAGCCTGCTCAAAAAGCGGGGTGCCTACGTGGTGGCGTTTGATATCCGCCGGGAGTGTCTGGAGGCGGCTCGAAAATACGGAGCCGATGAGGCGTATACACCCGATGAATGGCTGAAAAATAATGACGGCAGTCTGGCCAGCACCGGCGTCGGCACCTGGGATGCCGCAGGCGGTTTCCCGTTGGTGATGGAATGGGGAGAAACCAACGAATCGCTGGATTTTTCCATCCGCATCACCGCTATGTGCGGACAGCTGGCCATCGGCGCTTACCACACCGGAGAAAAGCGTCTGGTGGACGTGCAGCAGCTGAACGTAAAAGCCATCGACTGTCTGAGCACCCATCCGCGGGAGTGGGATCTGCTCTTAGCCTCCTGTCAGAATGCCATGAATGCGCTGGCAGCAGACGATTGGAACTATAAGCGTGTGCCGACAAAGGTGTATCCGATCACGCAGTTTGACCGGGCGCAGGGCGAGCTGACGGAAAAATACGGCCGCTACATGAAAGCGTTGGTGGACTGGACAAAGCTGGAAGGAGAGCCGTACATAATCGAATGAGCATGAAAATTGTCATCGGCAACGACCACACGGCGGTCGAGCTGAAAAATCATATCAAGGTCTATCTGGAAGAACGGGGCTATGAAGTGTGCGACGTGGGCACCGACAGCACAGAACGGGTGGACTACCCTCTGTACGGAGAGCGGGCGGCACGGAAGGTGGCCGCCGGCGAATGCTCACTGGGCGTCCTGATTTGCGGCACGGGGATCGGCATTTCCCTCGCCGCCAATAAGGTGCGCGGCATCCGGGCGGCGGTGTGCTCGGAGCCGTATTCCGCCCGGCTCGCCCGGCAACACAATAACGCCAACATGATCGCCTTCGGCTCCCGCGTGGTCGGTACGGCTATGGCCGAAATGATCCTGGATGAATTTTTGGCAGCGCAGTATGAGGGCGGACGGCACGAAGCCCGCGTGCGCATGATTGCTGCCATTGAGCAGGGAGACACGCTATGTACAGAATCGGTGTAGACATCGGCGGAACAAAGCTGCATGTAGGTCTGTTCACGGATGACGGAGCCCTCCTGTGCAGCCGCAAGCACCCCATTGCGACGATCTCCGATCTGGCCGCGACCACGGCGGCCATCGTCGCAGAGCTTGCGCAAACAGGCGGCATATCCATTAAAGATATCGGCAGCTGCGGCATCGGTATTCCCGGCACGGTAAGCGAGGACGGCCGCAGCGTATTGAAGACCCCCAACCTCCCCATTTTGCACGCAAACATTGCCGATGAGCTTGCTGCAGCCCTCGGGATACCCACCGGTCTCGTGCAGGATTCACGGGCGGCGGCATGGGGCGAATACTGCTTCGGTGCCGGCCGGGGGAAGCGTTGCGTAGTCTGCGTTACTCTGGGGACCGGAGTGGGCTGCGGCATTGTGGCGGACGGAAAGATTCTGTCCGGGGCGCTGGGCAGCGCCGGAGAGATCGGTCATATTCCGGCAGTGCCCAGCGGGCGTCCCTGCGGTTGCGGCAAATGCGGCTGCGTAGAAAAATATGCGGCAGGCGGCGGTCTGGACAGAACGGCGAGCGAAATTCTCGGCGTTGGCAGGACCGCAAAGGATCTGTTTGCCGCCGCTGTCTCCGGCGACGGACGCTGTCAGACGGCGCTGACCGATGCGGTCGAAATGCTGGGCAATGTGTTGGTGTCGGTCATCAACACAATATCGCCGGACTGCCTGCTGTTCAGCGGTGGACTGTCGGAACAAACGGAGCTGTATATTCGGCCATTGACCGAATACATTGCCGCCCATTGTTACAGCGCCTGCGCCCTGCCCGTCATCCAAGCAGCCGCTCTCGGCGCAAACGCTCCACTGTACGGTGCGGCGTTTATCCCCATCCGGCCCGCACGAAACGCCATCCTTTCCGCCTCCGTCATGTGCGCGGATATGCTCCATATGGAGCAGTCGCTTGCCGAGCTGGAACGGGCAGGGATAGACTGGCTCCATTGCGACATCATGGATAACCATTTTGTCCCCAATCTGATGCTTTCGGCCGGGATGCTGCGACGGTTTCGGGCGGTGACGCGGCTGCCCTTTGACTATCACATCATGGCGGAAAACCCCGAGCGCATCCTCGGAACCCTGGATTTGCGGGAGGGCGACACCGTATCCGTACACTACGAAAGCACCCGTCATTTGCAGCGGGTTATTGCACAGATTCGGGAAACCGGTGCCCGTCCGTGCGTAGCGCTGAATCCGGCGACCCCCATCGAGATGCTCTCCGAGATTCTGCCCGAGCTGGACATGGTGCTTCTCATGACGGTCAATCCCGGGTTCGCCGGGCAGCCGCTGGTTCCCGGCGGGTTGGATAAGATCGCCCGGCTTTCCGCGCTGCTGAAAAGCCGGGGACTGATGCACATCCTCATCGAGGTGGACGGAAATTGCAGCTTTGAGAATGCCGCGGCGATGCGACAGGCCGGGGCGGATGTGCTGGTTGCCGGTACCTCCAGTATCTTCGACCGCGACACGACCGTTGCCGCCGGCACACAGCGTCTCCGCCGTCTGCTGGAACACTGAAAGGAGAAACCGCTTATGACACATAGCAGCGTATGCATCGAAACCGTCTTTCCGGAGCTTTCCATTCCCGAACGAATCGCACGGTGCAAACAATCCGGCTTTTCCGCAGTGGAATTCTGGCACTGGCACAACAAGGATATGGTTGCGATCCGCGCCGCCGCGCTCCGGGAGCACGTCCGTGTCTCCGCTTTTTGCATAGACTCCGCGGATCCCAAAACCGCCACACGCATAGCTCAGAGAGCTCTGAATGACCCGGATGGAGAAGGCCTGCGGCGCGCCGTTCAGGAGAGCATTGCACAGGCAGTTCGCATCGGCACACACCAATTGATCGTCACCATCGGCGACACCATTCCGCAGATCCCGGAAACGCAGCAGCGGCAGACGGTGATACGCAATCTGCACCGCATACAGCCGTATCTGGAGGAAGCCGGCATCACACTTTTGGTGGAACCGATTGACCGGCAGGAGCGTCCGGACTATCTGATTCCGACCGTTGAGGGCATGATTTCCGTCTTGGCGCAGGTTGGCTCCGAGAGCATCCGGATGCTGTACGATATTTTTCACCAGAGCGTCCAGGGCGATTTTTCGGTGGACGGACTGGTCCGGGCGCTGCCGTACATCGGGCATATTCACGTAGCCGACTTTCCCGGACGCGGAGAACCGGGCAGCGGTACGTTGCCCTATACGGCCATCTTCGATGCCTTGCGGACACACGGCTACGATCGGTCGATCGGCTTTGAGTTTTTCCCCGTCGCCCCAATGCGGCCATTCGGTTTTCTGGAGCAGTATTGCCTGTAACCGGCAGCAATATTCAACAGAGAATGCAAACAGACCGGCGGGACATCCGAAAGGGATGTCCCGCCGGTCTAGTCTGCTTACATGGGCTTTGCCAGCTGCGCCATACGCACCTCGATGCGCCGCAGGGCGTCGGCGGGGTCGGTCGCCTCCGCCACCGCCTGCTCCATAGGGCAAAGCCCGGTATTATCCCGGTTGCGGATCGCAGGGGTGAGGGTCCCCCACTGCACCGGAATTCCGTGGCAGGTGAGCAGCTCCCGCCCGCCCTCGGAGAGGGTGGCGGCGTACACCGTCCGCACCCCGGCAAGAATAAACAGCCATGCAGCGGCTTTTCCCACCACCCGGTCGGCGGCGGCATAGCCCTCCAGAGCCCGTCCCTCCCGGAGAAACGCCACCATGGGCGCCACACCCCGGCAATCGCTGGTGAGCACCTCCCCATCCCGGCACAGCGCCAGCGTATGGGGCGGTAGCAGAGCAGCCATGGCCCGCTCCAGATCCGTCATACCCGGTTATCCTCCCGCAGAAAATACCGCAGCCCGATCACCATACCGGGCACCGCCAGCAGCTGCAGCACCAGCCCCGGCCAGCCGGCAGCGATCTGCCCGGCGATCAGCGCCGGGGTAAAGGGAACGACCGCCCGAAAAACAGCCGCCAGCAGCAGGAACAGCCCCCGGCCACACAACTGTGCCAGCAGCACCGCCGGGAACGCCCACACGCCGTTTCGGTCGATTTTGCCGGCAAACGCGCCGCTCACCAGCCCGAACACCGCCAGCTCCGCCATCATAAAGGGCAGCCGCACCGCCGCCGGCATGGGGTTCCCCGCCAGCGTAGTGCACAGAAAGCTGCAAAAAGGCGCCGCCAGACCGATGCCAACGCCCCAGCGCACCCCCAGCAAACAGCCGCCCAGCAGCACCGGCAGATACATCGGCAGCCACCGCACCCCGGCAGGGGCGCCCACCAGCAGATGCGCCAACTGGGGCAGCGCCACCGCCAGCGCCACGATTCCGGCGGAAATCAATGCCTTGACCGTCAGCTTCATCCTCCCAGAAGCCTGTTTTCTTGTCAATACCGATTCAATCATAGCTCTCATTCTCCTTTGCTGAAATAGGCGGCGATGGCGTGCATCCGCGCCTGCTGTGCCACCCGGAACGGGCAGCGCCGATCGCAATACCGCAGCCAAAGCAAGCGTCCGCCTGCACCGTCAGCTTACTGTAATGATCATGCGAATGATCATGTGCCATCCGATCCCCCGCCAGGGACAGATCGTAATATTTATTCACCAGCCCGATGTCGATACCCGCCGGACAGGGCTGGCAGTGGTTGCAATACACACAGTGCCCCACCGCCGCCCGGGGGCTGAATTCCCCGATGACGGAATAGTCGTTCTACCGGGGATGGCGTGGAGAAAGCTCAGCAGCGCCTGCCGCACCACCGCCTCGATTTCGGCGAGCGGGGCGGGCTGGATGCCGCCCATGCCCAAACCCGGCGTGCCAATGCGTTCCTCACCGAGGGGCGGCTTCCGATACTCTATTGTACCGTTTCAAACTCCTTTACTACATCCTTCAGCAGCGCACGGATGGGCAGATGCTGAGGGCAAGCCTTTTCACACCTGCCGCAGGCGATGCAGTCGGACGCCTTGCCGTGGTTGGCGGTGCAGATGCCGTAATAGCAGTCGGCGTTCCAGTCGTGGTGCAGCTGCTTGGCGTTCAGGCAGGAGAACAGATCGGGGATGGAAATATGCCGGGGACAGCCGTCGGTACAATACCGGCAGGCGGTGCAGGAGATGAGCTGCATCCCCCGGAAGATCGTGCGCACCTGCTCGACCGCTACCCGCTCGGTTTCGTTCAGCGGGCGGAAATCCTGCATATAGGAAAGATTATCCCGCATCTGCTCCTCGTTGCTCATGCCGGACAGCACCATGCATACGTTCTCAAACCCGGCGGCAAACCGGATGGCATAGCTGGCGGGGCTGCCGCCGTGGAGGTTTTCCAGCACCGCCGCCGCCTGCTCCGGCAGATTCACCAGACTGCCGCCCTTGACCGGCTCCATGACGATAGCCGGCTTGCCGTGCCTGCAACAAACCTCATAGCACCGCCGGGACTGCACCGCCGGATCCTCAAGGTCCAGGTAGTTCAGTTGGATCTGCACCACTTCGATTTGCGGATACTCGGTGAGGATCTGCTCCAGCACCTCTGCCGTGTCGTGGAAAGAAATGCCGAAATGGCGGATCTTCCCCTCCGCTTTCAGCTGCAGGCCCTGTTCATAGGCGTGGCAGCGCTTGAATTTGGTATAGATGTCCTTATTCTGGGCGTGCATCAGGTAAAAATCAAAGTAGTCCACCCCGCAGGCCGCCAGCTGGCTCTCGAAGAAGGGGCGGATATCCTCCTCTTTCCCGAAGAAATTGCCGGTGAGCTTATCGGTGAGCAGATACGCCGCGCGGGGATAGCGTTTGGTCAGACATTCCCGCAGCGCCGTCTCGCTTTTGCCGCTCAGATAGCCGTGGGCGGTGTCGAAATAGTTAAACCCGGCAGCGAGAAAAGCGTCCACCATGGCGCACATGGCCTGCTCGTCCACTTCTTCCCCCTGCATGGGCAGCCGCATACAGCCAAAGCCGAATTTGCGCCGCATCTCCGGAAAAGCACTCATACACATCGCTCCTTTACCGTTTCACCTGCACTGTATGTTCAAATTATATACCCTAAAGTGCTCTTTCCGTCAAGAGACACCGACAAAAATCGTCAGAATTCCCACCCCACGGCGCATTTTTTGCCGATGATTTTTCACCGGTGTCATCGGTAGCGGACGGGGTTGACAAATTTTGCGGAAACTGCTATGCTGAAATCGCACAGTAACTTTAAGTCCGCGTACACCCGGAGTTGTCGGGGTATGCCGAAAAAATAGGAATTTACGTGTTGTAAGCACTTACATCCAGTTCTTCCCCCTCCAATACCGCCCGCAGAAGGGTGTCGGCAGCATCGTACTCCAGCTTGAGAGAGAAAAACGGGGCATCCTGCTCCAGCAGCTGCAAAAAGATGCGATCCCCCGCCCAGGTGGGCAGCGCCGCCACCTGCGCATCCGGCACCCATTCCAGCGTACCCTCGTCGCAGTCGGTCAATGTGCCGGTGAATCCGTCGGCGGTGAAGAGATGCATATACTCCGTTTCGTACACCGCCGATACAAAGGTGACGATGCCCCGGCAGCGATAGCGGGTGAGGGTCAGTCCGGTTTCCTCCCGCACCTCACGCAGCAGACATTCCTCCGGGCTTTCCTTGTCCTCGAATTTGCCGCCCACCCCGATCCACTTGTCGCGATTCAGGTCGTGCTGCTTCTTCACCCGATGGAGCAGCAGTGTTTCGCCCCGGTCGTTGTGAATGTAACATAGTGTAGTGTTGCGCATAATCCATCGCTCCTTTGAATCAAACGATCCCTGTACAGTCGCTTTTCCGGTGAAAGTGCATGATACGCGATCCTGCGGCCGTCTCGGAAAGCGGTCGTGTCTCAATCGTTTTGTTTGTGGCGACGCCGCACCGGGCCGATACGGTGGCGCCCTGTACTAATCTGAAAAACAGGATGGTGACAAGAATGAAAAAATTGATCTTAGTGCTGGGATTTCTGTTTCTCGGTCTCGGTGTAGTCGGATTTTTCTACGGTATCAGCACCGAACCGGTGAACGCTCTGCTGTGCCTGGGGCTGTTCGGGCTGTTTGCCGTCCCCTGTTTCGCGCTGGTGGGGACGATGGATCGGGTGGACCGGCAGGAGGAGCAGCTCCAAGAGCTGCAGGAAAAACTGCATCGTCTGGAAGAAACCCAGCCCGCCCCCGCAACTCCGGCCGCAGCGGACGAACCGCAGCGGGCCGTGCCCACCTATAAGCCGGAGGCGCGGCATCCATGGGACTGCGTGCGCTGCGGCACAGTGAACAAGGCAGGCACCACCGCCTGCGCCCATTGCGGCGCGGCCTACGACGAATGGCGGGGCACCTCCCGATGAGCCGAAAGCCGACGGGATGCTCCGCCCGCCGCGGGGTGCGGCCGCTCTGCCGCTGTCCGGGGCTTAACCCAGCATAGCAGAGCTGAAAGCCGACGGGATGCTCCGCCCCGCCGTGGGTACGACCGCTCTGCCGCTGTCCGGGGCTTAACCCAGCATAGCAGAGCCGAAAGCCGACGGGATGCTCCGCCCGCCGGGGGTGCGGCCGCTTTGCCGCTGCCCGGGGCTTAACCCAGCATAGCCGAACCGAAAGCCGACGGGATGCTCCGCCCCGCCGTGGGTGCGGTCGCTCTGCCGCTGCCCGGGGCTTAACCCAGCATAGCAGAGCCGAAAGCCGCAGCGGGACACCGGTGCTTCATCAACCAATCGACCGGTGGGGTCGTTCACACGAACGACCCCACCGGTTTTCTTATTTCTTTGTCCAGGTCGAGGGGCTGAGCAGGAACAGCAGCGGATAGATCTCCAGCCGTCCGAACAGCATTTCCAGCGACAAAACGATCTTGGAAAATGCCGAATAGGCGGCGAATCCGCCGGCCGGTCCCACCTCGCCGAAGCCGGGTCCCACATTGTTCAGGCAGGTGATCACCGCCGTCAGATTGCTCTCCATCCCGAACGGTTCATAGCTGATCAGCAGGAATCCCAGCGCCAGCAGCGCCGCATACAGCGCCAGATACGCTCCGGCCCCCTGCACGGTGGACTCCTCCACCCGTTTTCCCTCCAACCGGACGGATACCACACTGCGGGGATGCAGCGCCCGACGCAGATCCCGACGGGCGGAGGCAGCCAGCAGCTGCACCCGCGCCACCTTCAGACCGCCTGCCGTGGAACCGGCACAGCCGCCCACAAACATGAGCAGCAGCAATACCGCCTTGGACAACCCCGGCCAGAGGTTGAAGTCGGCAGTGGCATAGCCGGTGGTGGTGATGATGGAGGATACCTGGAACACCGCCTGCCGGATGGTTTCTCCAGCCGTGGAATACAGCGCCCGGATATTCCAGGCGATCAACCCGGAGGCTCCCAGCACCAGCCCCAGATAGACCCACAGCTCCCGGCTCTTGACGGCGGAGCGGAAATGCCGGGCCAGAATGAGATAATACAGGTTGAAATTGACGCCGAACAGCAGCATGAAGACCGTGACCACCCATTGTATGTAGGGAGAGAACCCCGCCAGGCTGTCCCGATACACGCCAAATCCACCGGTGCCCGCCGTGCCGAAAGCGTGGACGAGGCTGTCATACAGGCTCATGCCGCCGCAGCACAGCAGCACCACCATCAACGCCGTCATGCCCATATAAATGATGTACAAGATCTTGGCAGTGTCCCGCACCCGGGGCACCAGCTTTCCCACCACAGGACCGGGCATCTCCGCCCGCATCATGTGCATGCTGCGCCCGGAATCCGACGGGACGATCGCCATCATCAGCACCAGAATGCCCATCCCGCCGATCCAGTGGGTGAAGCTGCGCCAGAACAGCAGCCCCCGGGGCAGACGCTCCACATCGGGAAGAATGGAGGAGCCGGTGGTGGTCAGTCCGCTGACCGTCTCAAAAAAAGCGTCCACATAAGAGGACACCGCCCCGCTGAGCACGAACGGCAGCGCCCCGATGGCGGACAGGCACAGCCAGGCCAGCGCCACCGTCACGAAGCCCTCCTTGGAAAAGATCAGCCGGCTGCGGGTACGGGTCAGCAGGATCAGTAAGGTGCCGACCAGCAGCGCCAACCCTCCGGTGAGCAAAAATGCCCGCAGACAGCGACTCTCGCCATACAGTCCGGCCACAAGGGCGGGTAGCATTAGCAACACCGCCTCCAGACGGATGATCTGTCCCAGCGTATTGAGGATCATTCTACGATTCATAGATCTGTTTCATCCGCTCTTTCCGTCATGAATTGAGGTCATTTCAGGATATCGGTGAGATCCTGCAGCCGGTGCTGAGCAGCCAGCACCACCACATTGTCCCCCGCCATGATGCAGTCGTCGCCGGTAGGGATGATGGGCTTGCGCTCCCGGATGATGCCGGCAATGAGGATATGGGGCTTGATCCGCAGCTCCTTGAGGGGGATATTCACGATGCGGGGATCCTCCCGCACCCGGAATTCCACCGCCTCCGCCTGATCGTCCATGAGAGAATACAGGGTTTCAATGTTGCTGCCCAGCGAATTTTGCAGCGCCCGGGCATACTGCACCAGCACATCCGCAATGATCTTCCGGGGGGAAACGATACATTCCAGCCCCAGCCGCTCCGCCAGAGCACTCAGTTCATCTCGGTTGACCTTGGAGATGACCTTCGGCACCTTCTGGGAGGAGGCAAAGAAGGACAGCAGGATGTTTTCCTCGTCCATGCCGGTCAACGCCACAAAGGCGTCCATGCTGCGCAGACTTTCCTCCAGCAGCAGCTCCTGCTGGGCGCCGTCTCCGTGGATGATGGTCGCCTTGGGCAGGGATTCGCTCAGCTCCTCGCACAGCTCCCGGTCGATCTCGATGATCTTCACCTCGCTGCCGGAACCGAGCAGCCGCCGCGCCAGATAATAGGCCGTGCGGCTGCCGCCGAGGATCATCACCGAGCGCATCTGGCGCTGCACCTCGCCCATTGCCTTCAGAAGCTTCAGCAATTCCGCCGGGGGCGCAATCAGACCGATGCGGTCGCCGTCCTCCAGCACAAACCGGCCGTCGGGGATATACACCTTGCCTCCCCGCTGGACGGCACAGATGAGGAATTTCGCCGCATAGCGATTGCGCAGCTCCGTCAGAGGGGCTCCCAGCAGGGGGGAGCCGCTCTTCAGCCGCAGCTCGATCATCTCGAAATTCCGCCGGGAGAAGGTCTCCACCTTAGCCGCCGACGGCAGCTTGAGAATGTGATACAGCTCATGGGCCGCCAGCTGCTCCGGATTGATGGCCATGGACAGCCCCAGCTGCTGCTTCATGAATCCGAGACTGTGGTCATTATATTCCGGCTTACGAATGCGGGCGATGGTGTGGCGGGCGCCCATGCGCCCCGCCAGAAAGCAGCTGAGCATGTTCACTTCATCCGAGCCGGTGGCCGCCACGAACAGCTCTGCTTTATCCACGCCGGCTTCCTCCAGCGTGCTGCAATCTGCACCGTTGCCGCAGACCCCGATCACATCATGCACATTGGTCACTTCGTTCAGAGCCGCCGGGTCGTTATCCACGGCGGTCACGTCGTGTCCCTCCGCCACCAGACTTTCCAAAATAGTGGTGCCGATCTTACCGCAGCCCACAACCATGATATTCATATGCTCGTCCTTCTTTCCTGGCCTACTGACACTTGTATAGGGTTCTCATATGGGTATTGTACCACGCTTCCGCCGGTTTTGCAACCCTGATCCGCCGACAAAAGCAGAGCCGTTTCGCCGGCAAAACCGGCTCCGCCTTCCACAGAATCATTGCGCACGGTGGGGAAACAGAATATCCCGTGCCACCGGCTGATAGAACAGCTCCGCTGCCCGGTCAAAGTCCCGGGTCTGCCCCAATATCCACATCAGCTTTGCCAGCGCCGCCTCGGTGGTCATATCGTATGCCTCCAGTACCCGCAGGGCGTTTTTGAGCCGCCCGCCCACCTGATACACCTTCAGGTCGCTGCCCTCGTTGGGTACCTGGGTGGTCATCACAATCAGCCTGCCCTGCCGGACCGCCCGCTCCACCTGCTCATACAACCCGTCATACTGGGGCAGACCGCCTACCCCGAAGCCCTCTAAGATCAGTCCGTCGTACTGTTCCAGCAGATATGCCGCCACCGCGCCGGACACACCGGGGGTAAGCTTCAGCAGCCCCACATGGGTGTCCAGCGCATCGTAGAACACCGGTCTCTCCCGGCACTCGCAGCGGATGTATTGCAGCAACGTGCCGTCCCGCAGCACCGCCAGATCCGGGTGGTTGACGCTGGAAAATGCCTGAAAGCTCTTGGAGCAGGTCTTCCGGGCACGGGTGCCTAAGATGACCTGCCCGTTAAAGACGATCTGCACCCAGCCGCCTCCCTGGCAGGCATAGAGAAACGCGTCGGTGAGGTTGCGTTTGGAGTCGGTGCCGTCAAACCAGATGGGCTTTTGCGCGCCGGTGAGAACGATGGGCTTGGGGCTGCCCTGCACCAGATAGCTCAGCGCCGCCGCCGTATACGCCATGGTGTCGGTGCCGTGGCAGATCACAAAGCCGTCATAGGCATCGTAGTGCTGCCGCAGAGTTCCCGCCATGTCCAGCCAGTGCTCCGGGCGGATGTTGGTGCTGTCCAGGCTGCACAGCTGCATGCAGTCCACCCGGCACAGCTCGCCGATCTCCGGCACAAACCGGAGCAGCTGCTCCGTATTCAGCTCCGGCGCCAGCCCCTCCTCCGACATCTCCGAGGCGATGGTGCCGCCGGTGCCGATCAACAAAATGCATTTTTTCTTCATCGGTACACACCTCTGTATAAAAAGTAGGGATGCGGTCTGCATCCCTACTGTTGATTATTTCAGTCCGTTGGCCGCCTTATACTCCAGGAAATCGTCATAGGTCATCAGCTTATCCAGCAGCTTGCCGTCCTTCAGCTCCATAATGCGGTTCGCCACCGTCTGGATGAACTGGTGGTCGTAGGAGGAGAACAGCACATTGCCGGGGAAAGCCGTCAGACCGTCGTTGACCGCCGTGATGGATTCCAGATCCAAATGGTTGGTGGGCTGATCCAGCACCAGCACATTGGAGCCGTACATCATCATCCGGGACAGCATACACCGCACCTTTTCGCCGCCGGACAGCACCTTCACCGGCTTGAGCACATCGTCGCCGGAGAACAGCATCTTGCCCAGAAAGCTCCGCAGATAGGTCTCGGTGTTGTCCTTGGAATACTGATTGAGCCACTGGAGCAGGTTCATATCGCAGCCCTCAAAATAGGCGGTGTTATCCTTGGGGAAATAGGACAGGCTGGTGGTGCCGCCCCATTTATAGCTGCCCTCATCCGGCTCCAGCTCGCCGGTGATGATCTTGAAGAGGGTGGTGGTGGCGATCTCATCCTGCCCCACAAAGGCGACCTTGTCCCCCTTATTGATGCGGAAGGAGATGTTGTCCAGCACCTTCACGCCGTCCACGGTCTTGGACAGCCCCTCCACCGCCAGGATCTCCTTGCCCGCCTCCCGGTCCATCTGAAAGCCCACAAAGGGATACCGCCGGGAGGAGGCGGGCATCTCCTCCACCGTCAGCTTATCCAGCAGCTTGCGGCGGGAGGTCGCCTGCCGGGATTTGGACTTGTTGGCGGAAAAGCGCTGGATAAAGCTCTGCAGCTCCTTGATTTTTTCCTCGTTTTTGCGGTTCTGCTCCCGCATAATTTTCTGCACCAGCTGGCTGGATTCATACCAGAAATCGTAGTTGCCCACGTAAATTTTGATTTGATTATAGTCCACATCCACGATGTGGGTGCACACATTGTTGAGGAAATGCCGGTCGTGGGACACCACGATCACGGTGCCCTCATAGTCCATCAGGAAATCCTCCAGCCAGCGGATGGAATCGATGTCCAGATGGTTGGTGGGCTCATCCAGCAGGATGATGTCCGGGTGACCGAACAGCGCCCGCGCCAGCAGAATCTTCACCTTTTCCTTGTCCGCCAGAGCGCTCATAGGCTCATACAGCTTATCGGTGGGCATCCCCAGGCCCTGGAGAATCTGCCCCGCCTCGGTCTCCGCCTCCCAGCCGTTCATCTCGGCGAATTCGCCCTCCAGCTCCGCCGCCAGCGCGCCGTCCTCGTCGGAGAAATCCTCCTTGGCATAGAGGGCGTCCTTTTGCTGCATCACTTCATACAGCCGGGGGTTGCCCTGCAGGATGGTGTCCAGCACCGTGAACTCGTCATAGGCATAGTGATCCTGCTTCAGCACCGACATCCGGGTCTTGGGGTCGATGATGACCTCGCCGGTGGTGGGCTCCAGGTCGCCGGAAAGAATCCGCAGAAAGGTGGACTTGCCGGCACCGTTGGCGCCGATGACGCCGTAGCAGTTGCCGCCCACGAATTTCAGATTGACGTGCTTGAACAGATCCTGTCCGCTGAAATTGATTCCTAAATCGGAAACGGTAATCATACTTCTCCCATATCCTCCTAATCAGACAAACTCAAAAAATCGCATACTTGTTTAGTATATAGGAAAATCCCGGAAAATGCAACCCGTCCCGGCAAAAAATCCGCCGGAAATTCGGGCAGGCATATGACCCCGCCGCCGGCCTCATCCCCTGCGCGACTTGGACGGCAGCGAACCGGTGATCCGCTTATAGTGCTTGGAGAAATAGCTGTAATCGTTGTATCCACACAGATAGCATACCTCCTGCAAGGGCCGTCCCTCCATGATATACTTTTGCGCGAGATCCATCCGCTCCCGGATGATCAGATCGAAGATAGTGATGCCCAATTCCCGTTTCACCAGATAGCCGCAGTAGGTGGGGGCGAGAGAAACGCTCTCCGCAATCTGCCGGAGGGTGAGCTTTTCCGTCAGATGGGCACGCACATAGTCCATCACCGCCATCACATGAGGGTTGAGCGCCTGCAGCTCCAGCTGCTCCCGCAGAACGGCGAGTATCAGCTCCACAAACAGCGACTGCTTGTACGGCTGGAACGGTGTGCGGTTTTCGCTGGTGGCCTCCAGCAGATGCAGCAACCGCTGTACCTCCGCCGTGAGACAATCCACGATTTTTTGGGAAAACTGCGGGCACTCCTCCGCAAAAAAATTGATGCTGACATATTCGGTCTGCAGCTGGGTGGTCCGTCCACACACCCGATGGCTGCCGGGAAGATAAAGCACGGCATTCCCCGGCGCAATTTCGGTCATTCTTCCGTCAATCAAGTAAGAAAGCGAACCGGACAGCACAAACGTCAGGTCATAGTAATTGGGGAAATCGTCAAACGCATAATCCCCCCAGTAATTATGTGTGAAATACCGCACCCGGAATCGTTCTTCCGCTGAATTTTCGGCCTTGGCCGAGTAAAAAGTCGAACCGATCACACTCTCACCCCCTGCGCGACTTGGACGGCAGCGAACCGGTGATCCGCTTATAGTGCTTGGAGAAGTAGCTGTAATCGTTGTATCCGCACAGATAGCATACCTCCTGCAGGGGCCTCCCCTCCATGATATACTTCTGCGCAAGGTCCATCCGCTCCCGGATGATCAGATCGAAAATGGTGATGCCCAATTCCCGTTTCACCAGATAGCCGCAGTAGGTGGGGGCGAGAGAAACGCTCTCCGCAATCTGCCGGAGGGTGAGCTTTTCCGTCAGATGGGCACGCACATAGTCCATCACCGCCACCACATGAGGGTTGAGCGCCTGCAGCTCCACCAGTTCCTGAAGAGACAGCAGCAAAAGCTCCACCAGCAGAGATTGCCGCCGGGCGCGCAGATCGGTATGGTTTTTGGACACCGACTCGAACAGCCGCAGCAGCCGCTGGATGTCGGGTGTCTGACAGCCGACAAGCTGCTGGGGAAAATTGTACACCGGCTCGTCGGTGAAGAAATTGATGCTGAAATATTCGGCGGGAGCCCGTTCCACATTGGTGCGGATACGATGGGTATCCGGCGTATAGAACACGGCGTTCCCGGCAGGGATTTCAGTCATCTCATCCCCGACCAGATACCACAGCGATCCGGACAGCACAAAGGTCAGATCGTAATAATTCGGAAAATCGTCCAGCGGCGTATAGTCGGCGCAGGCGTTGTGGGAATACACGCGGATACGGAATTTTTCGTCATTCAAAGCATTCACCCCTTGCGTAAAAACCGCAAAATAGTACAAAAGCAGTCGGCAAAAGCGGGATATCGTCTCTTGTGGCCAATGCCCTTTAATGCTATGATTGTACTATACGGGCTTTTACGGGAAAAGTCAATGAAATATTTCGGTTTTATCGGAGGCAATCCATATGAAAAGGCAAAAGGCCGCAGCCTACGGCCTGCATATCCTGCGTTCGGTCATCTACGGCAGCACCTTTTTGTTTTCGGAGCGGCTGCTGCAATCGGCATCGGTGTTCGACGTGCTGGCGCTGCGATTTCTGATCTGCGCCGGGCTGTTCGGCGTTTTGGCAGCCTGCGGCGTCATCCGTATCTCGTACAAAGGAAAGCGTCTGCGGTGGCTCATTGCCACCGCCCTGTTTGAGCCGATTCTGTATTTCATTCTGGAGACCTACGGTCTGCGGGGGATCTCCACCTCTCTGGCGGGGATCCTGGCGGCGGTCAGCCCCATCATCATCGCCGGTCTGGAAACAGTGCTCCTTGGGGAAAAAACCTCGCCGGTGCAGAAGCTGCTGCTGGGGGTCGGCATCGCGGGAGTGCTGCTGGCGACCGTATGGAACACCGGCTCCTCCGGCTGCAACACCGTCTGGGGCATCCTGCTGATGCTGGGCGCACAGCTGTCGGGGTGCCTGTTCTGCATCACCTCCCGTAAAACCTCCCGGGAATTCTCCGCCGTGGAGATCACGTTTTCCACCACCATGATCGGAGCGGTGGTCTTTAACGGCATCAGCCTGGCCGGGCATTGGCGGTCCGGCACGGTGTCCCAATATTTTGCGCCGCTCCTGAGCGTCCCAACCTCATCGCCTTTCTGTTCCTGAGCGTGGTATCCTCCTTTGCGGCGACGGTCATGAACAATTATGCCCTATCCAAAATACAGGCCTCCTCCCTGTCGGCGCTGGGGGGATCTCCACCATCACCGCCATCAGTCTGGGGGTCGTCGTGAACCACGAAATAATACATTGGTACCAGCTGGTGGGTGCAGCGCTCATTTTGATCGGCGCAGGCGGTGTAAACTACATATCGGTGAAAAAAGTCGAAAAATAACTCTCTGTATTTTAGCAAAACAGCTTTTTGCCCCGTCGTCCATCCGTGCAATTTATGCAAACTGTCATAATTTTACAGTAAAAGGCGCCGCGCCCTCCCGACGGCGCCTTTTCCTGTGTAACGGCATCGAAAATGGCATATTCAGCGTAATATAACACCAAAACGGACGAAAACTGCATAAGATAATCAATTGACGGAAATCACCAGATTGTATTATCATAGAATCATAAAATTGTGCTGAATGACCGCCACGGCTGTGTGGCGCACAGAGAGGAGGAATGGACGCTCCGGCAGAACCTTGGCATTTTGGCATCCCCGACCCAACATCCCCCGTGGGGAAATACATAAGGAAATGAGGTTCGTGAAACATGAAAAAAGCAACCCGGCGGATACTTTCGCTCATGCTCAGCGTTGCCGTGATGCTGTCGGCGATGGTATTTGCGTTTCCCGCCGCGGCCGAGACCTACGATGCCGACGCCGCGTTCATGGCAGGAAAATACGGCATTTTTCTCCATTATCTCGCTTCCAAAAACAGCGACGGCACGACCGAGGGCTGGAATCGGTCGGTAAACTCCTTTAATGTCAACGCGCTGGCGAAGACAGCGCACAACGTGGGCGCCTCCTGGGTCACGCTCACCCTGACCCAGAACGACGGAAAATACTGCATCCCCATGCCGGAGCTGGAGGAGCTGACCGGCATCGCCGATCTCGGCACCGACCGGGATCTGGTGAACGATCTGTATACGGCGCTGTCCGCATACGGCATCAAGCTGATGCTCTATTGGATCCCCGGCGCACCGGCCGGCACGGACGAGACGGCCACGACCGTCGCCGCCAAGCTGGGCGCCACCGAGCGCACAGGCGCGCAGAAGGACGGCGACTGGGCGCTGAACGACGGGACCGTGGCCAATATGACCGCCATCATGCGAGCCGTTTCGGAGCGTTACGGCGATAAGATCACCGGCTGGTGGATCGACGGCTGCTACGACGGCGAAACGAATTTCACCGCCGCCTACGCCACCGAGGAGGCCGCCGCCCTGCGCGCCGGCAATCCGGATGCGCTGGTAGCCTTCAATGCCGGCACCCGGTACGGCGACTGCCGCTTCCCCGTGGAGAGCTACACCGCCGGCGAGACCTGCCATTATCTGCGGGTGAACGACGACCCCTTCACCAACTATTCCGCCTCCGGGCAATACAGCGAGAACGGGTATCAGCGGCATTTCCTCACCTTCCTCGGCGATAACTGGGGCAAGAGCAATTGCATCTACGATACCGACACGCTGGTCCGGCATTGCTATGACAACATCCTGTCTAAAGGTGCGGCCATCACCTTTGACGTGGGCGTGGCCAGTGACGGCACCATCGCGCCGGAGCAGGTGAACCAGATCGCGGCGCTGGATCAGTATGTGCATCAGTCGCTGGAGCTGGCGCTGGATTTTGAGGACGGCTATAATCCGTATATGTGGACGGACAACGTGACGGCGGATTACAATTCCTCCGCCTCCACGGAATACAGCGCACTGGTCAGCGGCGCGGACGCCCTGAACGGCAGCTATTCTCTCAGGGTGATGCCGCCCGTCACCAACACCGGCCGCACCGATATCGTGGCCGGCACCGGCACGGCCAAGCAGAATATCTCCTTCAAAGGAAACCCGTCGTTCAGCAAGACGGATTTCTCCGGCTGCACCGGTATTATGCTGCGGCTGAAGATCGATAACGACACCTCCGGCTCCTCCCACAACATCAAGCTGAATGTGATGCAGGGCAGTCTGCCGGTCACGCGGCTGTCCCGGGGTGCTTTCGCCTTTGACACGGCAGGGAACAAGCTCAGCGTCAGCGGCGGCAGCTCGAACACGGCGCTGCCCGCCGGGTTCGACGGATTCGTGTTCTTCCCGTTTGAGACGGCTCAGAGCGATCATGTGACGGATCCGGGACGGTACGACGATTACGACAACTATCCGGAGATTCTGGCGGATTTCTCCCGGGATTTCAAGATGAGCATCATCCTCAATGATGCCAGCTGGAGCGGGCAGACGGTGCTGCTGGACGATATCCGCTTCTATACCGGCACCGAGCAGAGCACCCTGTGCGATATGCTGCGGGGACTGGGATATTCCTCGGTGGTGTATAAGACCCAGCCGGATGCCTATACCTTCCCCATCGACTTTGAGGATTGCCAGACCCCGCTGACGAAGGTGAACACCACCGGCAACCTCCGCACCCGCACCGATGAGTCGGCGGCCTGGACGTGGAAAGCCTACTATAATCTGGACGGCTCCGCCGCGCTGACCAATGACGCGGATCGGGTGCTGAGCGGTTCTCTTTCCTATGCGATCCGGACCGCCGGTGTGCCGGCGGAAACCGCCACCGAGAAATACGACAACGCCCGTGTGGATACGAACTACTTTACCGTATCCGGTGTAGCTGCACTGGCAACCAGCGCCATCACCTCCGCCGATTATGCCTATCTCAAGCTGCGGCTGAAAGCTCCGGTAACGGCGGACGGATCGTCGCTGGAGATGCTGGTGGGCATCAAGCAGAACGGCACCGACTACGGCAATCTGGGACAGGGTGCCATCGGCTACGACATGCAGTATCGGTCCGTTTCCGCTGTGTCTCAGGGACAGTACGGCGGCCACGGCGCATCGTTCTATGTTCCCTCCGGATTTGACGGCACGGTATATCTGCCGATCTACAACCTGCGCAAGAGCTGGAAAGGCGTCTATGCCAACGCCGACGTTGCCAAACCGGATCTGACGCAGAATTTCCAGATGTATTTTTCTTTCATCTCCTCCAATTGGGTCGGAGCCGAGATTCTTCTCGACGACATCGACGTGGTGTATCCCTCGAACGGTCTGCCCATGAATTTCGAGGAAGCCTGCGACCTGAAGATCCCTTCTCTGAACAATATTTACAGCGGTGCGGAGCATCAGGGCGACACCGCCTCGGTGACGCTGGCCCGCGGAGGCGAGGCCCTGCATGGCAGCACCTCTCTGCGGCTCTCCATCCCCACCGCCAACAACAATTCCCGCACCGAGACCGACTATGTGACCGTGGCCGGCAACCAGAATTACACCGCCGACGATCTGACGGCGGTGACAGGGCTGTGGCTGCGGATGAAGGTGACCGAGCCGGAGGGCTATACCGGCGGCGAGCATACCTTTGCCCTCACGGCGCTGCAGGGCTCCAAAATCAGTCGGCGATTCAAAAGCTATGTGGTTCTCTACGACAACACCGGCAAGCGGCTGGAGTATAACCGGGGCGGCAACGATCCCCAGGGCTTCAAGATTCCCGCCGGATTCGACGGCTTTGTGTTCATGCCGTTTGTCGGCCAGTATAGCTTCAGAGACTGGCACGGCTTCGGTAGCAACCCGGATAATTTCGCCGACTTCGCTCAGGATTGGCGGCTGTCGCTGTATTTCTCCGACAGCAGCTGGAACGGCAGCACGGTGCTGGTGGACGATATCGCCTATTTCTCCAGCTATGCGGAATGGGACGATGCCGGCCAGCTGTCCGACATGGATGCGGACGCCTGGGAGACCATGCGGGCGGCGGGCTATGCCATCACCCGCAATCCCCAGCCGGAAAGCTATTCGATCCCGCTGGATTTCGAGAACGGCGAGATTCCGTTCGCCTCCGTGAAATCCTACTATTCCGGCAACGGCTCCTATCCCACCGTCACGGAGAATCAGGATATCACCGCGGCGGCGGACGCGCTGCACGGCAATGCCTCCTTTAAGCTGCACGTGCCTGTCAGCGGCAGCTACACGGCGGAGAGCGGCTATACCTTCATCCGCGCCGAGAGCAGCCAGGCGGCCTTTGACGGCATTGCGGAGATCTCCTCCGAAAAGCTGGCCTCTGTCAACGCCGGCTACGCCTATCTCAAGCTGCGTATGAAGCTGCCCGCCACGGCGGATGGCTCCGCCTATCGGGTATTCTTCGGCTTCAATCAGAATGGCAACGACTACACCACCGTGCTGAAGGGCGGCTACGGCTATACCGTCGGCGGCCGCTATGTGGCCATCTCCACCGAGGATCTGTATACGCTCATCCCCTCCGGATTCGACGGCACGCTCTATATCCCCGTGAAGAACCGGATGACCTTCCTGAATTCCAACCAGCAGTCCCGGGGCACCACCGAGAACGCCGTTGATTTCGGCGAGAGCTTTACGATGTGGCTCAGCCTGTACGGCGCCAACTGGGCGGACACCACCATGCTGCTGGACGACATGGAGATGGAGTATACCGTCCCCGGCGATGTGAACGGCGACGGCCGCGCCGACACGGACGATCTCGACACCCTGCGCCGGGAGCTGTTGACCGGCTCCGGCAGCTATCGCCTCCTCTACGATATCAACGACGATTCCGTGGTGGATATCCGCGATCTGGTGCGGCTGGACGAACTGTTGCGGGCGTGAGAGACGCCTGACATAGAGCATCTTTTGTGAACGGTGCATTGCAGGGGCAGGCTTGCGGGCTTGCCCCTGCAACAAACCGCAGAATCCGTCGGCCGGCTGCCACCGGACCGGCGCACCGAAATCTCTGTCTGAACCGGAGGAACGTATGAAATTATCGCATCGGCAAATCCTGTGTATCATCCTGACGGGCGCTCTGCTGCTCGGCGCGGCTCCGGTCTCGGCGCAGATAGCCAGCACCGCCATCCGGGATGCGGCGAAATATCCCGCCTACGACGCGTGGAGCGCGCAGGCGCAGGAGAATTCCGGCGCATCCGTGATCCTGACCGCCGACTCGGTGGTCTCCGCCACCGAGGACGTGGAAATACTGAACAGCTGGCAGGGCATGGACGGCAAGAGCCTGTCCACCGGCGAGAGCAGCGCCGTCACCTTCCGGGCGGACGGCGTTTCCGGCTGGTACACCCTGCAGCTCACCTACTATCTGGAGGATTGCCGCTCGGGCGCCGCCCGCCGTCAGCTCCGGATCAACGACGAGGTGCCCTTTGAAGAAGCGGCCGATCTGGCATTCTATCCCGCCTATATCGACGAAAACGGCATCATGCGCGACTACTACGACAACGACATCCGTTCGGCGCAGGTGGCGTCTCCCCGCTGGATGACCGCGGATGTGTACGACCGCCGCCAGTATGAAAGCGAACCGCTGAAATTCCGGCTGTCGGACGGCGACACCCTCACTCTGACCGGTCTGCAGGAGACCATGGTGATTCATTCCCTCACCCTGCTGCCGCTGCACAAGACGGAATCCTATGAGACTGTGACCGCCGCCCTGCGCGCCGCCGGCGCCAAAGAGATCCCCGGCGTGTGCACCGTCTATGAGGCGGAGAAGTGCGACTGGAAAACCGCCCCCACCATCGTCCCCACGGCGGACAGCAGCTCCTCCACCTCCCCGCACAGCAATTACGCCGTGCGGCTGAATACCCTGAGCGGCTCCAACTGGAAGACCGCCGGGCAAACCGTTTCCTGGCGGGTGAATGTTCCCCAGGACGGACTCTACCGCCTCTCTCTGAAAGCAAAACAGAACACCCGCCGGGGTCTGTATTCGACCCGTCGGCTCTACATAAACGGTCAGGTTCCCTTCGCCGAGGCCAATGACCTGCGCTTCACCTATACGGGCGGCTGGGAAAACTACACCCTCGGCACGGAAAACGGCGATTGGCTCTTTTACCTGAAGCAGGGCGACAACGACATTGCGCTGGAGGCCACGCTGGGTGCGATGGGCCCGGTGCTGCGGGAGGTCGGCGATATCCTCGACGAGCTGAATGCCGTCTATCGGGAAATTTTGACGATCACCGGCTCCTCGCCGGATCGCTACCGGGACTATCAGCTGGAAAAGCTCATTCCGGACACGCTCGCCAACCTGCAGACTCAGAGCGCCCGGCTGACCGCCGTGCAGCAGGAGCTTCTGCGTATCACCGGGCAGAAGGGCAACGATCTGTCGATCTTCGACACGCTGACCCGCCAGCTGGACAGCTTCACCGCCGACGCGGATAAGATCCCCACCGGCTTCAGCTATTTCAAGACCAATATCGGCTCTCTGGCCACCTGGATCACCTCGGCGCTGGAGCAGCCGCTGACGCTGGATTACATCGTCGTCAGCAGCGCCGACGCCGCTCTGCCGAAGGCCACCGTCGGATTTTTCCGCCGGCTGTGGGATTCGGTGGTTTCCTTCGCCGCCTCCTTCACCGTGGATTACAATAAGATCGGCAATCTGACCGAGAATAACGACGCGCCCATCACCGTATGGATGACCGCCGGACGGGATCAAATGCAGGTGCTGAAGGTGCTGGTGCAGAATTCCTTTGTGCAGCAGACCGGCATCAATGTGCAACTGGAAAACGTGGAATCCGGCGCGGTGCTGAAATCCGTCGCCGCCGGCAACGGCCCGGACGTGCTGCTGGGCGCATCGGTGGCGGACCCGGTGAATTTTGCGCTGCGCAGCGCCGTCTGCCCGCTGGATGATTTCTCCGGCATCGAGTCCATCCGGAAGCGGTTTTACCCGGAGACGCTGGTGCCCTTCACGCTGGAGGGTCGGCTGTATGCCCTGCCGGAAAAGGTGAGCTTCAACGTCCTGTATTACCGCAGCGACATTCTGGAGCAGTTCGACCTGACCCTCCCGGAGACCTGGGACGACGTGGTGGAGATCACCTCCATCCTACAGAAAAACAGTATGACCTTCGGTCTGCCCATCGGCGATATCATCGGCACCTACGCCACCTTCATGTATCAGCATGGAGGCGAAATGTACCGGGACGGCGGCAAGACCTGTCAGCTGACCGCCCAGAAGAACGCCGATGCCTTTGAGCAGATGACCGATTTCTTCAAGAATTACTCGCTGGAGCAGTCCTATAACTTCGTCAACCGGTTCCGCACGGCGGAGATCCCGCTGGCCATCGAGAGCATCGAATCCTATAACAATCTGAAGGTATCCGCCCCGGAGATCGAGGGACAGTGGGGCATCGCCCTCCTGCCCGGGGTGCGTCGGGAGGACGGCAGCGTGGATCGCTCCGGCTATGTGAGCGCCACCTCCTGCTTCATCCTCAGCAATTCCGTCCAGAAAGATAAGGCCTTCCGATTCCTGGATTGGTGGACAAATGCCGACACGCAGGAGAGCTACGGCCGGGAGATTGAGAGCATCCTCGGCCCCTCCTCCCGCTATATGGCGGCCAACCGGCAGGCGTTTGAGCAGCTGCCGTGGACACAGGCGGAGCTGGAGGTGCTGCTGACCCAGCTGGCGGATTCCCGGGCGGTGCCCGAGGTACCCGGCAGCTATTTCCTCGGCCGGCACCTGAATAACGCTTTCCGCGCCGTGGTCATCAGCGGAAAGGACCTGAAGGACACGCTGGAGAAATACGGCACGGTCATCGACGACGAGCTGACGGTCAAGCGTCGGGAATTCGGAATGGAGGAAGTCGCGCAATGAAAAAAGAACAGAGACTTTCCCTGCGCGAACGCCTGCATAACGGCTGGACACTGGCCCGGAAAAACTGCGATTGCTACTTATTTCTGCTGCCGTTTGCGGTGCTGTTCATCACCTTTGTGGTGATGCCGGTGGCCATCTCGATCTTTTACAGCTTCACCGATTTTAACCTGTTGGAGCAGCCGGTATTCATCGGCGTGGAAAACTTCCGGCGGCTGCTGGTGAATGATGAGGTGTTCTCCATTGCGTTCCGTAACACCATGATCATCGCCGTTATCGTGGGGCCGGTGGGGTATTTTGCCTCCCTGATGATCGCCTGGCAGATCAACGAGCTGGGGCGGGCGGCCCGGGCGATTCTGGTGACGGTGATGTACGCTCCCTCCATCTCCGGCGGCGCCTATGTGATCTGGCAGTATATTTTCAGCAACGATTCCTACGGCTGGATCAACAGTATGCTGATGGGGCTGGGGTTCACTCAGGAGCCGATTCAGTTCCTGTCGGACACCCGGTATATGCTGACCATCGTGATCATCGTCATGGCGTGGATGAGCCTGGGCGCAGGTTTCCTGTCCTTTGTGGCGGGGCTCAAGACCGTGGACCGGACCTTCTACGAGGCCGGCTATGTGGAGGGTATCAGCAGCCGGTGGCAGGAGCTGTGGTTCATCACCCTGCCGACCATGAAGCCCCAGCTGATGTTCGGCGCGGTGATGAGCATTACCGGTGCCTTTTCGGCAGGGGCCGTGGGCACGCAGCTGCTGGGTTTTCCCAGCACCGACTATGCGGCCCATACCATCATCAACCATCTGGAGGACTACGGCAATTCCCGGTTTGAGATGGGGTACGCCTGCGCCATTGCGACGGTGCTGTTCGTGCTGATGATCGCCGTCAACGAAATCGTACAAAGGCTGTTAAGTAAGGTGGGTAGCTGACCGTGAAGCAGAATGAAAAAGTCAAACGCATATCCCGTGCGGGACTGGCCCGCTCCGTGGGAGGAGATATCGTCAATTTCCTGCTGCTCTGCGTGATCGCCGCTTTTATGGCGCTGCCGCTGCTCTATGTGGTGAGCAACGCCTTTAAGCCGCTGGACGAAATCTTCGTATATCCGCCCCGTTTATACGTGATCCACCCCACCGTGAGCAATTTCAGCGATCTGGCGTCGCTGATGTCCCAGTCCTGGATTCCCTTCTCCCGGTACATATTCAACTCGGTGTTTGTCACGGTGGTGTCCACCTTCGTGCAGATCCTCTTTGTGTCCATGGCGGCCTATGTGCTGGAGAAGCGGGAGTTCCCCGGCCGGAAGGTATTCTTCAAGGTGGTCGTGACCTCCCTGATGTTCAGCGGCTCGGTGACCGCTGTCCCCAACTATATCATCATGAACGGGCTGGGGATGGTGAACACCTACTGGGCGCTGATCCTCCCGGCGATTGCCTCCTCCATGGGGCTGTTCCTGATGAAGCAGTTTGTGGCCACCAGTGTCCCCAGCGCCATTCTGGAGGCGGCGCGGGTGGACGGTGCCCATGAGCTGACCATCTTCTGGCGGATCGTGATGCCGCTGGTGAAGCCGGCGTGGCTGACGCTGATCATCTTCGCATTCCAGTCCATCTGGGCCACCAACGGCAACGGCTATATCTACACCGAAACGCTCAAGCCCCTCCACTATGCGCTCAGTCAGGTGGTGTCCGGCGGCGTAGCCCGCACCGGCTCGGCAGCGGCGGTGTCGCTCATTATGCTGCTCCCGCCGCTGGCGGTCTTTATCATCACCCAGAGCAACATTCTCAATACGATGGCTTCATCCGGTATCAAGGAATAAGGAGGGACGGCAGCGTGAAGCATTTGAGCTATCTGCGGCGGACGGCCGCCGCCTGCGCCATCCTGATTCTGCTGCTGGCGGTGACGGCGGGGGCCGCATCGCCCAACCCCAGCTTTACCTACGATCTGGAGGACAAATCCATTGCCGCCCCCGAGGCAGCCCAATGGATATCCGATATCACCGGCGAGGGGATGGACACCGCCCGGATGGCCGAGCCGACCGATGTCTGCACCGACCGGGACGGAAACCTGTACATCGTGGATAAGGGCAACAACCGTATCCTGAAAACCGACAGAAACGGCCGCCTGCTGCAGGTGGTGGATTCTTTCGCAAACGAGGGGGAAGCCGGACGGTTTTCTGCCCCGGAGGGAATTACCGTAACTGCTGACGGAGACGTGTATATCTGCGATACCATGAACGCCCGGATCGTACAGCTGGACAGCGCCATGCAGCTGAAACGGGTGATCGCCGCGCCCCGCAGCAATGTGCTCGGCGACGATTTTGTGTTCACCCCGGTGCGTATTGCGGTGGACGGTCTGAACCGAATCTACGTGGTGTCCCGAAATTTCAATTCCGGCATCCTGGAGCTGACCAAAGCCGGCGAATTCAACCAGATTTTCGGCGCCATCAAAACCCAGTATACCGTTGCGGAGATCTTCTGGCGCGCCATCTCCACCAAGGCGCAGCGGGAACGCACCACGGCGCTGATTCCCAATGAATACAGCAGTGTCTGCGCCGATGAAAAGAATTTTCTGTACGCCTGCTCGGCGTATTTCGACACCACCACCGGCAGCCGGGAGACGGTGAAGAAGCTGAATGCCCTGGGCAACAACATCCTCGGCGATGTGCCGAATCCCTATATCAATCAGTATTCCAAAGGAACCTACCGCGGCTCCGAGACCTATACCGACATTCTCCCCATCGGCAACGGCATCTATGCCCTGCTGGACAATACCCGCGGACGGGTGTATGTCTATAACGACGACGGAGATATGCTGTTTGAATTCGGCGGCAAGGGAGATTACAGCGCGACCCTCGGCTCGGCGGCAGCGTTTTCCTATTATGACGGGGCGTTTTACATCGCCGATTCCAAGAATGACCGCGTCGCCGTATTCCGGCTGACGGACTATGCGCTGCTGTATCTGCAGGCGGCGGAATACCATGCCGCCGGCGATTACAGCGCCGAGAACGAGGTATGGAAAAGCATCTACCGGCTGAATAACAACAGCGTCTGCACCATCCGCAGCTTCGGACGGGTCAATCTGCGGGAGAAGAACTATCCGGCTGCCATGACGTATTTCAAGCAGGCCAACGACCGGCAGGCGTATTCCGAGGCCTTTTCGGCCCAGCGGAAGATCTTCATGAACGAGCATTTCACCCTGCTGTTTGTGGGCGGGATCGCCGCGGCCGTGCTGCTGATCGCGCTGCTGATCCGGCGCAGCCGGCGGGTGCCGGCGGTGGGCGATCGGTTCACCTACCGCGCGACGCTCGGCTATGCGAAGAAGGTCATCTTCCGCCCGGTCAGCGGTTTCTGGGATATGAAAAAGGAGCATTACGGCAGCACCCCGGCGGCCGTCACGATCCTGGCCGCCGCGACCCTGTTCTATGCGCTGTTCAACAGCCTCAAGGGCTACATCTTCGGCAGCGGTACGCAGGGCGCCAGCTTCTGGCTGAGCCTGCTGACGGTGCTGGTGCCGTTCTCCCTCTTTGTGATCTGCAACTGGTGCGTTTCCAGTCTGATGAGCGGCGAGGGCAGCTTCAAATATATCTTCATGGGCACGGCCTATGCTCTGACGCCGCTGGTGCTGCTGCTGCCGGTGCTGCTGGCGCTGTCGCACATCATGACGGAGGATGAAAAGGGCATCTATTCTCTGATCCTCTCCATCGCGCTGCTGTGGACGCTGCTGCTGGTGGTATGCGCCAATATGCAGGTGCACGCCTATACGATGGGAAAAACCGTGCTGGTGCTGATCATCACACTGGTGATCATGGTGGCGGTGGTCTTTCTGGCGGCGCTGGTATTTGCGCTGCTGCAGGAGATGATCGGCGTGGCCGGCGATATGATCAACGAGCTGTATCTCCGCAGATGAAAGGGCAGGGCAATATGAAGAAACTGATTTGTTGGCTGGCGGCGGCACTCCTGCTGTTTGCGACGGGCTGCGGCAGCACCGCAGAGCCGGAATCGGCCGCCGAAAAAAGCTATACGGAATACGGCACCACCACAGCGGAGCCCGACAGCATAGAGACGGTGGCGGAAACCGACGCGCTGATCCTGCGCCTGAACCGGGCGACCACCGATATCGAGCTGGTGCAAAAGGCGACGGGCTATGTGTGGTCCTCCCGGGGCAACAACGCCACCGACGGGGACGGCCGGCCGCTGTCCTTCACCTATCTGGACAACACGGGCACGGTGGCGACCATGGACACGGCGGCGGACAGCGTCGCCAAGGGGCAATACACCGTCGAGCTCACGGAGGACGGCGTGCACATCGCCTATTCCTTCGGCGATGTGGTGAAGGATCTGCTCTATCCCACCTACATCACGGCGGAACGGTTTGAAGCCTTCACCGGGAAAATGAACGCCCGGTCGGCGGCCACCATCACCCCGCTGTATCAGCATCTGGTGGAGGGACTGTACGACGACGATACCTATGCCGATATGCTGCGGAAATACCCCCATGTCAACGGCAAGGACGCCTATGTGCTCCGCAACTCCGATATGCTGCTCAATGTAAAAAAGGAGCTGGCGGCGGCTTTCTCCGAGGCAGGCTATTCCGCCGAGGAGCTGCAAAAGGACAACGGAGACTTCGGGCTGTCCGGCGGTGTGGCATCGTCCCAGAGCGTGCAGTTCCACATCGGCGTGGAGTACCGGCTTACGGGGAGCGATCTGACGGTGCGGCTCCCGGCGGAGGAACTGTATTGCTCCGCCGCCTCCACCGGCATCGAGACGCTCTCCCTGCTCCCCTATTTCGGCGCTCCGGCCGCCGGGGCGGACGGCTATTTCTTCCTGCCGGACGGCTCCGGCGCGGTGATGGAGTATTATAACGGCACGGAACACGCCGGACAGGTGATGTTCTCCGAGGTCTACGGCGAAAATCTGTCCGTCACCAAGGAAGAAAAGATCTATACGCTGGAGCAGACGATCTTCCCCGTCTACGGCGTCAAGACCGGCAGCAGTGCCTTCCTGGCCGTCATCGAAAAGGGCGATGCCATCGCCCGGCTGAATGCGCTCCCCGGCACGGATACGCTGGCGGCGCGGGCCTGGGCGGATTTCAACATTCTGGACACCCAGATCGTATACGCCAAATCGCTGGCGGGCGCCGGGGATATCGCGAAAAATGCCTATACCAAGGAGCAGCCCGCCCCCTATGCCGGGGATATCGCCGTGCGGTATCATTTCCTGGCCGACGGCGACGCGGATTATTCCGGCATGGCGCGGTATTACCGGGACAGTCTGTTCTCGGAAAAAGACGCACCGGGCGGCACGACGCCTTTCTATCTGGAGGCACTCTCCGCCATAGACTATACCAAAAAGCAGGCGGGGTTCACCCGCCACACCGTCAGCACCCTGACCACCTTCGACGAGGCAGCGGAGATGGCGGAGACCCTCAGCCGGGCGGGGGTGAGCCGTCAGAAGCTCATTCTTTCCGGCTGGCAGAAAAACGGCTGGCAATCCGGCTATGCCACGGTGCAGACTGCCAATGCCGCCGCCGGGGGTGAGACCGGGCTGCAGGCTCTGGCAAGCACGCTGAAGGAACGGAACATCGCCTTTTTTCCGGAGACGGACGTACAGCTGGTGTATCCCTCGGCCATTTCCGGCGGCGTGAAAAAAGCGCTCACCGCCCGCACTCTGGTGCAGCAGCTGACCCGGGTATTCGACTATAAACAGTCGGATTCACAAAAGAACGGCGTGATCGCCTACGGAATGAACGCGGCCTATACGCAGGACGCCATCGACCGGGCTGCCGCCGATGCGGTCCGGCTGGGCAGCGACGGCCTGTCCCTGCGCTATGCGGCGCAGTATGTGATCCCGGACTACAAGGACGGTCAGGTGACCGACCGGGCCATGGCGATGGACACGCTGGCACAGGCGACGGCTCAGGCAGCGTCCTCCGGGGTGCGCCTGCTTTCCAGGGCCGGGAACGTGCCGGTGGCGGTGCATACGGGCGACATCGTGGAGCTGCCGCTGTATTCCAACGGACAGTACAACTGCACCTACGCCGTCCCGTTCGCCGCCATGGTGTACAGCGGCAGCATCGACTATGCCGGAAAAGCCGCCAATCTCTCCGGCTCCGGCGCCCGGGATGTGCTGAAAATGATCGAGTCCGGCGCCGGCGTGTATTACGTCCTGGCCAAACGGACGGACAGCCACATCCGCAGCAGCGCCTTCGACCGGTATTATTCCATCCGCTTCGACGATCTGGCAGAGACGGCGGCGGAAACATACAAAACGGTGGCGGCAGCGCTGGACGGCGTATACGGCAGCCGCATGGAGCGGCACGAGCGGCTGGAGCCGCATGTGTATAAGACCGTGTATGAGGACGGCACCTGGTTCATCGTGAATTATAACGACTATGCGGTCACGGCAGACGGCGTGACGGTTGCGGCCACCGGCTATGTCAGGGGGAAGAACGGATGAGCAGAATGACAAAAACTACTTCCTTTGAAAAAAAGCAGAATCGCTGGGGCTATCTTTTCTGTCTGCCGTTCATGCTGGGCTTTGTGCTGCTGGTGGCATTTCCGCTGGTGAAAATGGTTATCTTCAGCTTTCAGGAGCTGAGTGTCGGCGCGGTCACCTACGACACCCAATGGGTGGGCTGGCAGCACTACCACCGGATCCTGTTTGTGGACCCGGATTTCCGAAAGACCGTGGTGGCCTCCCTGGGGGAGATGGCGGTGAATGTACCGGTAGCGGTGCTGTTCTCCTTCTTCATCGCCAGCATCCTGAACCAGAAGTTCGTGGGCAGGACCGTTTTCCGGGCGATCCTGTTTCTGCCGGTGATCCTCGCCTCCGGCATGGTGGCGTCTCTCACCGCGGGGGACTTTATCAGCAGTAATATGCAGAATATCGGCAGCCTGTCGGGCAGCGCTTCGGATTCTATATTTTCCGGCAGCTTCACCGATGCGCTGCTGGCCATGAATATCGACCGGGGCATCGTGGAGTTTATCGAAGGTCTGGTGGAGCGTATCTCCGATATCACCACCATGGCGGCCGTGCCCTCGGTGATCTTCCTTTCCGGGATGCAGTCCATCTCTCCCAGCATTTTTGAGGCCTCCTACATAGAGGGAGCTTCGGCCTGGGATGTGTTCTGGAAGATCAGCTTCCCCATGGTCAGCCCGCTGATCCTGGTGAATGTGATCTACTGCATCGTGGATTCTTTCACCAGCGCCACCAACACGGCCATCACCGCCATCCATTCGACGCTGTTCTCCAAGATCCAGTACGGTCTCGGCTCGGCCATGTCTATCCTGTATCTGACGCTGGTCGGCGTGATCATCGCGCTGGTGTATCTTGTGATCCGGAGGTTGATTTATTACTATGAATGACATACCGATGCATGAGACCTCCCTGGAAGCCGCCCGCAAGGCGGCGGCACGCACCAAGCGGGTCCGGACAGCGGGACATCTGGGGGTGTCCGTCCTGCGGTTCATTCTGCTGTTCGGCATCAGCTTTGTGATCCTGTACCCGATCTTTTCCATCATCTGCGGCTCCTTCATGTCGCTGGACGATCTGGTGGATATCACCGTGAAATATTTTCCCAAGCATTTCACCCTGCAAAACTACGCGGACGCCGCGACGGCGCTGGGGATGCCGGACACCATGGTGCGCTCGCTGGCGATCTTCCTGCTCACATCGGCGCTGCAGGTGATCTCCTGCACGATGGTGGGCTACGGGCTGGCGCGGTTCCGGTTCAAGCTGAACGGACTGGTGTTCGTTTGCGTCATCATCCAGCTGCTCATCCCGCCGGACACCATCATGCTGACGCGGTTTATCAGCTTCCGGTATTTCACCGGCTTCGGGCTGCTGCCGCTGCTGGGACTGGAGCCGCTGAATCTGACCGCCTCGGCGCTGCCGCTCTATATTCTGGGCGCCACCTGCACGGGGCTGAAGAACGGCCTGTTTATCTTCATCCTGCGCCAGTATTTCAAGGGGCTGCCGAAATCTCTGGAGGAGGCGGCCTATGTGGACGGATGCAGCCCGCTGCGGGCATTTGCCTCCATCATGCTGCCCGGCGCCCGGACGATGATGGCCACCGTGTTTCTGTTTTCTTTCGTCTGGCTGTGGACGGATATGACCATCGCCCCGGCACTGACCAAGTCCAACATACTGGTGAACATGATCTATATGCTTCAGGGAATTCTCTACGATAACAGCGGCGGGCTGCGGGTATCGCTGCTGAAGAACGCCGGCATCATGCTGATCATCCTGCCGGTCATTCTGGTGTATCTGCTCTGTCAGAGAGCATTTGTACAAGGCATCGAAAGTTCCGGTCTCACAGGCACTTAATACGGGAAAGGAGTCAGGCTATGTTACAGTTCCATCTGCGCAAGGATATCCGAAAGGCGGTCTCCGTGGTGATGGCGACGACGCTGCTGCTGACCAGCGTCGTGTGCGGCTTTTCCACCCTGGCGGGGGAAACCGGAGAGACCTTCCCCCTCCGCTTTGAAAACGGCATCAGTCCCATCACCCAGATCAATAACGTCTATTCCGGCAAGGATCATCTCACGACGGAGGGGGTCACTTTGCTGACCGGCGATGAGGCGCTGAACGGCGGCGGCAGTCTGCTGCTGACGGCGCGCACCGGAAACAATTCCTATGCCGAAACAGCGCCCCTCGCCATGGCGGGGGTCAAGGGCTTCTCCGTCAAGAGCTTCGATCAGGTGACCGGCATCATGCTGCGTCTGCAGCTGCGCAACGACACCGACGCCAAAGCCCGTGCGTTCAGTGTGGTGCTCTCTCAGGAGGGTCTGCCCGATCGCACCTTCCTGGGTAAAGGCGCCGTCGCCTATGACATACAGGGGCACGCGCAGGAGGTCAAGAGCACCGATCTGCAGATGACGCTGCCGGGCGGCTTTGACGGTTTTCTGTTCCTGCCGCTGGAGACGGCCCGCAGCGAAAAGAAGACGCGGCCGAATGTTTACGATCAGTATGCGACCTTCCCCGACAATCTGGTGAACCTGTCAGGGAGCTTTACTCTATCCCTGCGACTGACGGGACGCATCTGGGGCGGCGTGGAAGTCGCCGTGGACGATATCGCGGTGTATTCCGGCTCCACGGCGGCGGAAAATCTGCAACACCTGAAGACGCTGGGCTATACGGTTTCGGCCGAGACGCCGGACGAGGAGGTGGCCGGCCCCTATCTGCCGGCAGCCGCCCATCCGACCCGCTACGATCTGCCGCTGAATTTTGAGGACGGCATCAACCCCTTTGTGACGATCACCGACATCAAAAACTGGGTGCAGGTGCCCCACGAGGGCGATATCGGCATGGTGGGTACGCCGAAAGCGCTCATCGGCTCCGCCTCGCTGGAGGTATGGAAGCTGTCGGCGGGCTGCAACCGGGTCGATCTGAACGACGTGAAGATGAACGGCATCGCGGGCTTCTCCAAGACCGATTTCAGCCAAACGACCGGTATCCTGCTGCGGCTGAAACTCACCGGCGGCAGCAAGGACGCCGTCAAATACTTCGCCCTGAGCGCCACTCAGTCCGGCGTTGACCGCCCCACCTATCTGGGCAAGGGTGCGGCCGGGTATGACCTGACCGGCAAGCCCGTCACTCTGACGAATTGCAATCTGGGCATCCAGCTGCCCGGCAATTTTGACGGCTATCTGTTCCTGCCCTTCAAGACGGCCCAGAGCGAGACCGTCACCGTGGCGGGCACCTACGACAGCTACGTGGATCACCCCGAGAGCATGGTGGACTTCTCCAAGGATTACAGCCTGCAGCCCATATTCAAGGAGGACTGGAGCGGCACCACCGTGTATATGGACGATATACAGGTGTATGCCGGCGACGAGCACATCAACTTCCTCAAGAGCCGGTATTCCGGCATCACCTATGTGCAGCAGCCGGAGCGGTATGCTTTCCCGTTGACCTTTGATGACGGGATCATGCCCTTCAACGCCGTCAATGACATCTATAACTGGGAGTCCCACTGGAAGAATACCGGCGTGGGTCTGACCGGCGACACGCCTCTGTGCGGCACGGCCTCCGTGCTGGTGGAGGCCCTGCGGGCGGGCAACAACCGCACCGACCTGAACGACGTGAAGATGACCGGCATCGCCGGCTTCTCCAAGACCGATTTCAGCCAGGTCACCGGTGTCATGCTGCGGCTGAAGCTGGACGGCGACGCCGCCACCACCCGGCACTTCCGCATCGGCGCCACCCAATCCGGCGTTGCCAGATCCACCTATCTGGGCAAGGGCGCGGCCGCCTATGACCTGACCGGCAAGCCGGTAACGCTCCATGGCGGCAATCTGGGCATCAAGCTGCCCGGCGATTTTGACGGCTATCTGTTCCTGCCCTTCAAGACCGCCCAGAGCGAGACCGTCACCGTGGCGGGCACCTACGACAGCTATGTGGATCACCCCGAGAGCATGGTGGACTTCTCCAAGGATTACACCATGACCGTCACTTTCTGGGAAGATTGGGGCGGCACCACCGTGCTGCTGGACGATATGCTGGTCTATTCCGGGGATGAGCACATCAATTTTCTCAAGAGTCGGTATTCCGGCATCACCTATGTGCAGCAGCCGGAGCGGTATGCTTTCCCGTTGACCTTTGATGACGGGATCATGCCCTTCAACGCCGTCAATGACATCTATAACTGGGAGTCCCACTGGAAGAATACCGGCGTGGGTCTGACCGATTCCGACGCCCTGTGCGGCAGCACCTCGGTGAAGGTGGACGCCCTGCGGGCGGGCAACAACCGCACCGACCTGAACGACGTGAAGATGACCGGCATCGCCAGCTTTTCCAAGACCGATTTCAGCCAGGTCACCGGCATCATGCTGCGGCTGAAGCTGGACGGCGACGCCACCGCGACCAAACACTTCCGCATCGGCGCCCGGCAGGATGGGCTGGTAAAAGATACCTTCCTCGGCAAAGGCGCGGCCGCCTATGACCTGCAGGGAAATGCCGTGATGCTTCACGGCGGCAATCTGGGCATCAAGCTGCCCGGCAATTTCGACGGCTATCTGTTCCTGCCTTTTAAGACCGCCCAGAGCGAAACCGTCACCGTTCCCGGCACCTACGACAGCTATGCGGACTATCCGGAGAATCTGGTGGATTTCTCCAAGAATTACACCATGACCGTCACCTT
>CAKUAQ010000008.1 GCA_934636435.1 uncultured Eubacteriales bacterium
TGAACGGCTGGAATTTCTGGGAGATTCTGTGCTGGGCTTTATCACGGCGCGGTATCTCTATGAGAAGGATCGGGGTCCCGAGGGGGAATTGACGAAGCTGCGGGCAGCGGTGGTGTGCGAAAAGGCGCTCTGCTCCTATTCCCGTCAGCTGGGCATCGGCGACTATATGCGGCTGGGCCACGGGGAGGAGCGCAGCGGCGGAGCCCAGCGCCCCTCCATCCTGGCGGATATGTACGAGGCGGTGCTGGCGGCCATCTATCTGGACGGCGGCATGGAGCCGGCGGAGAAATTCGTTTTGCGGTTCATCATCCCCGAGGCGGAGAATCAGCGCCGCCGCCATTTCAAGGATCATAAGACCACCTTACAGGAGATCGTCCAACAGAACCCCGGCGAGCAGTTGGAATATGTCCTGGTGGGTGCGTCCGGTCCTGACCACAATAAGGTGTTCACCGTGGAGGTGCATCTGAATTCCAATGTCATCGGACAGGGACGCGGGCACAGCAAAAAGGAAGCGGAACAGGAAGCCGCCCGGGCAGCGCTGCGGCTGATGGGATACGAATAAAGGAGGCACGGCAATTTGATACTGAAATCCTTGGAGCTGCACGGCTTCAAATCCTTCCCGGATAAGACCGTGCTGAATTTCAGCGGCGGCATCACCGCCGTGGTGGGCCCGAACGGCAGCGGCAAGTCCAATATCAGCGATGCCATCCGCTGGGTTCTGGGAGAGCAATCCAGCAAGAGCCTGCGGGGCGCGAAAATGGAGGACGTCATCTTCAACGGCACCGCCCAGCGGCGTCCTATGGGATACGCGGAGGTGACGCTGACCATCAATAACGAGACCCGGATGCTGGAATGTGACAGCGATGAGGTGCGGGTCACCCGCCGCTGCTATCGCTCCGGCGGCAGCGAATACCAGCTCAACGGCGCGACGGTGCGGCTGGAGGATATCCGGCTGTTGTTTATGAACACCGGTCTGGGACGGGACGGCTATTCCATCATCGGACAGGGGCGGATCGACGAGATCGTCACCTCCCGGTCGCAAAACCGGCGGGAAATCTTAGAGGAGGCCGCCGGCATCGCCAAATATCGCTATAAAAAGGAAAAAGCGGAAAACAGTCTGAAAAAAGCCCAGGAAAATCTGGATCGCCTGCACGATATTCTGCAGGAGCTGGAGGATCGGGTCGGCCCGCTGGAGCAGCAGGCGGCGAAGGCAAAGAAATTCTTGGAGCTGGCGGGGGAGAAAAAGACTCTGGAGATCGGCTTGTGGCTGCGCACCATGAATGAGTCCCGGAGCACGCTGCGGGATCTGGACGCCAAGCTGGAGAATGCCCGGCTCCAATACGATCAGGCAGGAGAAAATGTGGACGCCTACGCCGAGGAGGTAGAGCGCATTGCCGCCAAGGCACAGGAGCTGGAGGTGCAGATGGATGCTATCCGGCGGCAGGCGGCGGCGCTGGAGGAGCAGGCGGCAGCCTGCGACAGCCGGGTGGCGGTGCTGAACAACGATATTTTCCATAATACCGAGAATATCCGCCGGGTGCAGGAGGAAATCGCTGCCGCCGATGAGGGCAGCACCCACATCGAGGAGGATATTGCTGCCCGATACGGGGAGATCGAAACCAAAAAAGAGACAATCCGCACGGCGGAGGAGGAGCAGCTGCGGCTGACCGATGCGATGGATGCCTTGGCGCGCAGCAGCGACGAGGCATCCGGGCAGATCGAGCAGTTGTCCAAGACGGCGGCGGATCTGGCGCTGGAGCTGTCGGAGACCCGGGTGCGGTCGGTGACCAACGAGTCCTCCCTGCAGGAGATCACCCTGCGGCTGTCCCAATTGGCAGCCGGCTCGGCGCAGCGCAGCGCCATGGCGGAGAGCGCCGCGGCGGAGCTGAAGGAGAGCGAGGAGGCGCTGGCGCTCTGCGCCGATAAGGCGGAGAGCCTGCAAAACGCGTTGGCAGGTTACGAATACCGCTATAAGAACCGGTCCGAAAAGCTGGCGGCGGCGAAAGAGGCGCTGGATAAGCGCGGTCTGGATGTGGAGGAAAAGCAGCGCCGGGTGCGGATGCTGGAGGAGATGGAGCGCAATCTGGACGGGTTCCAGCAGAGCGTCAAGATGATCCTCAAGCAGGGGGAGCGGGGCGCTCTGCCCGGCATCCACGGGGCGGTATCCCGGCTCATCCGGGCGGAGGCTGCCTATGCGCTGGCAATTGAGACGGCGCTGGGGGCGGCGGCACAGAATCTGGTGTGCGACCGGGAGGACGACGCCAAGCGTGCCATTGCCTACCTGAAAGAAAATAAAGCGGGACGCGCCACCTTCCTGCCGCTGGCAACCACCAAAGGGAACCGGTTGGCGGAGATCCCGGAGAACGACCCCGGCTTCGTGGGGCTGGCGTGCGATCTGGTGCAGTGCGAGTCCCGGTATGAGGGGGTTGCCCGGAGCCTGTTGGGGCGTACCGTGGTGGCGGAGGATCTGGATTATGCTGTGTCCATCGCCCGCCGGCACGGCTATAAATTCCGCATCGTGACCTTGGACGGGCAGGTGGTCAATGCGGGCGGATCTATGACCGGCGGCTCCAGCATCAAGGGAGCGGGTCTGCTGTCCCGCCGGGCGGAGATCGACCGGCTGAAGGGCGATGTCACCGGGTTGCAGGAGGCGCTGGAGACCGAGCGGCAGAAATTCCGGCTTATGCAGCAGGATGTGGCGGCGGTGGAAGCCCAGCTGTCCGGCGCCCGGGGCGAGCTGACCACGGCGCAGGAGGATAAGATCCGTCTGGAGGGCGAGGTGCGCCGGCTGCGGGAGCAGGCGGAGCAGAATCGCCGGGCGGCGGAGGATGCGGCGGCGGAGATCGAGACGCTGAATGGTCGCGCGGAGGCCTGCCGCGCCGCCATCGGGCAGGCGCAAGAGGAGACGGCGGCGCTGACCGAGCGGCAAAAGGAGACCGAGGCGGAGCTGGCGACCCTCACCGGCGGACGGCAGCAGCTGGCCCAGCAGCGGGAAACGCTGTCGGCGGCGATTGCCGAGCAGAAGCTGGCGGCCTTCAGCGCCGAAAAGGAGATACAAAGTCTGCAGGCGGCAATCGCCGAGCTGCGGGCCCGGCAGCAGGACGCCGCCGGACATCGGCTGCTGCTGGAGAAGCAGATCGCCGACTATGGGGCGGCGAATACCGCCATCGAGGATAAGATTCGGGTGGCGCAGGAGGAGGCTGCCGGGCTGCGGGCGCAGTCTGCCGCCTCCGGCGACGCCATCGCCGCGCTGGTGAAGGAGCGGGCGGCGGGCGAAGCCCGCCAGACGGAGCTGCGGCTGCAATCCCGGGAGAAAACCGATGAGCGGGAGCGGCTGGGTCGGGAGGTCACCCGTCTGGAGGAGAAAACCGCCGGCATCCGTCAGTCGGTGGACGATCTCACCCGGCGGCTGTATGAGGAATACGAGCTGACCCGCCTGGAGGCGGAGGCGGTCGCCCAGCCCATTGAGGATGCGGCGGCGGCAACCCGACGGGTGACGGAGCTGAAAAACAAGATCCGGGCACTGGGCAGCGTCAATGTGGACGCCATCGAGGAGTTCAAGGAGGTCAACGAGCGCTACCAGTTTATGAAGACGCAGGTGGCGGATGTGGAGAATACCAAGGACGAGCTGCTGCGGCAGATCGGCGATCTGACCGGGCAGATGCGGGAGGTGTTCATCGAGCGCTTTAAGCAGATCAACTATCAGTACGGCATTGTTTTCGCCGAGCTGTTCGGCGGCGGCAAGGGTGAGCTGCGTCTGAGCGATCCGGAGGATATCCTCGGCTCCGGCATTGATATGTTCATCCAGCCCCCCGGCAAGGTGATCCTCAATCTGGAGGCGCTGTCCGGCGGCGAAAAGGCGCTGGCGGCCACGGCGCTGCTGTTCGCCATTTTGAAGGTGACTCCCTCGCCCTTCTGTGTGCTGGACGAGGTGGAGGCGGCGCTGGACGATGTGAACGTGGACCGGTACGCCCGGTATCTGCGGCGCATCTGCGACCGCAGCCAGTTCATCGCCATCACCCACCGGCGGGGCACCATGGAGGAGGCGGACACCCTGTATGGCGTGACCATGCAGGAGCGGGGCGTTTCCAAGCTGTTGGAGCTGCGTGCCAGCGAGGTGGAGCAGAAGCTGGGGCTGAAGCTGGACGACGGAAAGGGGCAATAAAGTATGCAGGAGGAAACGGTGCGGTTTTCGTTCACCGGCTGTCTCACGGCGGAGGTCTACCGTCGGGCGCTGCATGCCCGGCTGCGGAAGCTCCGCCGGGTCTATGCGGTGCTGGCTGCCGTGATCGTGCTTTGCGGGGTGACACAATGGAGGCTCGCCTCGGTGATCGGCGCCTGCGTGCTGGCGGCGCTGCTTTGGGCGATGCCGTATGGGGTCGTTGCCCTACGGGTCTCACAATTCCGTAAAACCGACCGTCTTCAGCAGAACCTGTCCTATACGATATTGTTTACCGACACCGCTTTGGTGTCGCAGACCGGGTTCGGAGAAACTCGGGTGCCGTATGAGCTGATCTATCAGGTGATGGATACGCAGGATATGATTCTGGTGATGCTCAGTAAAAATCAGATGCAGGTGCTGGAAAAACGGTGCATCACGGGCGGCGATCCGAAAGATTTCTTTTCTTTTTTGTGTGATGAGAAGCGGGTTCCGTATAAGAAAGGGTGAATCAAGCGATGGGCTTATTCAGTAAAATCGGTGCGGGTCTGAAAAAGACCCGGGATTCTCTTGTCGGCTCGGTCAACGGGATGCTGCGCAGCTTTACCCGCATCGACGAGGAGCTGTTTGAGGAGCTGGAGGAAATTCTGGTGATGGGGGACGTAGGCGCCGCCACCGCCGCCCATATTTGCGAGCAGCTGCGCCGGCGGGTCAAGGAGCAGGGGGTCACCGATCCGCTGCAGGTGCGGGCGCTGCTGCGGCAGATCGTCGCCGAAATGCTGGCGGGGGGACAGGAGCTGCGGATCGGCACCAAGCCCTCGGTGATTTTGGTCATCGGGGTCAACGGCGTGGGCAAGACCACCACCATCGGTAAGCTGGCGGCGCGGCTGAAAAACGAGGGTAAGAAGGTCATTCTGGGGGCGGCGGACACCTTCCGCGCCGCCGCTATCGAGCAGCTGGAAATCTGGGCGAACCGCGCCGGGGTGGATATTGTTAAGCATACTCAAGGGGCGGACCCGGCGGCGGTGGTGTTTGATGCCGTGACCGCTGCCAAGGCGCGGGGGGCGGATGTGGTGATCTGCGACACCGCCGGGCGGCTGCATAATAAAAAGAATCTGATGGATGAGCTGGCAAAGATCAGTCGTATCATCGACCGGGAGCTGCCGGATGCGGACAAGGAGATCCTGCTGGTGGTGGATGCCACCACCGGGCAGAACGCCGTCAATCAGGCGCGCCAGTTCAAAGAGGCTGCCGGCATCACCGGCATTGTGCTGACCAAGCTGGACGGCACTGCCCGGGGCGGCGTGGTGCTGGCGATCCGGGAGGATCTGCAGGTGCCGGTGAAATTCATCGGCGTGGGCGAGGGCATCGACGACCTGCAGCCCTTTGACCCGGAGGCGTTTGCCGCCGGTTTGTTTGATGAAGAAGAGGAGGGCTGAAGGCACTTTGGTTGCCTCGAACGGCTGGCCGGTGCTGTCGGCAGGAAAGGAACGGTTGAACGTATGAAGTTTGTTATCGCTACCCATAATGCTCATAAGCTGCTGGAAATCGAACGGATTTTAGCGCCGCTGGGGATTGCCGCCGTCACCGACCGGGATCTGGGGCTGACCCTGCCCGAGGTGGAGGAAACCGGCACCACCTTTGCGGAAAATGCTCACCTCAAGGCGGCTTCCGCCTGCGCTTTCACCGGGCTGCCCGCCATCGCGGACGATTCCGGGCTGATGGTGGATGCGCTGGACGGGGCGCCGGGGGTGTATTCCGCCCGCTATGCCGGTGAGAATGCCACCGATGCCGACCGGGTGCAGAAGCTGCTGGACGCTCTGGCGGGGGTTCCGGCGGGGCGGCGGCAGGCACGGTTCGTATCGGCGGTGTGCTGCGTGTTTCCCGGCGGGGAGACGGTGCGGGCCGAGGGCACGGTGGAGGGCACCATCGCCTTTGCGCCGGCCGGGGATAACGGCTTCGGCTACGACCCGGTGTTTCTCCGGGGAGAACGCACTATGGCGCAGCTGTCTCCGGCGGAAAAGGATGCCATCAGCCATCGGGGGCGGGCGCTGGCGCAGTTCTCCGAAAAACTGAGGGACTATTTGAACCATCCCGGAGCGCCGGTATGATCCTTCTCATCACCGGAGCCTCCCATACCGGCAAGACGGTGCCGGCCCGGCGGCTGCTGGAGCGGTATCACTACCCTGCCTGTCCATCGACCGCCTGAAAATGGGGCTGATCCGCAGCGGGTGCACGATGCCTGATGCCGGAGAGCGACGATGGGGCGCTGACGGCGCTGCTGTGGCCGCCGGTGCGGGAAATGGTGAAAACCGCCATTGAAAATTGACAGCATCTCATCGTAGAGGGCTGTTACATCCCCGGCGATTGGGCGGCGGCGTTTCCGCCGGACTACCGGGCAGAAATTCGTTATATTTGTCTGATGATGAGCGAATGCTATATTCGCCGCCGTTTTTCGGACATACAGCGGTATGCCGATGCGGTGGAGCGGCGCCTGACGTCGGATTTCACTCTGGCGGACGCCTTGGCGGATAACGCCCGGATGCGCGAGGAAAGCCGCCGCCGGGAGAATCCCTATATAGAGATTGACGACTCATATGAGTCGGTGTATGAGGATTGTATACAGGAGCTGTCCCGACAGGGGACAGCGGCCGAGAGAGGAGCTAAATTATGCTGACCAGTAAACAACGTGCCTACCTGCGGGGGCTTGCCAATCCGCTGGAACCTATCCTTCATGCCGGAAAGGGCGGCGTATCCGATACCCTTATCCGGCAGGCGGACGATGCGCTGACCGCCCGGGAGCTGATCAAAGGGCGGGTACTGGATACCGCCCCCGGCTCCGCCCGGGAGCTGGCGGAGCAGATCGCCGGGGCGGTGAACGCTCAGGTGGTGCAGGTGGTGGGACGGAATTTCGTGCTGTTCCGTCAAAAGCCGAAGGACAGCCAGATCGCACTGCCCCGGGCGTAAAAGCCCCGGGAAAAAGGAGAAATCCGTGGAGAAGATCGCATTATTCGGCGGCAGCTTTGACCCTATTCATCTGGGGCATATTCGGCTGGCGCGGCGGCTGGCGGATGCGCTGGGGCTGGAGCGGGTGATTCTGATGCCCACCTTTGTGCCGCCTCATAAAATTCGGGAGCGGATGGCTCCGGCGGCGGACCGGCTGGCCATGTGCCGGCTGGCGGCGGCAGAGGATCCCCGGCTGACCGTCTCCGACCGGGAGATTCGCCGGGGCGGCGCCAGCTTCACGGTGGACACGCTGGCGGCGCTGCAGGAGGCATACCCGGATGCCCGGTTGTATCTGATCACCGGGGCGGATATGTTCTGCACCCTCCATACCTGGTACCATTTTACCGACATCGCCCGGATGGCGGTGCTGTGCACCGTGCCCCGCCCAGGGGTTTCCCGGCAGGAGCTGACCGCCTATGCGGCGATGTTGCGCCGGGAGGGGGCGGAGTGTTATGTGGACGCGGGGGCGGAGATGGAGGATTCCTCCACGGAGATTCGCCGCCGCATCGCCGCCGGAGAGTCGCTCACGGGGCTGCTTTGTCCGGCGGTGGAGGACTATATCCGGCAGCATCATCTGTATCGGGAGGAGACCAGTATGGAAAGCACCACCAGAGACGAGCAGTTTCGCGCCATTATTCGCACCCGCCTGTCGGAGTATCGGTATCGGCATTCCCTGTGTGTGGCGGATGAAGCCAGACGGCTGGCGCAGCGCTACGGTGCCGACCCGGCGCGGGCGTATACCGCCGGTCTGCTCCACGATATCATGAAGGACACGGACGGAAAAACCCAGTTGCAAATTCTCAAAGATTTTGCTATACTACTAACCGATGTGGAGCGGGCGGTGCCGCAGCTGTGGCACGCTGTCAGCGGGGCGGCGTTCGTGGAGCATATTCTGGGGCTGTCGGATGCGGGAATTCTCACCGCGATCCGCTATCATACCACCGGACGGGCGGGCATGAGCCTGCTGGAGCGGGTGCTGTTCGTGGCGGATTTCACCTCGGCGGATCGGGAGTATCCGGATGTGGAGGAGATGCGCCGCCGGGCGGAGGAGTCGCTGGAGAGCGCCATGGAATACGGCATATCCTACACGGTGCGGGAGCTGCTGGAGCGGGGGAACCCCATCCATCCCGATACCGTGGCCGCCTATAATGAAATTGTGCTGGTGCAAAAGGCCGCACAGGGAGGGCTTTCGGATGAAAAATAAACCGCAGGGCAATCAGGTCAGTCTGGCGGGTGTAGCCGGAGAGCAGGGACAGCGCCGCAAGGGCAAAAAGCGCCGCAAGCTGAATGCCTGGGGCATTCTGCTGGTGCTGGCGGCGGCGGTGCTGCTGATCGTGCTGGGAAAGAAGCTCTATGACCGGATCACCGCCGGGCCGTCTCTGACCGGGCGGGAGATGGCGGAGTATACCTATTCCGCCGACAGCGATGTGAGCCATACGGCCTATTACCTGTTGGGCGTGACCGGAGAAAAGGCCACCGACCGCATGGAGCTGCTCTCGGTGCTGTGTCTCAACCGCAGCGGCAAGAACGCAGAGGTGCTGCAGATCCCTGTCAGCACAACGCTGGGCAAGGACAGCGGCCACGCGGCCTCGGTCATCGGGGATATCTGGGGCAATCCTACCCCGCTGACCTTCTGCGCCTCCTGTCGCAAGCAGGTGACGGCGGAGGAGGTGCAGGACGGCAAGCATACCTGCGGCACCAAGGTGGAGAACCGGGCCGGTTCCTCCTATACGGAGCTGGCAAAGGTCATCAATACCCAATATGGGCTGCCGGTGGATAATTATCTGGTCATTCCCCGGGCAGGTCTGGCGCAGCTCATCGACGCTTTGGGCGGCGTGGATGTGACCTTGGATAAGAAAATCAATCTCAACGGCGTGGAGCTGGAAAAAGGCGCTCAGACCCTGTCCGGCGAGGCAGCGGTGTATTATGCCTTTCAGCTGGACTATAACGGCTCTCCGGAGTCGGATATCGGGCGTATGAGCCGCCAGAAGCAGGTGCTGGCGGGGATGCTCAGCCGACTGGAGCGGTATAAGGAGGATGACCTCTTTAACACCGACCCCAAGCGGGTGGATGTGCTGTCCAACGTGATGGCGGGGCGCAACCCCATCCGGACGGATACCAGCTCCTTTGGCAAGGCGCGCCTGATGGGACACAGCTCCGACGGCTCGGCAGACAATGTGAAATATAACAAGGCTCTGGCGGAATGGCTGGTGGCGCTGGCTAAGGTGGGACCGGACAAGGTATCCTGCACCGTGCTGCCCGGCGAAAGCACCAGGGTCGGATCGCTGACGGTGTATTCCCCCCATCGGGAGCAGACGCTGACGCTGCTGAGCGAGCGGTTCAATCCCCGGGGCAGCCTGACACTGACCGCCGAGACGGCGGCGGTGCCGGAGCTGACCGGCAAAAAGACCGTGGAGATTCAGACACAGACGCTGGATCAATCTTTGACGGAGCAGACGGCCGCCACCACCACGGCGGCAACCACGACCACCACCACGGCAGCGGAGGAATAAATGGAACTGAACGAAATGCTGAAGACCGCTGTCCATACGCTGGACAGCCATAAGGGCGAGGAGCTGCTGGCGCTGCAGGTGGCGGGGCTTACCTCCATCGCCGATTGCTTTTTGCTGGCCACCGGCGGCAGCGCCAACCAGGTGCGCAGTCTGGCGGACTACCTGGAGGAGGCACTGGGAAAGCAGGGGGTCACCCCCCAGCGGATCAGCGGCTACGCCATGGGGGATTGGATCACGATGGATTACGGCGATCTGATCGTGCATATTTTCAAGCGGGAACAGCGGGCTTTTTACGATCTGGAGCGACTATGGAGCGATGCTCCCGCTTTGGATATTGCCCCCTATATGGTACAAAAAGACGATGATCGGTAAGGAGATATGGATATGACACGGTATGAGCCTGCGGAAATCGAGGCCAAATGGCAGAAAATCTGGAATGACGAGCATACCTTTGCGGCGACGGACGACTATACCAAGCCGAAATTCTATGCGCTGGTGGAATTCCCTTACCCGTCGGGGCAGGGGCTGCATGTGGGACATCCCCGCTCCTATACGGCGCTGGATATTGTGGCGAGGAAACGCCGTCTGCAGGGGTACAATGTGCTGTATCCCATGGGTTGGGATGCATTCGGTCTGCCCACCGAAAACTTCGCCATGAAAAACCACATTCACCCGGAGATCGTCACAAAAAACAACGTGGCGCGTTTCAAGGGCCAGCTCCAGATGCTGGGTCTGTCCTTCGACTGGGATCGGGAGATCAATACCACCGACCCGTCTTACTATAAGTGGACCCAGTGGATCTTCATTCAGATGTTCAAAAAGGGATTGGCGTACAAAAAAGAGATGAACGTCAACTTCTGCACCGGCTGCAAGGTGGTGCTGGCGAATGAGGAAGTCGTCAACGGCGTATGCGAGCGCTGCGGCAGCCCGGTGGTGCATAAAAACAAGAGCCAGTGGATGCTGAAGATCACCGCCTATGCCGACCGGCTGGTGGACGATCTGGACGGCTTGGATTATGCGGAGCGGGTGGCAACCCAGCAGAAAAACTGGATCGGCCGCAGCTACGGCACCGAGGTGAATTTTGGCACCACCGCCGGGGATACGCTGACGGTGTATACCACCCGGGCGGACACCCTGTTCGGCGCCACCTATATGGTGGTCAGCCCTGAGCATGCGCTGGTGGAGCGGTGGATCGCCGACGGGCATATTCATAATGCGGAGGAGGTGCGCGCCTATCAGGCGGAGGCTGCCCGCAAGTCCGATTTCGAGCGCACCGAGCTGAACAAGGAAAAGACCGGCGTGCGTCTGGACGGTGTGCGGGGGATCAATCCTGCCAACGGCGCGGAAATTCCGATTTTCATATCCGATTATGTGCTGGCGTCCTACGGCACCGGCGCCATTATGGCGGTGCCCGCCCACGATGAGCGGGACTGGGCGTTTGCCAAAAAATTCGACCTGCCCATCATCGAGGTGGTGGCCGGCGGCGATGTGCAGCAAGCCGCCTATACCGATTGCGGCGCCGGAACGATGGTCAATTCCGGTTTCCTCAACGGTATGACGGTAAAAGAGGCAATCCCCGCCATGCAGGAATGGCTGACGGCTCAGGGCAAGGGGAAGAAGAAGGTCAACTTCAAGCTCCGGGACTGGGTCTTCTCCCGTCAGCGGTATTGGGGCGAGCCAATCCCCATGGTGAACTGTGAACAGTGCGGCTGGGTGCCGCTGCCGGAATCGGAGCTGCCCCTGCGGCTGCCGGAGCTGAAGGATTTTGAGCCCACCACCGATGGGGAAAGCCCCCTGTCCCGGCTCACCGATTGGGTCAATACCACCTGCCCCCACTGCGGCGGCCCGGCGCGCCGGGAGACGGACACCATGCCTCAGTGGGCAGGCTCCTCCTGGTATTTCCTGCGGTATATGGACCCCCACAACGATCAGGCGCCGGTCAGCCCCGAGGCGGTCAAGTATTGGGGTCCGGTGGATTGGTACAACGGCGGTATGGAGCATACCACGCTGCACCTGCTGTATAGCCGGTTCTGGCACAAATTCCTGTATGACATCGGCGTGGTGCCTACTAAAGAACCGTATCAGAAGCGCACCAGCCACGGGATGATTTTGGGCGAAAACGGCGAGAAAATGTCCAAGTCCCGGGGCAATGTGGTGAACCCCGACGAGATCGTCAAGGAATACGGCGCGGATACTCTGCGGCTGTATGAGATGTTCATCGGCGACTTTGAAAAGGCCGCCCCCTGGTCCAGCAGCAGCATCCGCGGCTGCCGTCGGTTCCTGGAGCGGGTGTGGGCGGTACAGGATAAGCTGCTGCCCGGCGACGCTGTGCGTCCGGAGCTGGAGGTGTCGGTGCATAAAACCATCCGCAAGGTGGGGGAGGACATCGAGACCCTCAAGTATAACACCGCCATTGCGGCGCTTATGGCGCTGATGAACGATTTTGACCGCTGTGGCGGTGCCAATCGGGAGGAATACCGCATCTATCTGCTGCTGCTCAATCCCTTTGCGCCCCATATGACCGAGGAGATTTGGCAGAATCTGGGATACGGCGGGCAGATCGCCCATGCCAAGTGGCCGGAGTACGACGCCCGGAAGTGTGTGGAGAGCACCGTGGAGATCGCCTTGCAGGTCAACGGCAAGATCCGCAGCCGCATTTCCGTGGCGGCGGACGTGACGGCAGAGGAGGCGCTGGCGGCCGCCAAGGCGGACGAAAAGGTCGCCCCGCTGCTGGAGGGTATGCAGCTGGTGAAAGAGCTGTATGTGCCGGGCAAGCTGGTGAATCTGGTGGTGCGCCCGCAGTAAAGCGCTTTTCGGTGAAAAAATCGCAAAAAATCCGAAAAGTCCGCGAAAACCCCTTGACGAATCGCAAATAATCCGATATAATAATTTCTGCATTATTGCAAATTACCCCTGCTTTTTGCGGAGGGAGGGAATAGAATGTCTGAAGTTCATGTCAAAGAGAATGAGTCTCTGGATAGCGCTCTGCGCCGTTGGAAGAAATCCTGCGCCCGTTCCGGTGTGCTGGCTGAGGTGCGCAAGAGAGAGCACTATGAGAAGCCTTCCGTTCGTCGGAAGAAGAAGTCCGAGGCTGCGCGCAAGAGAAAGTTCAAATAATCTGCGAGCATGAGGGGTGTTGCTGCGGCGACGCCCCTCTTTCTCTGTAAGGAGGGATGGCTATGGCGCTGTTTTTCCCCACACTGTACCGTCGGCGCATCACCGATGTGACCGCCGACGATCTGCAGCGGCTGGGAGTGACCGGATTGCTGCTGGATGTGGACAATACGCTGACGACCCATGACAACCCCGATATGGCACCGGAGGTGCTGCAGTGGCTGCAGCAGCGGCAGGCGGAGGGGCTGCGTCCGGTGGTGGTATCGAACAATAAGCCGGAGCGGGTGGCGCCCTTTGCCGGGCTTTTGGGGTTGCCCTTTCAGGCAAACGCGGCAAAGCCCCTGCCCCGGGGCTATCGGGCGGCGGCGGCGCACATAGGGTTGCCGCCGGAGCGATGCGCGGTGATCGGCGATCAGATCTTCACCGATATTCTGGGGGCCAATCTGGCAAAGATGCCCTCGGTTTTGCTGGAGCCGATCCATCCGGAAACGGAGCAGAAATTTATTGTGTTCAAGCGGCGATTGGAGCGGCTGCTGCTGCGGGGCAGGCAGGCGCGCCGTCGAAAGGAGCAGTATGGAGAATAACGGAATCCGGTTTGGTCCGGCGGGGAATTGCGAGGCTTTCCGCGCCGCCGGATATAAGGCCACAGAGCAGGTGTTTGCTTTCCTGGCTGAATGGGGGCTGAACGCCTACGAATATCAGTGCGGCCGCGGTGTACGCCTGTCGGAGCCGTCGGCAGCGGCTATCCGCCGACAGGCGGAGCAATATGGGGTGCAGATATCGCTCCATGCGCCCTATTTCATTTCTCTCGCCTCGGCGGAGGAGGAGAAACGGGAAAACAGCATCCGGTATATACTGGACAGCGCCCGGGCGGTGACGGCATTGGGCGGCGACCGCATCGTGGTGCATCCCGGGGGATTGGGCGGCCGCAGCCGCCCGGAGGCTACGGCGCTGGCAGCGGAAACGCTGCGAAAAGCCCAGCAGGCGCTGGATGAAGCCGGACTGAGCGGGGTGCATATCTGCCCCGAGGTGATGGGGAAGATCAACCAGTTGGGCGATCTGGAGGAGGTGCTGACCTTCTGCGGCGCGGACGAGCGGTTTCTGCCCTGTGTGGACTTCGGCCATCTCAATAGCCGTACCGGCGGTGCGCTGGACAGCCGGGAGGCATATGCCGCCGTGCTGGATCGGATCGGGGAGACTCTGGGAGAGGAGCGGCTGCGCCGGTTCCACATCCATTTCTCCAAGATCGAATACACCGACGGCGGGGAAAAGCGGCACCTGACCTTTGCGGATACGCAGTTCGGGCCGCAGCCGGAGCCGCTGATGGAGCTGCTGGCCCGGCGTGGGCTGACGCCTACGGTGATTTGCGAATCCGCCGGGACCCAGACAGCGGATGCAGCGGCCATGCAGGCGACTTTTGCGCGGTTTTTGCAGGAAAATGCGGATCCCTACGGGAAAAATTGAGAAAAACCTTAAAAAAGCGAAAAAAAATCTTGAAATCTGCGGCATTATCCTGTAAAATGAAGTCAGTAATAAAATGGAGGAATTGACAGTATGGTATCAGCAGGCGATTTTCGTAACGGTGTCACCTTTGAGATGGATGGCAGCGTATATCAGATTATTGAGTTCCAACACGTGAAACCCGGTAAGGGCGCGGCTTTCGTGCGCACCAAGATCCGCAATGTGATTGCCGGCACCGTGGTGGAGAAGACGTTCAACCCCACCGACAAATACCCGGCGGCGTATATCGAGCGCAAGGAGATGGAATACTCTTACAGCGACGGCGATCTGTACTATTTCATGGATCCCGAGAGCTATGAGCTGGTGCCCATCAACGGCTCCGATCTGCCGGATAATTTCAAATTCGTGAAGGAGAATATGGTGTGTCGCATCATGTCCTATAAGGGCAAGGTGTTCGGCGTGGAGCCCCCGAACTTTGTGGAGCTGCAGGTCACCAAGACCGACCCCGGCTTCAAGGGCAACACCGCCACCAACACCACCAAACCGGCCACGCTGGAGACGGGTGCGGAGGTGCGGGTGCCCCTGTTCATCGACGAGGGCGAGATGATCCGCATTGATACCCGCACCGGCGAGTATATGGACCGTGCGTAATAGACCGATAAACCGATTGCAAAAGGAGCGTGTGACGTATGACAACAGCAGAGAGAGTAGCGTATCTGAAGGGCCTGATGGAAGGCATGAAGGTAGACGACAGCACCAACGAGGGTAAACTGCTCAAGTTGATCGCGGACATTCTGGCCGATATGGCAGAGGATATGGCCGATCTGGAGGATTATACAGCCGAGCTGTCCGAGCAGGTGGATGAGATCGACGAGGATCTGAACCTGCTGGAGAGCGATTATTTCGACGAGTGGGACGACGACGATTGCGAGGGCTGCTGCGGTTGCGGTGAGGACGACGAGTATTATGAGGTCAACTGCCCCAGCTGCGGTGAGGAATTCGAGGTTGATGAGGAGTCTCTGCTGGATGGCAGCGTCGATTGCCCCAATTGCGGCGAGCATCTGGAGCTGACCTGCGAGGATGAGGACGACGCGGACGAGGAGTGAGCCTCCGGCGCGGTCGGATCGTTGGATGGAATGAAAAGCACAGGTTTCCCCTGTATCGGGGAACCTGTGCTTTTGCTTTTGCATTTTCTGATAAATCCGGCCGGTGCGGGGCCTGCCCGGTCGGCGGGAGCGGGGGTGGATTCGATCCGCGCCCCCTCATTCCCGAAAGATAAAAATTGGCACGGGGATGTCTCCGGTGCGGTTGAGGAATGTTCCCTCCAGCACCGTGAATCGGCGGTTGTCTACGGTGGAGAGAAACGTCAGCAGCGCATCCCGCTCGGCGGTGCCGTTGTTACGCCCGTGGTAGAGAGACAGGCTCATGACGCCGCCGGGTTTCAGCAGCTCCAGCGCCGCCTGCACTGCCGGCAGACTGGTTTCCGGGGTGGAAAACCGGCTGTGATCGCCGCCGGGCAGCCATCCGAAGTTGAATACGATGGCATCGACGGTTTCTCTGGCGGCGTAGCGGGCAATATGGCTGTGGCAGTCCTCATACAGCCGGATGCCCGGCGTGAAATTGGGGATGGCGGGCGTACCGTCCGCCGCATTGTGGGTCTCCGCGGACAGCCCGTTATGCTCCAGCAGCCGGCGGGTGGATTCCACCGCCTCCGATTGAATGTCCAGTCCGATTACGCAGCCTGTCTCTCCGACCCGCTGAGCCAGAAACAGGGTATCCCGCCCCCGGCCGATGGTGGCGTCGATGCACACGTTCCCCGGTCGGATATGCGTGGCCAAAAACCAGTGGGCCAGCCCCAGGGTGTTCAGTGGATAGGCGCTTATGGCTGTTCCTCCCCGGGGTGCAGAGCGGCGTGCTCCCGCAGCAGTTCTTCGCGGAGCTGCGCGCCGGACCAGGCGCTGTTGGTGGGGGTCAAAACGGCTTTCAGCGGGATGGGCGGCAGACTGCGCAGGCCCCGCAGCAGACGGTTCTGATCGCCGGGGGACAGATAGGCCATCACCAGCACCGGCTCGGTGAAGGGCTGTGATGGCGGCGGGGCTTCCGGCAGGGTCCCGGACAGCAGCGCGGACAGCGGGACCCCCTGCTGGGTGGGCAGAACGCCCCGCACCCGCAGCTTTTGCTGGGCGCAGAGCCGCCGCACCGCCCGGCCCTGAGAATTGTCGTCGGATAGATTGTACAGCAGCACGATGGCAATCGGCATATGGTCAAACCTCCTGTATTTCTGTTGAAAAACCCGGAAAATCGGGTGGATTCGTCGCTTGTTTCTGTCCGGTGGGTATGGTACAATGTGAAAAAATACTGGGGAGGGGTTGTACGATGAGTCGCTTCAAGGGCTTTTTGGAGCGTAAAGGCATCCGTCCGTCGTGGAAACTCTATTTCGTCGATGCGATGGGCAGTATGGCACTGGGGCTGTTTGCCACCCTGCTGATCGGCACGATTTTTAAGACGCTGGGGCAATATTCCGGCTGGGGGCTGTTCACCGAGATTGCCGGGTTTGCCACGGCGGCAACGGGGGCGGCGCTGGGCGTCGCCATCGGATACACCTTGCAGGCGCCGCCGCTGGTGCTGCTGTCCGCCGCTGTGGTGGGGATGATCGGTAACGGCCTGGGCACGACGATCGCCGTCGCCGGGGCGGAGCCGCTTCAGGTGACGGCGGGGCCTGCCGGAGCCTTTCTGGTGGTCATCGTGGCGGTGGAGCTGGGCAAGATTGTGTCGAAGGAGACCCATATCGACATTCTGGTGACGCCCGTGACCACCATCCTGTCGGGGATGCTGTTGGCCAAGCTGGTATGCCCGGCTATTGCCTATGGGATGTACTGGCTGGGGCATTTCATCAATACCGCTACCGAATTGCAACCGCTGCTGATGGGAGCGCTGGTGTCCGTGGTGGTGGGGATCATCCTCACCCTGCCCATCAGCTCCGCCGCGATCTGCGCCATGATCGGGATCACCGGTCTGGCGGGCGGGGCGGCCACCGCCGGATGCTGCGCCCAGATGGTGGGCTTCGCGGTGATCAGCTTTGCGGAGAATCGCTGGGGCGGTCTGGTGGCTCAGGGGCTGGGCACCTCCATGCTGCAAATGGGAAATATCGTCAAGAATCCCCGCATCTGGATCCCGGCCACGCTGGCCTCCGCCATCACCGGCCCGCTGTCCACCATGGTGTTTCGGCTGGAGTGCACCGGCGTATCCGCCGGGATGGGCACCTGCGGTCTGGTGGGACCGCTGGGTATCCTCTCGGACATGGGCGGTGGTGCGCAGGTCTGGCTGGGCATCACCGTGGTGTGTCTGATCGCCCCGGCCGTGCTGTCGCTGGTGTTTGCCGCTCTGCTGCGGCGCATCGGTTGGATCCGTCCCGGTGACATGAAACTGGAGCTGTAAGTATAGGCGGGACGCTTTTTCGGCGAGATCGCATGTTGGCTGCCTTTGCGACCCTGTGTGCGGAACACGGCAGTTTTCTTTGGCCGGGCAATGCGCCGCTAAAATATGCGGTTCGTCGAAAATCTCCGAGCGCGTATCTCATGCATGAAAACAGTGGTTGCTGCTGCGGCGGCAACCACTGTTTTTTGAGTCGATATGGGCAGCGTCTGCGTGCTGCCGTTAAATTTCCACAGTCATACCGTCGTAGGAGATCTCCAGTCCGCCGTTGACGGCGGGATCCAGTGCGTCGTCGTAGCTGATGCAGCCGTTGTGGGAGAAATGGTTGGCGATGAGCCGGGTGCGGTCGTCGATGACCCCTGCCCGGCGCAGCCGCTCCACAAACGCGGCATTCCGCTCAAAATTCATGTGACCTCGATACTCAATATGGACAATCCCGGAGGTGCAGTCCATGGACACCAGATCCAGATGCAGCCCGCTGCTTTCCAGCCAGCTCCAGGTCTCCTCGTCAAAGCTGCTGGTATCGTGGGCGTACAGCAGCGCCTTGCCGTCCTTTTGGATGATGTATACCAGCGGCTGCGCAGTGCCGTGCTGCGCCGGCAGCGGCGTGACGGTATACCCGTGGGTCTCAAAGGTGACAAACGGTTCCACGGTCTGAGTGAGCACCCGGTCGGAGTCCAACAGGACGCCTCCCAGCTGCGCCTGCAATTGTGCGGCGGTCTCGGCGGAGCCGTATACGGTCAGCGGAAATTCCGCGTCCATATGGGCGAACCCGGGGCAGCGGTTGTACAGCTCCTCCGCGTACAGGTGGTCGGAGTGGGTGTGGGTGATGAGACAGGTATGGACCTTGCGTAAATCCAGCCGGCCGTACAGGGTGTGGAGATAGGTGTCCGGCCCCAGATCCAGCAACAGCTGTCCGTCGATGAGCGCCTGGCTGCGGGTGCGGATATTGCGCCCGCCCAGCCGGCGCGCCTCCTGACAAATGGCGCAGGAGCAGAAAGCGCCGGGAATCCCCTCTGCCGCGGCAGTACCCAAATAAATCAATTGCATTGTCCGGTGATCCTCCGTTTTTTGTTTTTCCCCATTATAGCAAGAGGAATCCCGAAAGTCAACGGTCGCTGACTGGCATTGTGCATAGGTTTTCTGGCGGTTTTTTGGGTGAAACCACCATTGCCCCCTCGCAAAGAATCCGGTATAATAATTTGGTTAGACAGAGTCATTGGGATATGACGGATTTCGGGACGAAGCCGTGCGCAGCGGCTTTGATGCTCTCGCATGGGATACGGCCGTTTCTTCGGTTGGGCTGTCCCGCCGCTGCAATACGCGGTTTACCGAAATTGCCGACCGGAAGCGAGAATATTTTCTGCTTTGAAGGTCGGAAAACGCGGAAATACAGTCGTATCCCAAATGATAAGAAAAGCAATACGGGATATACCGATTCGGGAGCGGCCGTATCCCGTGCGTTGGTTAGATGAAAGCATTACAGGAGGGAATCCATGGAGTTTGCAAGCTGTCTGCAAGCCATCAAACGGAATATGCAGCAGGCGGTGATCGGCAAGGATGCGGTCATCGACCGGCTGCTGATCGCTTTGATCTGTGCCGGTCATGTGCTGGTGGAGGATCTGCCGGGTCTGGGGAAAACCACGGCGGTGTCGGCGCTGGCTGCGTCGCTGGGCTGCTCCTTTCAGCGCATCCAGTTCACGCCTGATGTGTTGCCCTCCGACATCACCGGCTTCAACGTGATCCGTTTGCAAAGCGGCGACTCGGTATTTCATTCCGGCAGCGTCCATAATCAGATCGTGCTGGCGGATGAGATCAATCGAGCCAGCCCCAAGACGCAGGCGGCGCTGCTGGAGGCCATGCAGGAGCGGCAGGTGACGGTGGATGGCGTGACTTATCCGTTGCCCCAGCCCTTTATGGTGCTGGCGACGCAGAATCCGGTGGAGATGGCGGGGACGTATCCGTTGCCGGAGGCGCAGCTGGATCGGTTTCTGATGCAGATCCATATGGGGTATCCCACCCGGGCGGAGGAGCTGGAGATCCTTCGCAGCCATCGGTCGGTTACGGACCGAATTTGTTTGGAGCCGGTGGCGGACGCGGCGGATATCCTGGCCATGCAGCGGGCGCTGCCCACCGTCCGGGTGGACGAGACGCTGATGGAGTACATAGTGCAGGTGGTGGAGACGACCCGCAGCGCCGAGGGGGTGGCGCTGGGTGTCAGCCCCCGCGGTTCCATCGCACTGCTGCGGGCCTCCTGCGGGCGGGCGATCCTGGAGGGACGGGATTATGTGCTGCCGGAGGATATTCAGGAGCTGGCCCCCTGTGTGCTGGCGCACCGGATGGTGATGAAGAATCGTTCCGGGTTCCCCGGCACTACGGCGGAAGATGTGGTGGCGGATATTCTGCACTCGCTGCGGGTGCCGAAGGTGCGCGGCTGATGTCCCCGGGGAGGAACGGACGGGTATGACGGTACGGGGAATAGTCTGCCTTCTGCTGGAGGGAGGGCTGCTGATATTGGCGCTGGGCAGCGGGCTGCGGAGCCTGCTGCTGGCAGGGCTGTGCATCGGGGCGTTTATTGCTTTTGCGGCGGTGTCTATGCTGTCGGTGGTTCTGTCGCTGCGGGCGGAGGGAGCGCTGGCGGCGGATGAGGTGCTGCGGGAATCGACGGTGACCTACACTCTGTCGCTGCGGGGTGTGGTGCTGCTGCCGGTGGTGGGACACCTGTCTATTCTGCCGCCGGGCGCGGATAAGGGACAGAGATCTCTGCGTCAGCGCCATGCGCTGTTTTTGCTGCCCTCGACAGGGCGGCGTCCGCGTCGGTTTTTGTTTGAGTTGAATTGCTCCCATCGGGGCTGCTGGACGGTGGGGCCGGAGCGGCTGCGGGTGCAGGACGTGTTCGGCCTGTTTTCGCTGCCGCCTATGCGCCGCCGGCATATGCAGCAGCCACTGACGGTTCTGCCCCGGGCGTATCCGCTACCGGTGGGCGAGCTGCCGACGGTGGGCAGCGGATCGGCGGACGGACGGGGGTGCAGCGCGTCCGATGGAGAGATGTCCGGGGATACCCGTCTGTACCGGTCCGGAGACCCGCTGCGGCGCATCCACTGGAAACAGACCGCCCGGGCTGGGAAGCCCTATGTGCGCCAGTATGAGGCGCGGGGCAGTGCACAGCAGCTGGTTCTGCTGGATATGGCGTGCCCCGGTAAGCGGATGGCGGCGTTGGCGGATCTGGCGGCGGAGACGGCGCTCTCGCTGGTGCAGCATGCTTTGGCAGAGGGCCAGACCGTGCAGCTGGCGCTGGTGCGGGCGGCACAGGGCATTTGGATGATGGAATACTGGCTGCGGAGGGAAACGGAGCTGGAGCCGCTGCGGCGGCAGCTGGCGGAGGCGGAATTCTGGACGCTGTCTCAGCCGCTGGACCCCCGGCAGCTGTGGGATGCGGATCTGACGGCCACGGGAGCCGTGCGGGTGGTGACGGCGCAGCCCTCTGAGGCGTTGCTGGCATCCCTGTGCACCTTGCGGGAGCAGGGTCTGCGGGTATCCTGCCTGGTGCCGGTGGAGCCGCGGACGGGGACGGACGCGCCCCCGATACCCGGAGAGAATGGCTTCGCCGCATTGGTGCGGCTCCGTCAGGCGACGGATATACCGGAGAAGGTGGGGAATGTGCTGTGAGTGGCAAAAGACGTGCGGCAGCCCGCCCCGCTGAAAGATCGGAGCGCCCTGCCGTCCGGGAGAGCCGGGTGGAGTTTCTCTGGGAGGTGGTCTGCGGCTGGCTGCTGGCGGTGGGGATCGCACTGCTGATGAATGTGCAGTTCCCGTATCCTCTCGGTGTGCCGACGATCCTGTGGCAGACCGGTGCCTGCATGCTGGGGGTGGCGCTGCTGACCCGCCGGTGGTTTCTGCTCCCGGCTGTGCTGGGGGCAGCGTTGGTCGTCGGACGGATCTGGCTGCTGCTGGCGAAGATCCCTTTGGGAGAGGCGTGGCGGCAGGCGGTGGAATTTGCCGCCTGGTGGCTGGAGAATATGCCGCAGAGCTCGCCGCTATTCACCCCGGAGAATATGCAGCTGGTGCACATTCTGGTGAATGTGGGGGTGACGCTGCTGCTGTTCGCTCTGGTGCGGCTGTGCCGCCGGGCGCTGATCCCGCTGCTCCTGTGTCTGGCGACGCTGGCGCTGGTGGCGTTGTTCGGGGACAGTCAGGCGGATGTGCCGGCCATCGCCGTTTTTCTGGCAGGCGGCTTCCCGCTTATTGCCCGGGATGCATATGCCGGGCGCCGGGCATTTTTCCGCCGTAACCGGTATGCGCCGCTGGGGCGGCGATGGGTGGTGCCGACGGTGACAGTGGCGCTGTGCGTGGTGACGGCGGCGGGGATGCTGTGGCTGCTGCCGGAGAACACCTCCGGAATGCGCACCAGGCGCGGCTCCGAATGGACGGCGGATGCACAGGCAGCCACCGGGTTGTATCTGCCGGAGCAGAAGGCGGCAGACGCCGTCACCCTGCGTATGCTGGGGCTGCAGCCCCGCCGCTCCCACATCGGCGGCAACCGCAAGCCGAACTCCTCGGCGGTGCTGGCGGTCACGGACGCCCCGAAGGGGCTGCTGATGCGGGTGACGACCTTTGACAGCTATGACGGAAAGCTGTGGTCCAACCGGTTTTCCACCGCCTACCGGCTGAACGGGCCGGCCGGAGAGAAGCAAACGGAGCTGCTGGGTTCTCCGGCGCTCAAAAATGAATTGTGGAAAGCGGGGCTGGACGCGGTCGCCAGACGGGGGAAGATCCATGTCAAGCTGACCCAGGGCTCCAATTTTCTGGGTACGGTCGGGCAGACTGCCGAGCTGACCGAGCAGACGGTCACCAAGAATCCGCTGCTGTTCAACGATAACGGCGAAGTGCTGACCTTTTTCACCATGCCGACGGGGTATGAATACACCTTGAAGTCGGCGGTGATCTGGGCGGCGGCGTTGGACGAGGACTCGATCGCCAAGCTGCTGACCATCGGCTCGACGGTCAAGGAGGACCCTGTTCTGGACGATCCGGAGCAGCTGGCGCGGTATACGCAGCTGCCGAAAGGGTATTCCAAAAAAGCGGCGGAGATCGCCACCCATTGTGCCGCCGATGCCGATACGGCGCTGGAACAGGCGGCGCGGCTGTGCCGATATTTCAGCGTGGCCGCCGGATTTCGGTATACCGATCAGCCGGGCTATTTCGGTTACGGAGATAACGTGGTGGATCAGCTGCTGGAAAACCAGGCGGGCTATTCGGTCTATTACGCGACAGCCATGGCGACCATGGCGCGGTCGCTGGGGATTCCCTCCCGGCTGGCGGCGGGCTACCGTCTGGTAAAGCAGGGCGAATATACCGTGGCGGACACGGCGCAGGCCTATGCGTGGGTGGAATGCTATTTCCGGGGGATCGGCTGGCTGAGCTATGACCCCAATCCCGAGGCCAACGTGTTGGCACAGCGGCGGATCCTGCTGCTGCGAAAACAGCAGCAGGCCGCCGAGGAGCCGGAGAAATCGGGAAAGCCGGAGGAGCCGGAGAAACCGGAAGAGCTGAAAAAGCCGGAGGAACCGGAGAAACCGGAGGAGCCGGAGAAACCCGAAAAGCCGGAGGAGCCGGAGGAGCCGGAGAAGCAGACGTCGGCCATTCGGCCGGGATGGCTGGCGGCAGCACTGTGCGGGCTGGCGGTAGCGCTGGCGGCTCTGCGGGGCGTGATTTCGGCGGTGCTGCTGCGTCCGGGCGCGGTACGGCGGCGGTATCCCGAGGCATCCCGCCGGGCAGAATACGATTATCAGGATACTCTCTGTCAGCTGGCGGCGCTGGGCTGTCCGCTGCGCACCGGCGACACGCTCACTGCCTGTCTGGAGCGGGCGGAACCGCTGCTGGGAGCAGCACAGACCGAGCAGCTGCGGCTGGCGCTGCGTCCGGTGATGGCACTGCATTACGGCGGCCATCCGCTTACCGCAGAGCAGGCGGATACGGTCGCCGCTGCCCATGCTGCGCTGGAGACGACCGTACGGCGGCGTCTGGGCTGGTTACGGTACAGTGTGCGTCGGCGGGTGCTGCTGCGGTGGCATTTCCGGGCGGTGCGCCGGATTCAGGTGAAATAGGAGACAAGACATGAAACAACCATTGCAATCAAACGAGACGTCCACCCGCATCACCCGATTCTGCGTCGGCGTGATGTCTTTTCTGCTGTTGGCGGCGGCGGTGTTTCTGTGGCTGTGGAACAGCGGCACCGCTCCCGATGCCTACTGGGCGCGGGCAACATATCTGGTGGGGGCGGCCGGACTGCTGGCGGGGCTGGGCACGGGCATCTATGCCGCCCTGCTGCACCCGGAAACGGAGCGCCGCTCGGCATGGTTCTGTCCGCTGGCCGCCGCGGGACTGACGCTGGCGGTGATGCTGCTGGCCTATGCCCGTCTGGAGGTATGGCCGCTGGGCAAGGAATCCGTCATGCTGGTGGATATGCACCACCAGTATGCGCCGCTGCTCAGTGAATGGCGGTATCGGCTGCTCCACGGGGATTTTTCCACCTATTCCTTTCACATCGGGCTGGGGGCAAACTACCTGCCCGCCTTCGCCTATTATCTGGCCAGCCCGCTGAACCTGCTGCTGGTGCTGTTTCCTCAGCGGCTGCTGAGCGAGGGCATCTGGCTTATCACACTGCTGAAATTTGCGCTGGCGGCCGGGTCGTTTGCCGCCTGCGCGCAGGCGGCATACCGCCGCCGCAACGGCGCGGTGATCGCCCTGGGGATGCTGTACGCCATGACCGGATATATGCTGGCCTATTCCTGGAATATCATGTGGCTGGATGGGGTGGCGCTGCTGCCGCTTCTGGTGCTGGGGCTGGAGCATATGCTGCGCACCGGCCGGTTCCTGCCGTATGCCCTGCTGCTGGCGTTGGCGCTGTATGCCAATTATTACATCGGATTCATGCTGTGTGTGTTTCTGGTGCTGTATTTCCTTCTGTGGTTGCTGCGGAAAGCCCGCACCGGTGCGGCCGCCCTGCGGGGCTTCGGCAGGTTCGCTCTGGCCAGCCTGCTGGGCGGCGGGCTGGCGGCATTTCTGCTGGTGCCCACGGCTCTGGCGCTGTCCCGTACTTCGGCAGCGGGGGGCAGTCTGCCCCGGTTCGATGCCAATTTTCCGCTGTTTGATCTGCTGGGTCGGATGTTCTACGGAGCGTCCCCCACCATTCGTTCCGGTAATTTGCCCAACCTCTATTGCGGTGCTGTTGCGGTGCTATTGCTGCCGGTGGCGCTGGGCGACCGGCGTGTGCCGCTGCGCCGCCGGCTGACGGAGGGCGGCCTGCTGGCGGTGCTGGCGCTGAGCTGCACCATCAATCAGTGGGATCTGGTGTGGCATGGACTGCACACCCCGAACGATCTGCCGTACCGATTTTCTTTCTTGCTTTGTTTTGCGGTGCTGCTGGTGGCCGGGCGGGTGCTGGCGCACCCCCGGGGCGTGTCCGCCGGGGCGGTGCTGTTGAGTCTCGGCGGCTGCGCCGCGTATCTGGTGCTGTGGGAGAAGCTGGATGGGGATACGCTGACCGCTGAGCGGCTGTATGCCAATTTGCTGCTGCTGGCTCTGTATGGGGCGTGGCTGCTGTTCACAGCCCGCAGGAAGCTGCCGGAGCATATCGGGCAGCGGCTGGCGGTGCTGCTGGTGGCGGCAGAGCTGCTCATCAGCAGCGGCGACGCGCTGCAGGCCATGAACCGGTCGGAGTTCTTTACCGACCACGACAATTATGTGGATAACGCTGCCACCGTTGCCACCGATGCGGCGCTGCGCCGGGCGGAGGTGCTGGCGGCGGACGAGGGATTGCCGTTCGTTCGTATGGAATTCCTGCCCCGGGATACCTGCATGGATACGGCGCTGTACCACTATACCGGTATGACGACCTTCGCCTCCAGCAACCCCTACGGCATCACGAAATTCATGGGACAGCTGGGTTATGCGGTCAACGGGGTCAACAGCTATCTGTATCGCAGCTTTGCGGCGGCGCCGGACGCGCTGTTCGGCATCCGGTATGTGGTGCTGGAGGTACGGCTGACGAACCACGCTCAGCTGGAGCTGGTGGACAGCGTGACGGTGAACGGCGCTACGCGGTATATTTACCGCAATCGGCTGGCGCTGCCGGTGGCCTATGCGGCTGCGGCGGGGGCGCTGGAATATGTCGGGGAGGACTATGCGCCCTTCCGTTGTCAGGAGACGCTGTATTCCGCTCTGCTGGGACGGCAGGTGACGCTGTATGCGTCGGTGCCCATCGCCGCAGAAACGGGCACCGCCTCCGGTAACGCCATCAGCAAGTATTCCGATGAAGAGCAGGGGGTATTTGCGGCCACGGTGGAGGAGCAGGGGCAGTATTTCGCCTATGTGGATTGCTCCGCCGCGGATGCGGTGCAGGTGGCCACCTATGCCGCCGACGGAGAGCTGCGGGATACCTTTTCCGTCACGCCCTATGAGCCGTATATCATCGACTTGGGCACTCTTGCCGCCGGGCAGCGGGTAGAGGCCGTCATTGACGGAGAAAAATCTCTGAGCGGGCATTTTTATGTGGAACGGCTGCTGCCGGAGGAATTGGAGCAGTGCGTGGAGGCGCTGGATTCCGACGCCCGGATACAGCAGGCGCAGCCCACCCGCCTGTCCGGCACACTCACCGCCCGGGAGGACGGCGCGGTGGTGTTTGCCATCCCCTACGATGCGGGATGGCGGCTGGAGATCGACGGGCAGCCGGTGGAAACCGCGGCCATGGGCTGCCGGGAGAACGGCGGCGCGTTGCTGGCGGCGGAGATGGCCGCCGGAGCGCATTCTTTTTCGCTGCGGTATCGGGCGCCGGGACTGCTGCCCGGTGTGCTGATTTCCGCCGCCAGTCTGGCGCTGCTGATGCTGTGGGTGCTACGGGTGTATGGCCGTCGTCGGCCGGCATCTCGCCTGCCTGCGCCGGAGATCGGTCTGCCTGCGGAGAATGCACCAAAGACATTGGCAACAGGCAATGAGCCGTTGTCGTCTCAGGGGGGCGGGGATGTTTCCCCCTTTACAGACGCAGATGAACGGCGGTCGGCGCTCCCGGAGGAACCTCCGGATACGCCGACATAACACCGGTATAAAAAGGAACGGCAGGGTGGCATATTTTCGCCACCCTGCCGTCTGCTTTTTTTATGGCCCGATCCGGCCGTCCGATGGAGAAAATTCTTTTGCCGTTATGGCGCACAGCGGGAAAGCTCAGCAGGCTGCACCCATCATCCGAAGATGCGTCATGTGGAGAGACGAATGCGCCCCTGCGGCTATCGGACGGCTACCGGTATCGGGAACGGTTTTTCGGACACAAAAAAAGAACGCTCCGAATCCACTCGGAGCGTTCTCTGTTTGCCTGGTTATTTTCCCTCGTACACCACAACGGAATCCACGGAATAGTCTGCCAGATGCTTGCGCCCCTCCAGCCCGGCCAGCTCGATGAGAAACAGGCACTTGACCACTTCACCGCCCAGCTGCTCCACCAGATCGGCGGCGGCGCGGATGGTGCCTCCGGTGGCAATCAGATCGTCTATCAGCACCACCTTTTGCCCGGGCTTGATGGAATCGGCGTGCATCTCAATGGTGGCGGTGCCGTATTCCAGTGAATACTCCTTGGAAACGGTGGCGCAGGGCAGCTTGCCGGGCTTGCGCGCCGGGACGAAGCTCTTATGTAGGGCATAGGCGATGGGGGTGCCGAAAATGAATCCGCGGGACTCGATGCCCACGATCACATCAAAATCCACCCCGTCCAGCCGCCGGATCAGTTCGTCGATGGCCAGATGCAGCCCGTCGGGGTCCTGTGCCACGGTGGTCACATCCCGAAACAGAATCCCCGGCTCGGGAAAATCCGGAATGGTGCGGACATAATCGGCTACGGTTTTCATGGAAACGACTCCTTTATACGATAAAATAATACCCCTTTACTTTAGCAGAGAACTGTCGAAAAGTAAAGGGGTAATTTTTGCTTTAAGCGATCATTCCGCTTTCGGCGGCTGTACGGTCACCGTCAGCGCATCGCCGTCGGCATCCACCGCCAGCGTGGAGCCGGGAGCGGGATCGTCCCGCAGGATGACCTCGGCCAGCTTCGTTTCCACATGGCTCTGCAGGAATCGCCGCAGCGGACGGGCGCCGTACAACGGGTCAAAGCCCCGCTCTACGACCAGCTCCCGTGCCGCATCCGACAGCACACAGGTCAAATGCTTATCCGCCAGACGCCGGTTCAGCCCGCCCATGAGCAGATCCACAATCTTGCCGATGGCCTCCTTGGTCAAGGGCTTATAGAACACGATCTCGTCCAGACGGTTGAGGAATTCCGGCCGGAAGGAGCGCCGCAGCAGCTCCATGACCTCGTCACGGGCTTTCTGGGAAATCTCGCCGTTGGCGTCGATGCCCTCCAGCAGCGCCGACGAGCCCAGATTGCTGGTGAGGATGATGATGGTATTGCGGAAATCCACCGTGCGCCCCTGACTGTCGGTAATGCGCCCATCGTCCAGCACCTGTAAGAGGATGTTGAACACATCCGGGTGGGCCTTTTCGATCTCATCGAACAGCACCACGCTGTAGGGGCGGCGGCGCACCGCTTCGGTCAGCTGACCGCCCTCCTCATAGCCCACATATCCGGGAGGCGCTCCCACCAGACGGGAGACGGAGTATTTCTCCATATATTCGCTCATATCGATCCGCACCATATTGCGCTCGTCATCCAGCAGACATTCCGCCAGCGCTTTGGCCAGCTCGGTTTTGCCCACGCCGGTGGGACCCAAGAACAGGAAGGAGCCTACCGGCCGGTTGGGGTCCTGAATGCCGGCACGGGAGCGGAGAATGGCCTCGCTGACCTTTTCCACCGCCTCGTCCTGTCCCACCACACGGCGGTGCAGAATTTCCGGCAGGTGTAAGAGCTTTTCCCGCTCGCCCTCCATGAGCCGTGCCACCGGGATGCCTGTCCAGCGCTCCACGATGCGGGCGATCTCCTCGTCGGTGACCTTATCCCGCAGCAGCGAGTTGTCCTTGCGGCTGCTCTCGGCCAGCTTTTCCTGCTCCGCCAGCTCTGCCTGCAGCTGCGGCAGCTTGCCGTATTTCAGCTCGGCGGCTTTGTTGAGGTCGTAGGCCTCCTCCGCCCGCTCGATGTCGGCATTGAGCTGCTCCAGCTGCTCCTTGAGGGCTTGTACCTTGCTCAAAGAGGCTTTTTCGTTGTCCCACTGGGATTTCAGGCTGTTGAACTGCTCCCGCATATCCGCCAGCTCTTTTTGAATGTCCGCCAGCCGCTCCTTGGAGATTTGATCGGTCTCCTTTTTCAGGGCAGCTTCTTCAATTTCGTGCTGAATGATCCGCCGCCGGATGACATCCAGCTCGGTGGGCATGCTGTCGATCTCCGTGCGGATCATCGCGCAGGCTTCGTCCACCAGATCGATGGCTTTGTCCGGCAGGAACCGGTTGGTGATATACCGATTGGAGAGGGTGGCGGCGGCGATGATGGCCGGGTCGGTGATTTTGACACCGTAATAGACCTCGTACCGCTCCTTTAAGCCACGCAGAATCGCCACGGTGTCCTCCACCGACGGCTCGCCCACCAGCACCTGCTGGAACCGACGCTCCAGCGCCGGGTCTTTTTCGATATACTGGCGATATTCGTCCAGAGTGGTGGCGCCGATGCAGTGCAGCTCGCCCCGGGCCAGCATGGGCTTGAGCAGGTTGCCCGCGTCCATGGCGCCCTCGGTCTTGCCGGCGCCGACGATGGTGTGCAGCTCATCAATAAAGAGGATGATCCGCCCCTCGCTGCGCTTGACCTCCGCCAGCACCGCCTTGAGCCGTTCCTCGAATTCGCCCCGGTATTTGGCACCGGCAATCAGCGCACCCATATCCAGCGAAAAGATGGTCTTGTCCTTCAGACTGGTGGGCACATCGCCCTTGACGATCCGCTGTGCCAGACCCTCCACCACGGCGGTTTTGCCCACGCCGGGCTCGCCGATCAGCACGGGGTTATTCTTGTTTTTGCGGGACAGGATGCGGATGACGTTCCGGATCTCCTCGTCCCGCCCGATGATGGGATCCTGCTTTTTGGAGCGGGCACGCTCCACCAGATCGTCGCCGTATTTTTTCAGCGCGTCGTAGGTGTCCTCGGGACTGTCGTCGGTGACACGGGTGGCGCCCCGCACCGTGGACAGCGCCTGCAGAAAGGCATCCTTCGTCACGCTGGCGGAGCGCAGCAGCCCTTTCACGGTGTCGTCGGCGTTATCCAGCAGAGACAGGAACAGATGCTCCACCGATACATATTCGTCCTTCATCCCGGCGGCGATGGATTCCGCTCCGGACAGCACCCGGTCGGTGGGAGCGGAGACATAGATCTTATCCGGCTCCCGCCCGGGTCCGGATACCCGGGACAGCCCCTCAACGGAGCGGTCGGCGGCGGCGGTCAGAGACGGGACGGATACGCCCATCTTTTCCAGCAGCTGCGGAATCAGTCCGCCCTCCTGATGGAGCAGCGCTGCCAGCAGATGCACCGGCTCGATCTGAAGCTGCTGATTTTGGATGGTCAGCTCCTGAGCGGCTTTGACCGCCTCCAGGGATTTTTGGGTAAACTTCTGTGCATTCATAGTAGAACCCTCCTTTTTGGGGTAATATAACAAGAATGCCGCGGAACGGTTTCGTTCCGGGAGAACCGGTTTCCGGGGGAGTGCCCGGTTTTTCCGTTTCTCTATGTCCAGTATAGCCCGTTTTCTGCTGAATTTGTTACAAAAGTGTGAAATTTTAGCACTCTCATGCATTGAGTGCTAAAATTGTGGCCAAGAGGTATTCCCGGACGCAATTCTTCCCGGCGGTTCACCGGAAACCCATTGACAAGCGGTCGAAAAAACAGTATAGTGTAAGGCGGTTTGAAAAACGGGGGGTGAGTCGGTGGCACCGCTGAACAGCGTTTTAGTGGAGAATTGCTTGCAAACGCGGCGGTTCGGGCGTCTGCTGCGTGCGGTGGGGGAGACCGACTCCACCAACCGTCTGGCGCGGGAATGGGCGGCGGCCGGTGCGCCGGAGGGTGCGGCGGTGGTGGCCGATCGGCAGACCGCCGGGCGCGGCAGACGGGGACGGGCGTTTTTTTCCCCGCCCGGGGGCATCTATCTGTCGGTGGTGCTGCGTCCGACCGCCGGGATGGATCCGGGCCGGATCACCTCCTGCGCGGCGGTGGCGGCGGCGCGTGCCATCGAACGGTTCGCCGCTTTTCCGGTGCAGATCAAGTGGGTCAATGATCTGCTCGTTCACGGCAGAAAGGTCTGCGGCATCCTGACGGAGGGGGAGCTGGATCCGGCGACAGGTGCGCTGCGGTACGGGGTGCTGGGCATCGGCATCAACGTGGGGATGGCGGTGTTTCCGCCGCCGCTGGCGGAGATTGCCACCTCGCTGGCCAATGAAGGCTGTTCCGTGGAGCGGGAGCGGTTGATCGCCGCGGTGCTGGAGGAGCTGGAGAGCGCCTATGCCCGGATGGGAGATGGGTCGTTCCTGGAGGAAAGCCGCCGGCGTTCGGCGGTGCTGGGCAGACCGGTGACGGTGCTGCGGGGAGACGAACGGTTTGAAGCGGTGGCGGAGGCCATCGACGAACAGGGACATCTGGTGGTGCGGACGGCCGACGGCCGTTTGCTGACACTGCATTCCGGGGAGGTTAGTTTACGGTTATGAAAACGAAACAAATGGTGCGTATTGCTCTGATGGCGGCGGTGCTGTGTGTGCTGGCGCCGTGGAAGATTCCGGTAGGGCCTGTTCCCATTACGCTGGCCTCTTTCGGCGTGTATCTGGCGGCCGGTGTGCTGGGACCGCTGGAGGGGACTGCCGCCGTGGTGCTGTATGTGCTGCTGGGAGCGGTCGGGGTGCCGGTGTTTTCCGGATTCACCGGCGGTGCCGGCTGCCTGTTGGGGCTGACCGGCGGTTATATCATCGGCTATATCCCCTGCGCGGCGGTCAGCGGCCTGCTCATGGGGCGCAACGCCCCTCTGTGGCGGCGGGCATTGGCGCTGGTGGCCGGCACGGCGGTGCTGTATGCATTGGGCACGGCGATGTATTGCCTCCTGTCCGGCAAGGCGTTGCTGGCGGCACTGGCCGCTTGTGTGATGCCGTTTTTGCCGCTGGATGCGGTGAAAATCGGCGTGTGTGCGGTGGCGCTGCCGCTGCTGTGGAGGCTGCGGAGCCGGGTCGAGGCTTGAGGCGCGATAGATACCGAAAACAACGAAATGCCCCGTCCCCGATTTTTGTCGGGGACGGGGTATTTGTGCGGATACCGATCGTCGGTGCGCGGACACCTGCGGCTCAGTTGAGCAGATAAACGCCGATATTCAGATAACCGGCGAACGTGACCCACAGCAGATAGGGGATGAGCAGCCATCCGGCTGCGGGACGGATGCGGGCAAACCGCAGCGCCGTGATCAGTATCAGCACCCATAGCAGCAGCAGCCAGACAAAGGCGAACAGATACGCCTTGGCGCTGAAAAAGATCGGGGACCAAAAGAAGTTGACGATCAGCTGTAAGCCGTAGACAAACAGCGCCTGTTGCCGCTGCACCGGCGGAATGGATTCCACAACCACCGGATAGGAGGCCGACCCCATGAGCAGATACAGGATCGTCCAGGCCACCGGAAACAGCCAGCCCGGCGGCGACAGCGGCGGATGATTCAGCGCGGCGAAATCCCGCATACCGCCGCCGGACGCCAATGCGGACAGACCCCCCACGGCCAGCGGGATGGCTAAACAGATCAGCAGAGTTTTCCATCGAATCTTCATCCTGCACCCCTCCCGGAAAGGCGATCGGGGATACCCCGTTTTATTTATCGCATCGACTTGCCACACGGAAAGATCTTCTCATATCCGATCGGAGATTTTCGGCAGGACGCGTGTCGAGGGCAACAAAGCCGATACACGCGCGGCTTAGTCGAAAAAAGCAATTGCACCCCATTGCACTCCGATGGTTTTGCCTATACAAATTATATGTGCAGACAGGCGGCGCTTATGCATCCGAAGAGACGCTTTTTCGGGGGGAGCGACCTTCTGCATTTGCCGGCACGTTTTGCGCGGCGTTACCCTTGACAAATTCTTTCACTGCGAGTAGAATAAATACGTTAGTGTGCGGCAGGCTTTCGGTGCATTCGTCCAAAGGAGCGGCGGTGTTTTTCGCCGGGTCTTTCGGGGATATCGCGTCCGGCGGAGCGTGCGGAAACACCGGGATGGATCGACTGCGGGCGCGGGCAAACCGGCGTCTCAGCCCACCGGAAAAGCCGCCGGTAAAAAAGACGCTGCGGGCGGACCGGCCGCAGACACGGATAAGACAGATCCCCAAAAGTACGGAGGGAATAACATGGCCGAGACAAAATACAGCCCCCTGGTGTGCGAGCTGCTGCGGCGGGCATCCGAAAAAAGCATCTACGGCGGGATGGCATCGGCGGCGGCGCTGACCGCAGAGCTGTTGCGCATGGAGCTGGATGGCTCCATGGACGATCCGCAGGCAACGGAGGCGGCGCCGGTGCTGTCCTTCCTGCGCACGAAAACCGACGATCTGCAGGCGCTGTGCGGCCGGCTGGATGCGCTGTCCGGCAGCTTCACCGAAAAGGACGGAGACTACCTGTCCGACAAACTGGATGAGGCTCGCCGGAAAGCGGCCAACCGCGGGTCGGATCTCGTCACGCTGGATGACGTATATCAAGGCATTTTCGCGGACCCGGACGAGTCGCTGCGGTCCACGGTCTTCGCGCAGTCGGCATCCGAAGAGGAAGAGCGCCCCATGAGTCTGGAGGATCAGCTGTCTGCCATGCTGGGCGTGCCCAAGCGTCCCCGCCGGGAAGCGGTTCCGGATATGACCGATGCGCAGACGGAGACGCCCGCCTTCCCGCGCTCCCAGCCGCCCCGTCCGGCGGAAAAGAAGCTGGGCATCGCGGAGCTGACCGCTCGGGTGCAGGATGTGGAAAAGACGCTGCGCAAGGCGGTGTATGGGCAGGATCATGCTATCGGCGTGCTGACGGCCGGATACTTTCAGGCAGAGCTGCTGGCGTTGACCGATCATAGTCGGGTACGGCCGTTGGCCACCTTCCTGTTCGCAGGTCCTCCCGGCGTGGGTAAGACTTTCCTGGCCGAAGAAGCGGCGGAGGCGCTGAAGCTGCCTTTCAAGCGCTTCGATATGAGCGAGTATTCCGATAAGGAAGCCAACCTGATGTTTGCCGGCACCAATAAGGTGTATAAGGGCGCCAAGCCCGGCGTGGTGACGGATTTCGTGGCACAGAATCCCCGGTGCGTGCTGCTGTTCGACGAGATCGAAAAGGCAAATGTGAACGTCATTCACCTATTTTTGCAGATTTTGGATGCCGGCAGGCTGCAGGATAATTTCTCCGAGGAGGAGGTGCCGTTCAAGGACACCATCCTCATCTTTACCACCAATGCCGGACGGTCGCTGTATCTGGAGGGGGAGAACCGGGATTATTCCTGCGTATCCCGCAAGGTGATCCTGAAGGCGCTGGAGAAAGATGTAGATCCCACCACCGGCACCCCGTTTTTCCCCGGAGCGATCTGCTCCCGGTTCGCTTCCGGCAATGTGGTGATGTTCAACCATGTGGAGGCCCACGATCTGCGGGAGATCGCCAAGCGGGAGATCCTGCGTCATGCGGTGAATCTGGAGGCTAAGCTGGGCATGGCGGTGAAATGCGACGAGGAGGTGTTCACCGCCCTGCTGCTGGCGGAGGGCGGCGCGGCGGACGCCCGTATGATCCGCGGCCGGGCGGCGAATTTCCTGAATAGCGAGCTGTATGAGCTGCTGCGTCTGGTCTCCTCCGAAAAGGGCGGAGATTTCACCGGACGCATTAAAGAGGTGCGCATGTCGGTGGATTTGCCGACGGATGCGGAGACCCGCAGCCTGTTCAAGAGCGACGAATTGCCGTGTGTGCTGGTGTTTGCCTCCCCCGAAACGGTGGAGCGCTGCCGCGGGCTGGCGGATTGCTGCCGGTTCTTTGGGGCGGCGACGCTGGAGCAGGCGCAGGAGGTGCTGCGCAGTCAGGATGTGAAAGCGGTGCTGGTGGATCCGTCCGAGGGTCTGCGTGCGGATCGGCAAACTTATCTGAATATCGCGGATGCGGAGTCGGAAGCCCGGGATGTGCTGCGCTATGTGCGGGAGCAGATGAGCGCCATGCCGGTGTATATTCTGGAAACGCCCCGTCTGCCGCTGAATACGGAGGAGCGGCTGTCCTATCAGCGCATCGGTGTGCGGGGGACGGTGCTGCTGGAGGATACCACCGATCCTTTTGCGGGGGCAATGCGGCGTATCAGCGTGCAGCTGCACCAGCAGGAGAGTATGCGCCGTCTGGCCAGTTCCAACCGGATCGTGGTGTTTGAAACGGCCCAGAAGGTGTCGGATGACGGCGCACAGGCGGAGATCCGTCTGTTTGATTTCCGTTTGGAAACGGCGGTGGATCCGGAGGATGCCAGAAATGTGCTCAGCCGGATGTCCCGCCCCGATGTCCGTTTCAATCAGGTTATCGGTGCGAAGGATGCCAAGGGTGAGCTGCAATACTTTGTGGATTACCTGCGGGATCCGAAAAAGTTTCTGGGCACCGGTGTGCGTCCGCCCCGCGGGGTGCTGCTGTATGGCCCTCCCGGCACCGGCAAAACGATGCTGGCCAAGGCCATGGCCTGTGAATCCGGTGTGACGTTCATCGCCGCCGAGGGCAACCAGTTCCTGAAGAAATATGTGGGCGAAGGCCCGGAAAAGGTGCATGAGCTGTTCCGCACCGCCCGCCGTTATGCACCGGCCATCCTGTTTGTGGATGAGATCGACGCCATCGGGCGGGAGCGCCGGGGCGAGGCGACGGCGGGCACCGAGGCGACGCTGACAGCATTCCTGACCGAGATGGACGGCTTTAAGAGCGACCCCACCAAGCCGGTGTTTGTGCTGGCGGCCACCAATTACGATGTGGAGCCGGGCGGGGACAAGAGTCTCGATGCGGCGCTGGTGCGGCGGTTCGACCGGAAGGTGTGCATTGACCTGCCGGATAAGGATGACCGCATCCGGTATATCCGGATGCAGATGCAGAAAAAGCAGAATTTCGCCCTGTCCGACGGGCAGGTGGATAATCTGGCGCTGCGTTCCACCGGTATGAGTCTGGCTTCGCTGGAGTCCATTCTGGAGATGGCGCTGCGCGCGGCGCTGCGCAGCGGTGCGCAGACAGTGACGGACGCGATTCTGGAGGAGGCTTTTGAAACCCACCAGAGCGGCGAGGCCAAGCCCTGGAGCCGGGAGCTGCTGGAGCGGGTGGCACGGCATGAGACCGGCCACGCATTTCTGTGCTGGCAGAGCGGGGAGACGCCTTCCTATCTGACCATCGTGGCGCGGGGTGACCACGGCGGCTATATGCAGCACGGCGATCACGAGGGGAAAGCGCTATATACCAAAAAGGAACTACTGGCGCGTATCCGCACCTCGCTGGGCGGCCGGGCGGCGGAGATGGTATGTTACGGACAGGAGGAAGGCCTGTCCACCGGCGCTTCCGGTGATCTGGAGTCAGCTACCCGGCTGGCGGAGCAGCTAATCTGCAATTACGGCATGGACGGTCAGTTCGGTCTGGCGGCCATCAGCTCCCAGGCCATGCGCAGCGGGGAGCTGTCCGTGCGGGTGCGGGAGGCGGTCAACGCCATTCTGGCGGAGCAGATGGAAGAGGCGGTGCGGCTGCTGACCGAGAATCGGGCGGCGTTGGATCGGATGGTCGGTGTTCTGCTGGTGAAGAACCATCTTACCGGCGAGGAGATTGACCGGGTGTTCCGCGGTCAGACACTTGACTGACCGGCCGTCCGATTTCATGAAAATGATGGATGGAAAAAATCGTTTTTTCTCTTGCGCCACAGGATTCCCTGTGGTATACTGAACGAAAAGTACATAAGGAGGCTGGCAATATGGCATATTCTTACAAGCAGGCGTTCATGTCCTACATGGATCAGGAGGGCATCAAGTATCAGGATAAGGGCGAGTTCGTCGTATCCGTGACCTACACCGGGGATAACCTGAAGTCGATTCCGATCATGGTGTTCTTCGATAAGGACGGCGAAGGGCTGGTACAGCTGGCGTGCTGGGAAATCTGTAACTTCTCGGAGGAGAAGCAGGCCGCCGGTCTGCTGTGCTGCAATCAGCTGAACAGCAAGTACCGCTGGGTGAAATTCTATGTGGACAACGACCGGGACACCCGCGCTGAGCTGGATGCCATTATCGACCCTCAGACCGTGGGTCAGGAGTGCCTGGCTTTGGTGCGCCGGATGGTGCGTATCGTGGACGACGCGTACCCGACGCTGATGGCTGCGCGTTTCGCTTGATCATCGGTTCATAGCAATCTGAAACGGCCTTTGCCCGGTATTGGGCAAAGGCCGTTTTGCATCTGCGCTGTGGATCGGCTGCGCGGTCGTGTGCATCTGTTCGGTCTCCCGGAAAGATACGCCGGGTGACCATAGGCGGCTTTGGTGGCAGTTTATCGCCGCGGTGCGCAGAAAGTGCGTGCGATACGGCGGTGTTTCCCGCCGATTCCGTGCACCCGGACGAAAAGCCGGACGGTGGGTCTGCGGCGCCAAGTTCTGTGTTTACTTTTGGACCGAAATGAGGTATACTGGATTCACAGTTTGAACGAGGAGTTGAGCGTCATGGACAAACAGGCGATTCTGGCGCGGGTGGATCATACGCTGCTGTCTCCGGCGGCCACCTGGGAGCAGATCCGGCAGCTGTGCGATGAGGGTCTGCGGTATCATACCGCATCGGTGTGTATCCCGGCGGTATATGTCCGGGCGGCGGCCGATCATCTGCGGGGGCGTTTGCCGGTGTGCACCGTCATCGGCTTTCCGACCGGATACAGTCTGCCGGAGATCAAATGCGCGGAAGCGGCGCGGGCCATAGCGGACGGCGCGGACGAGGTGGATATGGTGCTGCATATCGGCGGGCTGAAGGCCGGGCGGGATACCGCCGTGGAGGAAGAGATCCGCCGGGTCAAAGAGGTCTGCGGCGAGCGGATCCTCAAGGTGATTGCGGAGACCTGCCTGCTTACCGAGGCGGAGAAGATTCGCGCCTGCGAGATCGTATCTCGTGCCGGTGCCGACTATATCAAGACCTCCACCGGCTTTTCCGCCGGCGGCGCCACCCGGGAGGATGTGGCGCTGTTCCGGCAATATGCGGCTCCGCAGGTACGGGTCAAGGCGGCGGAGGGTATCGCCTCCTGGCAGGATGCCGCCGATTTTCTGGCGCTGGGCGCCGATCGATTGGGCACCAGCCGTCTGGTGCGGCTGGCGCAGGCGGAAGAATGAGAGGAAAGGAGCACCTATGTATGATTTCATGTCCGACGCCGCATATTGCGGCTAAGCCTGGCGATTTTGCCGACACGGTGCTGATGCCCGGCGATCCCCTGCGGGCACAGTATATTGCGGAGCATTTTCTGGATGAACCCCGGTTGGTGAATCGTGTGCGCGGGGTGCAGGGCTATACCGGTATCTATCGGGGGGTACCGGTCAGCGTGATGGCCAGCGGCATGGGGATGCCCTCCATCGGCATCTATGCCCGGGAGCTGTATGAGGCCTATGGCGTGCAGACGATCCTGCGGGTCGGCTCTGCCGGAGCGATGGATCCGTCGGTGCATCTGCGGGATATCGTTCTCGGGCAGGCGGCATGCACCGATTCGGCGTTCGCCGGACAGTTCCGGCTGCCGGGCACCTTTGCCCCCATCGCGTCCTATCCGGTGCTGCGGCGGTGCGCCGACAGCGCCGCGCGGATGGGGCTGCCGGTGCATGTGGGAAATCTGCTGTCCTCCGATCGGTTCTATAACGACGAGGACGATCTGCCGCCGGCACAGCGCAGCACGGCGCTGTGGGCCAAGATGGGGGTGCTGGCGGTGGAGATGGAGGCGGCGGCGCTGTATATGACGGCGGCGCGGCTGGGACGGCAGGCGCTGGCCATCTGCACCGTGTCCGACCACCTCATAACCGGCGAGAGCACCACCTCGGAGGAGCGGCAGAATTCCTTCACCGACATGATGTGGCTGGCGCTGGAAACCGCCGTGTCGCCGAAAACGGAGGCAGGCGTATGAAACGGGTGTTTCTGATCGTATTGGATTCCTGCGGCATCGGGGAAGCGCCGGACGCCGCCGCTTTCGGGGATCATGACTGCCATACCCTGCGGCGGATCGCCGCCGCCCGGGATTTTCGGGCGGATACCATGGGACGGCTGGGGCTGTTCAATATCGACGGACAGGATTTCCGTCCTCCGGCGCAGGAGCCGCTGGCGGCCTATGCCCGCATGACCGAGCGCTCGGCGGGCAAGGATACCACCATCGGCCATTGGGAGATCGCCGGTGTAGTGTCGGAGCGGCCGCTGCCCACCTTTCCGGACGGATTTCCGCCGCAGGTGCTGGAGCCGTTCTGCGCTGCCACCGGGCGGGGTGTGCTATGCAACCGTCCCTATTCCGGCACCGATGTGATCCGGGATTACGGTCGGCAGCATCTGGAGACCGGGGATCTGATCGTGTATACCTCGGCGGACAGCGTGTTTCAGATCGCCGCCCACGAGGAACTGGTGCCGCCGGAGCAGCTGTATGCCTATTGCCGGGCGGCGCGGTCGATCCTCACCGGCGACTATGCGGTGGGACGGGTCATCGCCCGGCCCTTTGTGGGGTCGCCGGAGACCGGTTTCACCCGCACTGCCAATCGGCACGATTTTTCGCTGGAGCCGCCGAAGGAGACACTGCTCGACGCCCTCAAGGCTGCCGGACAGACCGTCTGGGCGGTGGGGAAGATCGGCGATATTTTTGCCGGGCGGGGGATCACCCGTGCCGAGCGTACCCGGGATAACGGGGAGGGCATGGCCGCCGCCCTGCGGGCGCAGAAGGAGCCGTTCGCCGGTCTGTGCTTTATCAATCTGGTGGATTTCGATATGCTCTACGGCCATCGGCAGGATGTGGAGGGCTACGGTCGGGCGTTCGGCGTTTTTGACCGATGGCTGCCGGAGTTTCTGGCGGGGATGCAGCCGGAGGATGTGCTGATGATCACCGCCGACCACGGCTGTGACCCCGGAGATGCCAGCACCGATCACAGTCGGGAATATACACCGTTTCTGCTGTATGGCACGCCGGTGCGGCCGGTGGACCTGGGGACCCGCCCCACCTTTGCGGATATCGGGGCGACGGCGGCGGAGTATCTGGGCGTGGATTTCCGGGGTGACGGATCCAGTCTGTGGCCTGCGGTGAGAAAGGAGCCGGTGTGATGGATGAACGGAGCTTGTGTCATCTGGCCATCGAGGCGGCGCAGGGTGCATATGCGCCCTATTCCCACTATCGGGTGGGGGCAGCGCTGTTGAGCGAGGACGGCCGGGTGTTCACCGGCTGCAATGTGGAAAATGCCGCCTACGGTTCTACCGTCTGCGCCGAGCGCACCGCCATTCTCAAGGCGGTCAGCGAGGGGGCGCGGCGCTTCTCCATGCTGGCGGTGGCCGGTGGCCGTGAAGGGGAGATTCGGGGCGGCTATCCGCCCTGCGGCGCCTGCCGCCAGGTGCTGGCGGAATTCTGCCCGCCGGATCTTTCGGTGCTTCTGGCGACCGGTGCGGACACTTATGAACGGTATACGCTGGGGGAATTGCTGCCCCATGCATTCGGTGCCGGGTATATTCGGGCCGGAGAATGACCGGGCCGGAGAAAACAATGCGAAGGTTTCAGCGCCGCCCCATCGGGAGACCGGGGGGCGGCGTTTTCTGCTGTCGATAGCGGCGAATGGTGAAAAGGAGGTTGACAAACGGATAATTTGCGGATATAATACTTCAAAAGTTGAACAATTCATAATTTGAACTATTTGGAGTGCGTATGAGACTGAGTATTGAACTGACCCGCAAGATTGCGCTGGCGTATGGGGCGGTATGCAAGCCCCTTTGCCGGGAATTGGAGCTGCCCCAGACGGCGTTTGACATTCTGATGTTTCTGGGCAACAATCCGGACTGCAAGACGGCCGGTGCCATCGTGGAGCTGCGCCACATCAAGGCGAATCTGGTATCGGCGTATGTGGAACGGCTGGTGCGGGCCGGGTATCTGGAGCGCCGGCCCGTTCCGGGAGACCGGCGCAAGACAGAGCTGTTCTGCACCGAAAAGGCGCGGACGGTGATCGTCCGGGGACAGCGGCTGCAAAATGAATTTGTGACGCGTTTGTTTGCGGATATGGACGAGGAGATGCGCCGCACCTTTTTCGGGGCGCTCGCCGTGATCGGAAAAAATTTGGATGCGATCCTTGCGGAGGGCCTGTAAACGATGGAACTGTTTAAGACGATTTTAGTCACCTTTTTCGCCGGAATGGGAGCCGGTCTGGGCACCGGCTTTGCCGGGATGAGCGCGGCGGCGGTGATCAGTCCCATGCTGATCACCTTCCTGCACATGGATCCGTATATGGCGGTGGGGATCGCCCTGTCCTCCGACGTGCTGGCCAGCGCGGTCTCCGCCTATACCTATCATAAGAATAAGAATCTGGACATCAAGAACGGGTTGGTGATGCTTGTCAGTGTGTTGGCTTTCACGGTGGTGGGCAGCTATATCGCCAGCCTGGTGCCGTCGACTACCATGGGTGGATTCTCGGTGTTTATGACGTTTCTGCTGGGTATCAAATTCATTGTGCGGCCGGTGATGACCACCAAGGAATCCATGGCGGCCACCTCGGCAAAGAAACGGGCAATCCAGTCGCTGGTGTGCGGGGCGCTGATCGGGTTCATCTGCGGCTTTGTGGGCGCCGGCGGCGGCATGATGATGCTGCTGATCCTCACCAGCGTGCTGGGGTATGAGCTGAAGACCGCCGTGGGCACCAGCGTGTTCATCATGACCTTTACGGCGTTGACCGGCTCCGTGTCCCATTTTGCCATCGGCGGGCTGCCGGATGTGACCGTCTGGCTGCTGTGCATTGCCTTCACACTGGCTTGGGCGCGTATCGCTGCCGTGTTCGCCAATAAGGCACAGCCGAAAACCCTCAACCGAGCCACCGGCGTGGTGCTGGTGGTGTTGGGGGCGGTGATCATGGGATTTCAGCTGCTGAGCTGAGGGGTATATGGACGAAAACGAGATGCACCCATAAACAGAATTGTACAGACAGCGCCGTTCGGACAGCTTGCCCGGACGGCGTTTTTGTCTTGCCCGGCTCTTGGGCCGGGCCTGTGGCGGCCCTTGCGCCAATCTCTGCGCGGTCGATATCGGCCTCATGCGCCGTGTTTTCTCCCTATTGGCGCAGAGGAGGGGCATCTTCGACAAGATGCAAGAATATTACGGATTTTTCTCAACAAAAGCGAAACTCCATCGAAAAAAATACCAAAAAATGGAATTTTTCATCTTGTCAAAATTGCCAATTTATGGTAATATCTATACAACATCAAATGAAAAGGGAGAGAAATAAGCGTATGAGTAGAAAAATCCGTGTCCTATTAGCCGATAACAGCGAATTTTTTGCTGTTCCGTGTGCCAATGGGATGAAATCTCGCGGTCTGGACGTAATCACCACGGAAAAGGACGGAAAAAGTCTGCTGGATGTCATCGTCCGGCAGGAGCCGGATGTGGTGCTGCTGGACTTTTTCCTGCCCCGGCTGGATGCCATCGGCGTGCTGAAGGCGCTGGACGGTCTGGGATTGTCCAAGCGACCCATGATGATGATCATGTCCGGCTTCGACAATCCGGCGCTGGAGCGGGAAGCGCTGAATGCCGGCGCAGACTATTATTTTCTGAAGCCGTTTGACGTGGGAGAGATGGCGGCGCGGATACTGACGCTGTGCGGAGATCATCCGCCGGTGCAGATACGCCGGGAGGCGGGAACCGACACCGCCGCCGGGCAGTCTCTGGAGATGCAGGTGACAGAGATCATTCATCAGATCGGCGTCCCGGCGCATATCAAGGGCTACCAGTATCTGCGGGATTCCATCCTCATGGCTATCGAGGACGGTAGCATCATCAATGCCGTGACCAAACGCCTGTATCCGGCGGTGGCGAAGAAGCACGACACCACCTCCTCGCGGGTGGAGCGGGCAATCCGGCATGCCATTGAGGTGGCCTGGGATCGGGGCGATGTGGATGTGCTGAATTCCTATTTCGGTTACACTATCCATAATAGCCGCGGAAAGCCCACCAATTCCGAGTTCATCGCCATGATCTCCGACAAGTTCCGTTTACAGATGAAAGCTTCCTGACGTGGAAAAACGCTCCGTGTAAAACGGGGCGTTTTTCGGTGGGAGACGGATTTTCCCCTTGACATCGACCGGTGTCCCGCTGTACAATAAACAGGAATCGGGCTGCGCCCCGTTCGGATCGTCCGGGCGCGTCGGCAGACACGGAAAGCGAGGAACCACGATGGCAGGATACAGACCGAGAGGCGGACAGAACCGCCCCAATAAGAATCGGGAGCCGAACGGCGGTAACGGAGCCGCCCGGCAGTCGGCGGGCAACCGCCCGCAGAGACAGCCGGCGCCGGAACGCACGGGCCGTTCCGGCGGCGCGCGCACGGCGGCCGGACGGGAGCCGCGGGGGGAACGGGAGTTTGCACCCGGCGAGTTTTTCACGCTGGGCGAGCATACGGAAGGACGCAGACACTATCGTTTTCGGTATAACGGCAAGCTGTACCGCATCATGGAGGGGCTGGCGATTCCGAAGCCGTCCGTCGAGGGACCGGACGTGAGCGACGTATCGGTCGGGACGGATGCCGCGATCGGAGCGCCGGAGATGACGGCACCGGCGTCGGAGACGGAGTCCCTGCCCGCGGTGGCTCAGGCGGAGCCGGAGGAGACCGTTCGGCTGGAGGAAACCGACGCAAAAAAGGCGTACGAGGCATGGAATCGGATCAAACGCCCGGAGCGGTACGGCCTGTGAGCCGGTGAACCGTAACATATACGCAAAGAGAGGACAGACGCAGGCTGCGCTCGTCCTCTCTTTTTTTGCATTCTACCGTCGGTAGAGTGCGGGTAGCGGGAAAGTTTCGCGGGAATTGGGACAATCCACCGGTGGGATAGTCGGCATCGGGCATTTTGCTGAAAATTCGGCAGAATTCTACCGCTGTTCGATCGCACGGTAGAATCATGCTTCCGCAACGGTAGGTTGCCAGCATGGCCGGATGCGGGTATACTAACGGCAATTGGCAGAGGGGCGGACGGGAAGGCTCGCCATTCATCGGCGATGCTGCGGTCTCGGACAGCCGTGCGACCACCGGGTTATGTGGCGGTGCAGCCCGTTTGTGCTGCGGCAAGGGTCGTTTCCGTCCCGTAAGAAAAACGCTTTCGTCAATGCGAAAGCAAGGGGTGTGTGCATGAACGAAGAGGATAGGATCAACCTGCTGTTTTGCGGGGATGCCTGTGTGGCGGACGGTGTGCTGCTGTCCACCCTGTCGGTGCTGGAGCATATGCGGCGGCCGCTGCATATATTTCTGCTGACCGCCGCGGTGGATGCGGAACAGGGATCACGCCGCCCGATGCCTCCGGATTTTGCCGCAAGACTGCAAAGGGTCGCGCAGGATACCCATCCGGACAGCCGGGTGACACGGGTAGACCTGACCGAAGCGTTTTCGCAGGATCCGCCCATCGCCAATATGGGTACGCGGTTCACACCCCTGTGTATGCTGCGGCTGTATGCGGATCTGGTGCCGGAGATGCCGGAGCGGCTGCTGTATCTGGACAGCGATGTGTTGTGCCGCCGGGATTTCAGTACCTTTTATGGGCAGGATATGACCGGAGTGGAGCTGTGCGGGGTGTTGGATCGGTACGGGAGCTGGTTTTTCCGCGGCGGCCGCCGGCGGCGGAATTACGTCAATTCCGGTGTGCTGCTGCTGAATATGGCGGAGATCCGCCGCAGCGGACTTTTTGCCCGCTGTCGGGCGCTGTGCCGGGAGAAGGAAATGTTCATGCCGGATCAGACGGCCCTCAACAAGCTGGCGCGCAAGCGTCTGGCGCCCCGCCGCTATAACGAACAGGCCGATCCTCGGCCGGACACAGTGTTTCAGCATTTCTCCACCCGATTCCGCTTTTTCCCGTATGTCCGCACCGTGACGGTGAAACCGTGGGAGGAGCAGCGGGTGCATGAGGTGCTGGGGCTGCAAGACTATGATGGGCTGTATGCCCGCTACCGAGAGGAGAAGAAACAATGACACAGGAGATACCGGTATTTTTTTCCATCGACGATAACTATGCCCCCCTGCTGGCGGTGGCGCTGCGCTCGGCCGTTGCTCACGCGGACCCCGCCCGCCGTTATCGGGCGATCGTGCTGCACCAGGGGCTGGATGCTGCCCATCAGCAAAAAATTCAGGCGTTGGAGACCGAGAATTTCCGGGTGGATTTCCGGTCACTGGAGAAGGGGCTTGAGTCCATCAACGACTGTATGGGCAACCGGCTGCGGTGCGACTATTTTACGCTGACCATCTATTTCCGGCTGTTCATTCCGACGCTGTTTCCGGAATACGACAAGGGTGTGTACGTGGACAGCGACGTGGTATTCACCGAGGATGTGGCGCAGCTGTATGATATGGAGCTGGGAGAGGCGCTGCTGGGCGCTTGTCCGGATCTGTCCATTTCCGGCGTGCCGGAGCTGGTGCGGTATACCGAACAGGCGGTGGGTGCCGATCCCGGCGGCTATGTCAATTCCGGGATGCTGCTGATGAATCTGAAAAAGCTGCGTGAGGCGGGGTTCGAGGAGCGGTTTTTGCACCTGCTCAACACCTATCATCTGGATACCATCGCCCCCGATCAGGACTATATTAATGCCATGTGCAAAGGGCATATGCGGTATCTTCCGGCGGAATGGGATGCCATGCCCGGCCCCGGTGAGCCGTTGGCGCACCCGTGCCTGATCCACTATAATCTGTTCTCCAAGCCCTGGTGTTATGACGGTATCCAGTATGGGGATGTATTCTGGCATTATGCGGCGGAGAGCGGATACGAGGACGAGCTGCGCGCCTTCAAGGCGGCCTATTCCGATGAGCAAAAGCGGTCGGATGCGGAGTGTATGGAGCGGCTGGTGACCCGGGGCGTGGAGATCACCCGGTCCGATAAGACCTTCAGAAAACTGGCGGAGAGCGGGGTGGCGGTGCGCTTATGATACCCGGAGGCGATCGCACGCCGGTGATACGGAACATCCGCGACTGTGCCCAGAGCGGGGAGTTTTATCATAAGGTAGAGCTGCATGACCCGGTGCTGACCCCCGCCGAGAGCAAGGCTATCACCGACGGCTACATGAAAAAGCGCCGCCGCCTGTCCTACCGCATGAAGCGGCTGACGGCGGTGACGTTGGCGGACTATATGACCGGCAAGATCAATCAAACGACATCCATTGTAGGATTGGAGACGATCCCCGCCGATCTGGGCGGCGTGATCATCACCAGCAATCATTTCAGCCCCTTTGAGAATACCGCCATTCGGTATCTGGTGCAGCAGGCGGGGCTGCCCCGGCTGAATATCATCAGCCAGACCTCCAATTTTGCCATGAATGGCATGGTGGGCTTTCTCATGAACTATGCCGACACCATCCCGATCTCGGTGGATCCCCGGTATCTGTCCCGGGATTTTATGGCGGTGCTGCGGGAAAAGCTGGTAGAAAAGCGGGAGACGGTGCTGCTGTATCCGGAGCAGGAGATGTGGTTCAATTATCGCAAGCCCCGCCCGCCGAAAAAGGGTGCATATTATTACGCCGCCCGGTTGCAGGTGCCGGTGCTGTCCTGCTTTGTGGAGATTGTGGACACGGAGGAGAACGAATCGCCGGATTTCAAAAAGGTACGGTATGTGGTGCATGTGCTGGGGCTGCTGCGTCCCGACCCGGCGAAAACCCACAGGGAGAACGCCGCCATGCTGGGGGAGCGGGATTATGCGCTGAAAAAGGCCTGCTATGAGCAGGTGTACGGCAAACTCCTCAGCTATGCCTTTGACCCGTCGGATATTGCCGGGTGGCAGGGGGAGTTGTCGTGAGAGAGACCCGGTATTACGCGCATTTCACCGACGATTTTGTGGAGTCTCCCCGGCAGGAGCTGCGGCTGCCGGAGGAGTATGTCTATGTGCACAGGGGCTTTCTGCCCCGGCTGTGGGCGGCGGTGGTGTATGCGCTGGCGCTGCTGGTGTCGTCCTTTTACTGTCGGCTGGGACTGCGGATGCATATTCGGGGACGGAAAAATCTTCGCTCCGCCGGGAAAGACGGTCTGTTCCTCTACGGCAACCATACCCAGCCGGTGGGAGACGTGTTCACTCCGGCTCATTGCCTGTTCCCCCGGCGCATTTATACGTTGGTCAGCCCGGCCAATTACGGGCTGCCGGTGATCGGTCGGCTGCTGCCCCATCTGGGGGCGCTGCCGGTGGCGGATACGGTGCATGGGATGCGGGCGCTGCAGCGGGCGATGGAAACGCGTCTGGGACAGGGCTGCGGGATCGTGATATATCCGGAGGCCCATGTGTGGGAATACTATACCGGCATCCGGCCGTTCCCGGCCACATCCTTCAAATATCCGGTGAAGCTGGGAGCGCCGGTGTACGCTATGACCGTCACCTACCAGAAGGCCCGCATCGGTAAACGTCCCCGGATGGTGGTGTATATCGACGGTCCCTTTGTCCCCACCGGGGAGACGGCGGTGCAAAAGGCGGAGAGCCTGCGGGCGGCGGTGCGTCAGACCATGGAGCGCCGCAGCCGGGAGAGCAATGTGGAATGGATCTCCTATCGCCCGAAAGACGGCGATGCCGAATAAAGCGACGGATGCGCAGAAAGAGAAGGGGAGCGGCAGGCGGCACGCCTGCCGCTTTTCCGTGCTCATCAAAAAAGCCGCCGGAGAATGTTGTCAAATGCGGCCGCCTGTGGTATACTATCCCCGTATAGCATACCCGTGTGGGGGAGGAACGACACAATGAGAGACGGATTCATTCAGGTTGCCGCCGGTACACTGCACCCGGTGGTGGCGGATACACGTCACAACACCGCCGAGATCATCGACCGCATCCGGCAGGCGGATGCGGTCGGGGTGCAGCTGTTGGTTCTGCCGGAGCTGTGCGTCACCGGATATACCTGCGGCGACCTGTTTTATTCGACGGTGCTGCAAGCCGGGGCACGGACCGCACTGGAGGAGCTTTGCGCCGCCACGGCGGGGCTGTATCCGGTGGTGGCGGTGGGGCTGCCCCTTTTATGGCAGAATAAGCTCTATAATGCGGCGGCGGTGCTGCATAACGGCCGGCTGCTGGGGGTGGTGCCCAAGCGATATCTGCCCAACTACGGCGAGTTTTATGAGCTGCGGCAGTTTACCTCCGGCGACGGGCTGCCGGCTGATGCGACCGTGACTTTGTGCGGGCAGACGGTGCCCTTCGGCAGCCGTCTGCTGTTCACCCATGAGACGATGCCCGGCTATTGCTTCGGGGTGGAAATATGCGAGGATCTGTGGGTACCCTGCCCGCCGGCGGAGGAGCTGTGCAGGGGCGGTGCTACGCTGATGCTCAATCTGTCTGCCTCCAACGAGGTGGTGGGGAAGGAGGGCTATCGGCGCACACTGGTGTCCTCCACCTCCGCGCGGCTGCTCTGCGGCTATGCGTATTGCAGCGCCGGCCCGGAGGAATCGACCCAGGATCTGGTATTCTCCCGCCACCACCTGATTGCGGAGAACGGTACCATTCTGGCGGAAAACAAGCCTTTTGCAGATGCGCCGCTGCTGATCAGCGAGATTGACACCGCCCGGCTGACGGCGGAACGCCACCGCATGACCGGATTTGTGCCGCTGCCGGCGGCAGATCTCCGCACGGTCTCCTTTGCCCAGCCCATGCGGGAGGTGTCTCTGACCCGCCCGGTGGACGCCAACCCCTTTGTGCCGCCGGACGATGCCCGGGTGCGGGAGCGAGCGGAGGCTATCTTCCGCATCCAGAGCTACGGGCTGAAAAAGCGGCTGGCTCATACCCATGCAAAAACCGCCGTGGTGGGCATTTCCGGCGGGTTGGACAGCTGTCTGGCGCTGTTGGTGATGGTGCGGGCGATGGATCTGCTGGAGCGTCCCCGCACCGATATTGTGGCGGTGACCATGCCCTGCTTCGGCACCACCGAGCGTACCCACCGTAACGCGCAGCAGATGTGCCGCTGTCTGGGGGTCACCCTGCGGGAGGTGGATATTTCCGCCGCCGTGATGCAGCATTTCGCCGATATCGGCCATGACCCGGCGGTGCACGATGTGACCTATGAGAACGGACAGGCTCGGGAGCGCACCCAGGTGCTCATGGACATCGCCAACGAGACCGGCGGTATTCTGGTGGGCACCGGCGATCTGTCGGAGCTGGCGTTGGGCTGGGCGACCTATAACGGCGATCATATGTCCATGTACGGGGTCAACGCCTCGGTGCCGAAAACGCTGGTGCGGTACATGGTGCGCTACGAGGCGGAGCATGCCGCCCCGGCGCTGAAAGCGGTGCTGGAGGATATTCTGGATACCCCCGTGTCCCCGGAGCTGCTGCCCGCCCAGGCGGACGGCACCATCGCCCAGAAAACCGAGGATCTGGTGGGTCCCTATGAGCTGCACGATTTCTTCCTCTATTACACGCTGCGATTCGGGTTTGCGCCCCGCAAGATCTATCGGCTGGCGCGCTACGCTTTCCGGGGCGCTTATGACGAAACCACCATTGAAAAGTGGCTGCGGGCATTTCTGCGGCGGTTTTTCGGCCAGCAGTTCAAGCGCTCCTGTATGCCCGACGGCCCTAAGGTGGGTTCGGCCACCCTGTCCCCCCGGGGGGATTGGCGGATGCCGTCGGACGCTTCTGCCGCGCTGTGGCTGGAAAATCTTGCCGGAATTGTGGAATGACTTTGCTGTTTTGCCCATTTTTCGCTTTTAAGCACAAAAGCGAGTGTGAAATGTGTACAAACTTGCCAAAACCCCTTGACAAGCCGAAAAATCGGGCGTATAATGGCAAAAAATCGCGAAAGGGAGATGACAAGGATGTTTGCTTACGCTATGACACGTACATCATCCACCGGTGCCTGTTTTGAGACTCCGGCTTCTTCCTGCTGCGCCTCTGCGTCTGCTGTTGCTCTGTCGGACATCGCCCTGTGGGTGGTGTCCGTTTTTGTTTTGGTATGCATTAGCCTGCCGGCTCTGGCGAATTGCGCCATTATTGGGCGAATTATTATGCTGGCGGCTCTACTGGTCGTACTGGTAGCGAAGTGGAAGAAGCAGATACCGAGTTTGTCAAATCCCGCATAAAGCGGGCGTAACAAACGGTTCTGCTACTTTTAGCAGAACCGTTTTTCTGTTGTTGGTATCAAAACAGGGGTATACACCTGTTTGATATATACTTTGGTCATCTATTTTAGATAAGGAGAGATGCGTTATGAAAAAGTTTACCCGTATGACTGCTGTTGTGATGGCAGTTGCTCTGTTGGCTTTGGCCTGTGTCGGCTGCGGCGGCAATTCCGGCGGCGACACCATTATGATCGGCTGCACCGGTCCTCTGACCGGCGATGCTTCTTCCTACGGCATTTCCGTGCAGCACGGCGCTCAGCTGGCTGTGGAGGAGATCAATGCCGCCGGCGGTCTGAATGGGGTCAAGCTGTCCTTTGAAATGAAGGACGATAAGGCCACCGCCGAGGATGCCAGCACCGGCTATGACGCGCTGTACGATGCCGGGATGAAGATTTCTCTGGGCAGCGTGACTTCTGCCTCCTGCAAGGCGTTTGCCGACAAGGCGGTGCAGGATAATGTGTTCGCCATCACCCCCTCTGCTTCGGAGCAGGCGATCATCGAGAAGGGCGACAACATCTTCCGTGTGTGCTTCGGCGACCCCGACCAGGGCACGCTGGCGGCGAAAGAGCTGACCAAGACCTATACGAAGATCGGCGCGATCTATGACACCAGCGATTCCTATTCCACCGGCATCTACACCGCTTTCGAGGCAGAGATGAAGGCTGAGGGCAAGGAATTCAAGGTGCAGACCTTCGATAAGGAAAACAACAAGGATTTCTCCACCCAGGTGGAGGCTCTGAAGGACTGCGAAGTGATCTTCATGCCCTTCTACTACACCGAGGCCGGTCTGGTGGCCAAGGCCTGCGTGGCCAAGGGCGTGACCGCTGAGCTGTTCGGATGCGACGGCTTCGACGGCATCAAGACTCAGCTGGACGATACCGTGACCAACAAGATCCGTTACATCACCCCCTTCGATGTGGAGAGCACCGACAGCAAGGTTTCCACTTTTGTGTCCGCCTACAAGGCGAAGTTCGGCTCTGACCCCGACCAGTTTGCGGCGGATGCCTACGATGCGGTGTATGTCATCTTTGAGGGCATGAAGGCTGCCGGCGTGGACAGCGCCTCCATCTCCGCCAGCGATCTGTGCAACAAGGTGAAGGCGGCCATCACCAATAAGAGCTTCAGCTACACCGGCACCACCGGTAAGATGACCTGGGAGACCAGCGGCGCCTGCGACAAGGATCCTGTCATCGTGGACCTGAGCAAGTAATTGACCCGGATGACTTCGGCCGGTCGGTCGGGCAGCCTGCGGGCCGGCATACACCAACGGTTTTCCGTTCGTGTACGCCGGCCCGGCCGCCGGGCGAATTGCCGTACCGGGTTATTTCGGATAAAGGATAAGACGGCGGTGTCTTATCCTTTATCCGGTGTAAGCCGGCGGTAGAATGAGAAAGAGGAGATAAGCCTATGAGCATACTGTTAGACGGATTGAGCCTCGGTGCCATCTATGCGCTGATCGCTCTGGGGTACACCATGGTGTACGGTATCGCCAAGCTGCTGAATTTTGCCCACGGCGATATCATCATGGTGGGTGCCTATGCCATTCTGGTGACCCTGAATATCACCGGCAGCCCCTGGGTGGGCATTCTCGTATCCATCGTTGTCTGTACACTGGCGGGCATTGTGATCGAGCGGCTGGCCTATAAACCGTTGCGGGGCGCTTCTCCGCTGGCGGTTCTGATCACCGCTATCGGTGTCAGCTATTTCCTGCAGAGTATGGCGCAGCTGATTTTCGGCGCACAGTCCCGTCCCGTGACCCTTCCGGCCTTCAGCAAGGTGAATATCGCCGGCGCACAGATCAGCACCGGCACCATCATCACACTGGTGGTGGGCGCGCTCATTATGGCGGCGCTGACGCTGTTTGTGGGACGTACCCGCACCGGCCGCGCCATGCAAGCGGTGTCGGAGGATCGGGGTGCGGCTCAGCTCATGGGCATCAATGTGAACCGCATCATCATGATCACCTTTGCCATCGGCTCGGCGCTGGCGGCCTTCGCCAGCCTGTTCTACCTCATGCAGATCCCCTCCACCAGCCCGACGCTGGGCGCTATGCCCGGTATCAAAGCGTTCACGGCGGCGGTGATCGGCGGCATCGGCTCCATCCCCGGTGCCATGGTCGGCGGCGTGCTGCTGGGCCTGATCGAAAAGATTTGCCTGAGTGTCCCCGCCATCAGCGCGTATACGACGGCGATCGAGTTCAGCCTGCTGATCATCATTCTGCTGGTGAAGCCCATCGGCATCCTGGGGAAAAAGAGAAGGGTGAAGGTGTAACGCTATGGGATATTTACAAAGCATCAAAAAGGGCTTTAAGCTCAAGTATAGTATTACGTATTTCATCCTGATTGTCTTTGTGGCGGTGATGATCGGTCTGAGCAGCGGTGGTGTACTGGGCCGCTCCACCGTGGGGCTGCTGTCCCGTATCGCCTACAGCATCATCATGGCGGTATCGCTGAATCTGGTGGTGGGCTTTCTGGGCGAGCTGAGTCTGGGGCACGCCGGGTTCATGTGCGTGGGTGCCTATATCGGTTGCTACTGCGCGAATCTGCTCCACCCGGTGCTCAACAACCCGCTGCTGGTGCTGATCATTGCGATGATCATCGGCGGACTGTGTGCGGCGGTGTTCGGGTTTATCATCGGCTTGCCCGCTCTGCGACTGAAGGGTGACTATCTGGCGATCGTGACGCTGGCATTCGGCGAAATTGTGCGGAATGTGTTTAAGAATCTGCCCTGGTTCGGTGGCGCGATGGGGCTGAATACCAAGACCTACAAGCCCTCCTCCCTGTTCATCGTGGCGTTTGTGGTGGTGCTGATCGTGCTGTTCCTCTGCCAGAATCTCATCCGCAGCAAGCACGGACGGGCGGTCACAGCCATCCGGGATAACGAGATCGCCGCCAAGGCCATGGGCATCAATGTGACCTTTTATAAGCTGCTGATCTTCGTGATCTCCTCCGCTTTTGCCGGTGTGGCCGGCGTGATCTACGGTCATTTTGCCACTCCGGTGATGTATTCCTTCTTCTCCTACAACTACTCCATCGAGGTGCTGGTGATGGTGGTGTTGGGCGGCATGGGCAGTCTCAACGGCTCCATCATCGCGGCGACTCTCATCACCTATATCAATTTCCTGTTGCAGGATAATCTGTCCGGCGATCTGGCAGCGCTGCGGCTGCTGGTGTATGCGCTGATTCTCATTGTGATGGTGTTGTTCAACAATGCCCCGGCCATGCAAAAGTACCGGGAGCGGCTCAGCATCAAGCATTGGATGGATCAGCGGGCGCGCCGCAAGGCGGAGACCGTCGTAGACGACAGCGCCGTTTGGGCGCGGGTGCCCAGCAAGATCCCCATGGATGAGGTGCTGAGTGTGGACCTGCGCACGGAAGAAGCGCTGCCCGCCCAGGATGAGACCGGAAAGGAGGGACCCCTCAATGGCTGAAACCGTACTGAAAGTGGAAGACCTGGGGATCACCTTCGGCGGTCTGCACGCGGTGGAAGGACTGAATCTGGAGGTTAAGAAGAAACAGATCTACGGTCTGGTCGGCCCCAACGGCGCCGGTAAGACCACGGTGTTCAATATGCTCACCGGCGTGTATACGCCGACCACCGGCACCTTTGCGCTGGAGGGAGAGGTGCTCAACGGCAAGACTCAGGAGGCAATCAACCATAAGGGCATTGCCCGTACCTTCCAGAACATTCGCTTGTTCAGCAATATGAGCGTGATCCGTAACGTGATGGTGGGCCTGCACAATCAGCCCGCCTTCAAATGCGATCCCGTTTCCAGTATGCTGCACCTGCCCAAGCATTACCGCACGGAGGAAGCCATGCGGGCGCGGGCAAAGGAAATTCTGGATATTTTCGGACTGCTGGAGGAGCGCAACAATCTGTCCTGCAACCTGCCCTACGGCAAGCAGCGCAAGCTGGAGATCGCCCGGGCTTTGGCTACCAACCCGAAGCTGCTGCTGCTGGATGAGCCGGCGGCCGGCATGAACCCCCATGAGACCGAGGACCTGATGCAGATCATCCGGTTCATTCGGGATGAGTTTGATATGACCGTGTTGCTCATAGAGCACGATATGAAGTTTGTGGCCGGTCTGTGTGATGAGCTGACGGTGCTGAATTTCGGCACCGTGCTGGCGCAGGGCGATACGCAGATGGCTCTGAACAATCCCGAGGTCATTCGGGCATACATTGGGGGGTGAGAAAATGGCGTTATTGGAAGTGACCGGTCTGGAGGTCTACTATGGCGTCATCCAGGCGCTCAAGGGCATTGACTTCACTGTGAATGAGGGGGAGATCGTCACCCTCATCGGCGCCAACGGCGCCGGCAAGACCACCACCATGCAGAGCGTGATCGGGCTTATCCCCTCTCAGGCGGGCAAGGTGGTCTATGACGGACAGGACATCACCCACACCCCCTGCCACAAGATCGTGCGCATGGGTATGACTCAGGTGCCGGAGGGGCGGCGGGTGTTTCAGGAGCTGACGGTGTATGAGAACCTGCTTATGGGCGCTTACACCAAGGGGGACAAGGCGCAGATCAAGCGGGATGTGGAGGAGACCTGCACCCGATTCCCCCGGTTGGGTGAGCGGAAGAACCAGGTTGCCGGAACGCTCTCCGGCGGAGAGCAGCAGATGCTGGCCATGGGGCGGGCCATGATGTGCCATCCCAAGCTGCTGATGCTGGATGAGCCGTCCATGGGTCTGTCCCCGTTGCTGGTGGACGAGGTGTTTGAGATCATCCGGGAATTCCGGGACAGCGGCACCACCATCCTGCTGGTGGAGCAGAACGCCAACAAGGCGCTGGAGATCTGCGACCGGGCATATGTGCTGGAGAACGGCAAGCTGGTGCTGTCCGGCACCGGTGCGGAGCTGATGGCCAGCGACGACATCAAAAAAGCCTATCTTGGCGGTTGAGCAATGCAAAAGGCGAAGGCAGCAAGCGGGTGCTTGCTGCCTTCGTTGCACTTTGACCGTCTCCGATCGGTAACGCACCGCTCAGTCGTTTTTCTGCGCCGGTGCGGTTGTGGCGGTGGTCAGTCGGTCGATGATCCGCTCTGCCGTTTCTCCGATCCGACGGCACTCTTCCGGCGGGATCGAGTGGACCCGCCGCCTGACCGGCAGCCCCCATACATCGAACCACCGGGGACCGATCCATTCGCCGTAGTCCGTTTCTTCAAATACCCCTTGCAGCAAGCTTAGACACGCGCGGCGTCGGGACATGAAGATCCACTGCATGGGGTGTTTGATGAGAGCAAACAGCCATGGCGGATAATGGGCGGTGATGTTGGTGTAGGTGATACCGGGATGCACCACCGCCAGCGTGACCCCTGACCGACGAACCTCCGGGTGGGCAAAGAGTTCCCAGCAGGAGGCCATCAGATACCGTTTGGAGTTTCCATACACCTTTGATGCACTGTGGCGGGTGGAAAAGTCCACGTCCTCCGGGTCGGTGGCGGAATAGCGATGGGCGATGCTGCCCACCGCGATCACCCGGGAACCGGGGCGGGCAGCCATAAATGGCATGAGTCGCCGGAGCATATAGGCATGGGAGACAAAGTTGATCTGGAATACGTTGTCCCAGCCGGTGGAGCAGTGATGCCGGGGAATGCTGTACGCACCGGCGGAAAGAAACAGCAGATCCGGCGGTGTGGCTTCCAGAATGTCGCAGGCGGCGCGTACCTGCGCCATGTCCTCCAGATCCACTCGGATCTTGCCCAGCACACAGCCGGGGTGCGCCCGCTCCAGCCGCCGTTCCAGCGCGTCCATCGCTCCGGGGTTACGCCCCAACAGGAGCAGCCTGGCCCCCAGCGCCGCCAGATAGTCGCATAGGACCTCACCCAGTCCGCCGGTAGGGCCGGTTACAGCGGCTACGCGTCCCGCCAGTGAATGTGTATGTCGGTTCAGCCAGATGTCCGTTCGCACATAAATTCCCCCATCCTATCCACAGGGCAGTATAGCATAGCTTGCGGCGCGCGGCAAGTAAAATCGACGTCGGCTCGGGAGGATTCGTCGAGCAAAACCGGTGAGATGATCGCCCGACGGAGAAATTTCAGAAAATATGAAAAAAAGACTTGATTTTTTTGCCGTTGTGTAGTATACTATACAAGCGCTCAAGAGAGCGGATATATCGCGGGGTGGAGCAGGGGTAGCTCGTCGGGCTCATAACCCGAAGGTCGGTAGTTCGAATCTATCCCCCGCAACCATAACTGGACACCGGTTTTGATACATTTGCGTATCCGAATGGGTGTCCAGTTTTTCTTTTAAGCATTACGGAGGAAAATGTTATGAGGAGGATTCGGAACTCTGCAAAAGCACTTATCATCAAAGACGGAAAAATGGCCGCTATCAAAATCAGAGATGCTGGTGAAGAATGGTATATTATGCCTGGTGGTGGTCAAGAAGCAGAAGAAACGCTAAATGAAGCTGTTTGCCGTGAAGTATCGGAGGAATTAGGTATTGCTATAGAGTGCAAAGAATTGCTTTTTGTAGTGGAAGGTGTTCATGGCGAAACCTTTCATCGTGTCGATTTGATTTTTTCTTGTGAATATATTGATAACATGCCGGATGCTGTTCTTCATGGAGATACGAATCAAGTCGGCATAAGATGGCTGGATATTTCTACGCTTAATTTGCAGCCCTTGTATCCTTCGAAATTAAGACGACAGATTATGAATTATTATCAAGGGAAACCATACAAAGTATATCTTGGAAACGAAGAAGCCGGTGATCCGGAATGTCTGGATTAGAAGTATGCAGCATCTTCTGCAAATACGGTGTGCACCATTTAACGATTTCCAAACATTTTAACGGAAAGGTGACAAGGTGTGCATTTCGTATCAAAATAGGT
>CAKUAQ010000009.1 GCA_934636435.1 uncultured Eubacteriales bacterium
AAAAAAATTTCCCAGTTGGTTAGTGAGGGCGAAAACCTCACGAACCTTGAAAATCGAATACACATTCAACAGGTACATTCCTGATCGGGGGCGAAAGCCCCAGCCGGATGAAGGTGCGCCACGAGCTTCCTGCTCACAAGGTTTATCACGGAAAGCAAGGTTGGTAGTGATTCCGAGCCGTTCTGAAATCTCCGCTTGCTGCGGATAAGGCGATGAAACGATTCAGGGACTCAGAAAGGATGATGGGGGACCGTTGCCGGATTTCTTCAGAGGGTGAACCGAATACAGTGTGACCCGAACCACGCTCCGAAAAACGGGCAGCAACGGTGTCCCGCAGAAAGCGGCGCCTATTCCGTACGGAACGCCGTCTCCTCATGAGTCGGCCGGATCACTTCAGCTCGCTCAGCAGAACCGTCCGCTTCTCCACGCGGGAACGCTCGGCAGCGATGCAGACCATATGGCTTTCGATGGATTCATCCACAGAGGTGTAGCACTGCTTTTCGCCGCCGGCGCTGGCAATAAAGTCCTCCACCAGCACATAATCCGCACCGCCGTGCAGCGCCTCGGGGTGCCCGATACGATAGACCTCCCGGTCGCCGTTTCGGAAGTTATAGACCTCGATCCGATCCTCCGCCATATACGCACGCAGCTCGCCCATGGTGCCCATGATATGGGTCTCGCGCTCAAAATTGGAAAACGCGCACATGGTCAGAACCGCTGTGACGTTGTCCTCAAACAGCAGATTCACGGTCTGATGATCCACAACATTGTTGTCGCAATGGAACACGCAGCGGCCGTAGCGTCCCTTCTTCAGAGCTTCTACGGTATCGGTGAACCCTTCTTTTTCCACCGCATATTCCCGGAACAGGTGGTTTTTATACTTGTTCAGGTATTTGGTGGCGCTGTACGGGCAGGTGTTGCTGTACTTGCAGCCGTTAATGCAGCGATCCGCACAGCCCTCCGGCGCATTCTCCGCCTTGAAAAAGTCCAGAGAACCATAGGAGGACAGGCTGACGCAGTTCTTTCCGGTCAGCCACAGCAGCAGATCGGCGTCATGGCAGCATTTCGCCAAAATCATCGGGCTTTCGGTATCCTTGTTCCAATCGCCCCGCACAAAGCTATGCGCATAGTGGAAGGTGCCGACCGGCTCGATGTGGTTGATGGACACAATTTTTCCGAGCTTGCCGCTGTCGATCACCTCTTTTACCCGACGGTAAAAGTTGGTATACCGCAGGCTGTGACAGACCTGCACGCGGGCACCGTATTCCTTCTCCGCCGCTGCCAGCCGCTTGCAGGCGTCGATATCCTTGTCGATCGGCTTTTCGATCATGATATTCTTGTAGCCCGCTTTCATAGCGGCAATTGCCGGCTCCACGTGGCAGTTATCCTGCGTGCAGACAAACAGAATATCCCCTAAAACTCCGTGAGCGACCAGCTCCTCCCAGTCGTGATACACACGCGCGGCGGGGCAGCCGTACTTTTCCCGTGCAAGCTCCTGCAAATACGGCTTAGGCTCTGCAACCGCTGCAACCTCAAAGGTGTTTTCGTTGGAGAACAGGTAGTTCGCATAGCACTGCGCCCTGGCTCCGAAGCCCAGAAATACTGCTCTTGTTTTCATAATCAAAGCCCCCATCCTGTTTTATTCAACACTTAATCCTTCAATCCGGAGCTTGCCATCGTTTCAATGATATTGCTCTGGGTGAAAATGAATACACCGATCGGCACAATCATCATGATTACAATAACCGCCGAGCCGACACCGGCGCGCGCAATACCGCCCGCAACAATCTGATTGATGGCATACGACAGCGTTTTCAGCTGCTCGCTGTAGATGAACGGGCTGGAGCCCATATTCCAAAGCGACTGCACCGAGAACACCATCAGCGTCAGCCATGCCGGCTTCACGTTCGGCATCACGATGGTCCAGAAAATCCTCAGCTCGCCGGCGCCGTCGATCTTCGCCGCCTCCAGCAGAGAGGTGGGCAGCTGCTCCATAAACTGCTTGATCAGGAACAGCCCCAGCGTGCTGCCCATCGCCGGCACAACAATCGATTTATAGGTATCCACCCAGCCCAGCTTGCTCATCACCAGATAGTTGGGAATCGCCGTCACGGTCGCGTTGAACATCAGCGACAGCACGATGAGCTGGAAGATGAACTTGGCGCCCGGGAAGGGGTGCTTCGCCAGCGGATAGGCGCACATAGACGCCAGAATGAGCTGCCCCGCCGTGCCGACCACCGTGATAAACAGGGTATTAAAGAAATACCGGGAGATCGGCACCCAGGAATTCTGCAGCAGAACAAACAGATCGGTAAAGTTCTTGAAGGTTGGGTTACGCGGCAGCAGCGGAGGCGGGAATAGCCACAATTCATCCAGCGGCTTAAACGCGTTGCCGATTGCGTAAACAAGGGGAAGCGCAATGAAAAGCCCCAGCAGGGTGATCGAGCCGAATACGGCGATGTCGCCGCCGACCGAACGGTTGACCCGCTTGTGCTTCTTGGCTTTTATCTTTTTACCGGATACATTTTTTGCGGTTTCCACTCTTATTCACCCACCTTTGCAATCAATTTCTGCACCAGGATATTCAATGTGACCATGATCAGGAACAGGATCGTCGCGATGGCACAGGCATATCCCATCTGGAAACGAATGGTACCGTAGTCCTCCAGGTGATGCACCAGCGTATGCGCCGCATAGTCCGTGCTGGGGAAGCCGCACAGCGTCGTGATGACGGCTCCCACACCGAAGGAGCTGGTGATGCTCATAACCGCACCGAACAGCAGCTGCGGACGCATAACCGGCAGCGTCACATACCACAGCTCCTGCCACCGGTTGCGGATCCCGTCCACGGCCGCCGCCTCATACAGGGAGGCGTCCACGGTCTGGAAGCCGGCGATGAATGTCAGAAAGGTCGTTCCCAAGCTGCCCCACAGAATGATGAACATCAGCACAGGCACCATATACTTCTTGTTGGTCAGCCACTGGATCGGCTCCAGCAGGATCCCGATTTTAATCAGCCACGCATTCAGAAAGCCGTTGGCATCGCCGCTGAAGATCAGCTGCCAGACCGTGTATACATTCGCCAGCGTCGGCGCATAAAACAGCAGGGTCAGCACCGACCGCATACGCGGGTTCAGATCGCTGATAAACCATGCCAGCCACAGACACAGCAGATAGCTGATCGGTCCGGTGATGGCGGCGAACAGAATGGTGTTCTTCAGGGCGGTCAAAAACAGAGGATCCTTCAAAAACAAGTTCTTGTAATTGCTGAACCCCACAAAATTGGCATCCTGCAGAAGATTAAAATCCGTAAAGCTCAAAAACATTGCCATGATGACCGGAACCACGGTAAAGATGACAAAAATAATCAGGAAGGGCGCCACAAAGCCATATGAGGCTCTGTATTTTTTCATCTGCTTTAAGGTGTAGCGACCTCGCTCCTTTAGGCTTGTTGAATTATTCATAATACCAGTCCCCGTTTTCTTGCTTTTAAAGTGAATCGACATCGGACAACGTGCGGGCTGCGCCGGGGATATCTCCCCGGCAGCCCGGCACGGCGGTAGGCTACAGGAAGCTTTCAATCAATCCTTCAATCCGAATTCTTTTCGCTTCATAGCTATTTCGTTGTTGATGGTGAGCGTTGCGCTTGCCAGCACCTTGGCAGGCTTTTCGTTGGCATTGACTACATCCTTAAAGGCAAAATCCATATATCTCTGGGTATAATATCCGCCGGGCACCTCCGGAACGCCCTTCACCCAGCGCATCTGCTCGGTGATCTTGTCAAAATCCTTCTTTGCCCATGGGATCTCATACATCGCCTCTTTGTTGGCGGTCGAATACCGCGCCGCCGTTCCCATAATGCTTTCCAGCTCCTTGCCGAACTTCGCCTGTGCCTCGGCGTCGGTCCACCACTTGATGAACTCCCACGCCTCCTCGGGATGCTGCGACTTGGACAGGATCATACAGGCGTTCACCTCGCCCGGCACGGTGCGGTCGATCTCGCCGTTTTTCTTCAGGGTGCCCGGCACGGAGGTGAATTCCCACACGCCGTTCAGCTCGGGGGCAAACACCGACAGCTGGTTGAACAGGCTGTAGTCGCTGATGCCGATGGGCACGGAGCCGGAGCGGAATTGGTTCAGGAAGCTGTATTCCTTGGACAGACCGTAGTCCGTATACAGACTCGTCATAAACGAGAAGGTATCCACCGCCATCGAGTTGTCCAGCAGAGCCGCGTCACCCTTCTCCGTATACACATTGCCGCCGGCCTGGAACAGGAACAGCAGGAAGTTCTTATAGTTCATACCGATGGGGTACGAGATGGCGGAGGGCAAGCCGAAGCTCATCTTGTTCTTCTGCAGCATCGGAAGCATCACCAGCACATCGTCCCAGGTCTGGGGGATCGCTAGGCCAAGCTCCGACAGAATATCCTTCCGATAAAACAGCATCGGGAAGGTCTGTGTCTCCGGCAAACCGTATACGCCCTTTTCAAAGCTGAGGGGTACGATCGCGCTGGCGTAAAACCGCTTGGCAACCGTTTCGTAGTCCGGGAATTGCGCCAGATCCACCACCGCATTACGGAAGGCGTAGTTGCAGACATCGCTTGCGGTCAGGGTCAGCGCCACATCGGGACCCTTCCCCGCCAGCGTCGCCGGAAGCAGCGCGCCCATGGAGATGAGCTGGATATTGGCGTTGATCTTCGTCCTTGCCGTGAAGTAGTTGTCCGCCATATTTTTCAGCACCTGCGCCTGATCCCGTCCGCCGGTGACGCCGTTGCCGACCCATACGGTGACGGACTTCTGACCCTCGTCGCCGTAGTTCAGATTGTTATAATCGTTGAAGAACGAAGCGACAAAGCTGCGGATGTGATAGCTCGCCTCGGCGAAGAAGCCCAGCGACGCCTGCGGCGCCTGCTGATCCGCCGGCGCAATCAGCAGATAGTCGATCGTCAGCGGCTGCTGGCTCTCCGTCGAAACCCATGTGCCCAGAGAGCTGATGTTCTGCTGGAATGCGCTGAACCGCTTGGCGATGTTTTCCGGTTTTTCGTACATTTCCTGCGTCTGGGTTGCCAGCCGCTTGATGATCTGGATGCTCTCGCCCTGCATACCGGAGCGCTGAATCAGCTGCTCCATCACCTGCTTGAGGCGCTCAGTCTGCGCCTTCAGGTTCTCCATCGTCTCCGGCAGCGTATCCTTGAACTGATAATCCCGGTATTGGTCGGGCGAGGGGCCGGTCACCACGAGAATCTCCCGATAGATGCCGTTCAGCTCGTTGACGATGTCATTGACCTCCCGGATGATGGGGGCAAGCTGTCCTAAGGTGACCTCAAATTTGATCTCGTACTCGGTATCCTTTTCAAAATAGAAGGCGTAGCTCTGGGTGTCGTCCCCCAGAGTATACATCTTCCACTGGGTGCTGTAGGGCACCGCATAGTCGTTCAGCTCCTGATACGGCACCTTTCCGTTGATGTAAATTCTTCTGGAGGAAACCGAACCGTTCTTGGCGTTCTGAACCCCCCGGAAGTGAATGTTATACAAGCCGTTCTCCGCGACCCGGAATTTCCAGGAGATGGTCTGCCCGTTCATCTGCCACTGCGTCGAGCCGATGCAGTTCAGCTTCAGCTTCATCGGATCGCTGGGATCCATCGAAGCGTTGGAGCGGTCGTAGATGGGCACCAGCATCGGGTCGGATTTATAATCGGCGTGCTCACCCTGCAGCTTAATCGGCTCGACCTGCGGCACAGAGTCGGTCTTAAACTGCTTTTTGGCCTCCTCATATGCGGGCGGCTGCTCCATCTGGCAGAGAGTGATGGTTTTTATCTCCATAGGCTCCCGCACCGCCTCCAGGCGGAACGTGTGCCGCCCCTGCGAGAAATAGAACCGGAACGGGTCGGTGTAATATCCGACGGAATCCCGGATATACGCACTCTGCCACTGCTGGATCTCCTCCTGCTCGGGGCGGATCTGGTTGCCGTTGGGCGCCTCCTGGATCGTGTTGCCCTGTGCATCTCTCTTATCCACCCAGATGCGGTTGAATTCCACCGAGCGAGCATCCTCAAACGGTAATTCGCCGTCGATCTTTACGCTGCGTATGATGGACGAGGATTTTCCGCTGGTCGCCAGATACTCCAGCCGGATGTGATACAGGCCCGGCGCTTTTACATCCACTTCCCACTCCACATACCCGTTCTCTTTCGTCTGCAGAGTGTCGGCAGTCTTTTGAGGCTGATAATCGGAATGGCTGTAGTCGGCCGCCCGCAGGACAATCGGCTGTCCCGGCCGCGCCTGTGCGCTGTGCTTTTGAATATAGGAAAAATAGGGCTCTTTCACATCCAGCTGGACAGGCGGCAATGAGATATAGCTGGAATACGCTTCGTCCGCCGAAACCGTCTGCAGCATTCCTCCGAGCAAAACAATACATAAAAAGCAAGCAAGCACTCGCACAGACTTGTTTCTAAATGTATTTATGCACATGTGTATCGACCTCCAAATAATTACCGCGTATATAACTGTATACTGTGCTGCCCTCGGAGCAAAGCACCCGTGCTTTGCCGGCGGGCGGCATTATACCCGCACCGGGTTCAGGATCTCCACCGGGCATCCGTTGACGGTGATCCGCTCAACCGGAACGCCTACATACTGCATCGACAGGGCGGGGAAAATCGCCTCCGGATGACGGATATCCATAGAGAACCGCCCGTCCTCGATGACCCATTCCGCCTGAATCGCCCCGTATGGCGTCGGGATCACGCCGCCGGCCTCGGTCAGCCCGCAGCAATGCGGCTCGACCCGGAAGGTCCGATACCCGCAGGTGAGCGGCTCGACCCCCAGCACATATCCGCTCAGCAGGTGCGCCACCGCCGTATCCGGATGGGAGCGATCCATCCACTGCTTGCCCTCGGTGTCCGGCGCCGGCGGATACAGCATACATTCCGTCGTCGTCGCGGGGCCGTTTTCGTCCATGATGCCGTCCAGCCAGTTGACGTGCACGGGGGTGTCACCCTCGTAGGACAGCCCGGTCTTACCGGTCATGGTTCGATATGCAATCTCATCATAGCCATACCGGAAGCAGCCCCGTATGAACAGGGACACGATCTTGCCGTAAACCAGATGGGTGGGGAACCACTCCAGCAGATGCATGATCGCCTGTTCCGCCTGCTCCGGCGAAAGAATCCCCACCGCCAGCGCAAGGCAGTTCGCCATATGGCAAAACTCCGGACACTGCAGCCCCTTCGGGAAGCAGCCCTTGTCGCTCTGCCACAGCTGCCGCAGGATATGCTCCTTCAGCGATGCGGCACGGGAGCGCAGCAGCGCAGCCGTCGGCTTGTCGTTCAGCACATCGGCGATGTACGAGCCCTTCAGCAGAGCATCGTATACCATAATATTATTATAGGAAAAATACCCGATATCGTTCAGCTCATGATCCCATAAGCCCTTTGACGTGGCGTAGCGCTGGAAAAACAGCCCGTTTCCGTCCACCCATGTCCACAAATACTCCAGATCCCGGAGCATGGGCGGATACAGCGTCTGTACCTGCTCGGTCTTTCCGGTGAACAGCAGATAATCCCACAGGGTCGGCACGAACCACGCCGAGAAAATGTCCGACTCATAATAGCCGTATTCGCCGGCAAGGAGCGGCGCCGTATTTTCCGGATAGCAGGTACCCCAGATGTATCCCTCCGGCGTTTGGTGCCGGGCAAACATCAGCAGGCTCCCCCACATATACTTCAGCTCGGAAAAGGCGTAATAGACGTTTCTGCCCGCCCAGTCCAAATCGCCGATCCACGGCAGGCGATCCCGCTTGGCGCCGTCGGACAGGAACGGCAGCGACCGGGTGAAGGTATAGTCCTCGCTCAGCCCGTCGGTGAAGTCGTCCTGCAGCAGGACCGTCTCCCCCTGCGTCACCGCAAGAGCATCCACCATCGCCCACTTTTCAGTCGTCTGCACAAAGCCGACGCTGCCCCGGGCAAAATCGGCAGCCTGCCACTCCAGAACAAGCACATCCTCCAGATACACCGTGATCCGCTCTCCCGCAAGCTTAGTCACGATCGTATAGGGGGTGTTGTCGGTCACAATTGTGTCGAGCTCCTTCTCGCCGATCAGCGTATCCACGGAATCCTTACGGACGAACCACCGCAGCACGCCGTCCAGACTCAGCTGCAGCACATAGCCGTTATCCGAATCCTGTGCCCGCACCATCCAGCCGATGCCGGAGGGATAGTCGGGGTTGACCGCGATCTGACAATCAAAGCGGAAGGTATAGTCCTCCCAGGCACAGCCCCTGCGATAGATGCCGGCGGGGTTGCCTTTGGTCAGGGCGCGGAGCAGCAGGGTATCCTCGACCACCTCCCAGGACTGGGAATTGTCGATGGAGGAAATCTGAACGGTATAGGTGCTGGAATACCACAGCTGATTCAGTCCGGGATGGGAGCAAAGGAAATGCCCGTCGTGCTCCTCCATATCCGCGGTGTAGTAAATGTGGAAATCCTCAATCTCCACCTCGCCGGGGGTATCCAGCGTCAGCAGAACGAACCGCTGCTGTCCCTGAATCAAGGGATAGATAAATTTCCCGGTGCGGCTGATGGTATACAGCTCATACCGGTTCGGGTTGCCGGGCAGAACCGGCAGCTCCACCCCCAGGTATTTGCAGCAGCCCCGCAGGAAATCGCCGGTCTCGCGGTGCTCCCTGTCCAGAAGATACGGATACCAGTCGGAATAGGCGACACGCAGCACCGGCCGCTGCTTCTGGGAGCGGACGGTGAAAACCGGATAGCCGCTGGGTGTCGACCGCCCCAGATCCAGTATCAGATACGGCTTTTCGCCGTCCTGTGCATAGCACAGCGTGAAGCTGTGCGGATCGCCGGCGTCTGTCTTTACCGTTCCTTCTGCATATTTTATCTGTTCTGTTCCGCATTTTCTCTGTTTCGGGGTCAGCAAATACGGAGTGATTTGATCAACAGTAATCATAATAACCCTCTATCGGATACAATAAACTTGAACATCATCCTACGATACCACTTCTGGAAATGCTTTGTACGAACAGCTTTTGTGTAAATAGGTACAGCACAACGATCGGCGTGATCAGCAAGAAGAATTTCGGGCTCTCCAGCACGGCGGTCAACAGAGTTGTGCCCGCCCCCATTGTGGAGAAGACCATTCCGTATAATTTGTTCGCCAGCGTGGGGATATCCGGGAAGAAAATGCCGGAATAGACCGTATCATTCCACTGCCACACGAAGGAGAACAGAAAAACCGTGACCAGCATCGGAACGGAGCCGGGCAGCATGATCCGCAGGAAGGTCTTGAACGGCCCGCAGCCGTCGATATACGCCGCCTCCTCCAGAGCCATCGGCATATTTTTGAAGTGCTGCCGCAGCAGATAGATGTACAGTCCGTTTTTGAAGCCCAGCGCCGTGCCGGACAGCAGGATGAAGGGCCAGTAGGTATCAATCAGGTCGATGCCGGCAAAAACACCGGAGAACTGGAAGATGTTGGTGATCCCGAAAAAGTGAAACCGAATATACAGCGGCAGCAGAATGATCTGCGGCGGGATGATCAGCGTCAGCACCGCCATGCCGAACAGCAGGTTGTGTCCCTTGAATTTGAACCGGGCGATTCCGTATGCGACCAGGGAGCAGGACGCCAGCTGCAGCAGGCTCTGCACCGTGCAGAACAGAATCGTAAACAGCAGGGTGACCGGGTAGTTAACGGAATTCAGCACGATCTTATAGTTCTGCAGGGTCGGGTTCCGCGGAATAAATACCACCGTGGCATCCATCATATCCGCCGTGCTTTTCAGCGACGCCGAAAACTTGACGAACATGGGGTAAAGGATCATAAAGGACAAGCCGACCAGCAGGACGAAGCGCAGCAGCTTCCAGATATATGTATAGCCCTTGTGCCGGAGCGTTCTTGAATCCATACGCTTCTTAATACTGTTTGAAATATCGAACATATCTCGCCACCTCCTTCATCGATCCTCGTAATACACAAATTTAGACATAATGAAAATAACCAAGCCGACCACCAGAAAGATCAGGGAGAAGTAGATCAGTCCCATCGCAGAGCTGTAACCGAACTGGTTCTGCTTGAGCGCCGTGTCGTACATATCCATGATCACCGAGTTGGAGGAGCCGCCCAGCTGATCCACGATGGTGTAGACGGCGTTGACCAGCACCACCGGGCTGATCATCGGCAGGGTGATCTTCCAGAAATTTTCCCAGCCCGTTGCACCCTCGATGGAGGACGCCTCATACAGAGACGGGGAAATTCCCTGCAGACCTGCCAGAAAGATCAGGATCTGTACGCCGGACGACATGGTGATGGTATAGATCTTGCCCACCAGATTTGACACAAAGGAGAACAGCTGCGGGGAGAAGGAGGCACCCAGCAGATCCATCAGACCCTTGACCATGCTGGTGTTGTTTCCGTCGCCCGTCAGCGACACCTCGCCGGACAGCGCGTGGATCGCATGCCCCATCAGCGAGTCGTTGTTGGAGACTGCGGCGATACCGGACGCCATGATAACCGGCAGGAAGAATATGGCACGCACTGCGCCTCTGCCCTTGAACTCCTGATTCAGCAGGGTCGCCACAAACAGGCTGTACAGCACGATCGCCGGCGATGTCAGCAGCAGCTCGCCCAGGCTCTTCAGCACCTGCTCAAGGTATCCGACCCGCACAAACAGCACTTGCCGGAAATTCTCCAGTCCCACCGGATTCAGCTGCATACCCTGATTGGCAAGGGAGAGCTTGCTGAAGCCGAGGATGATATACAAAATCAACGGGGAGAGGAAGAACAGCACAAATCCGACCGCAAACGGCAAAGCAAAAATATATCCCCAGCGGATCCGCTTTTGCTCCAGAGAGATGCTTCTCTTTCTTAAGTTTATCATTCAACCATCTTTCCTTCCGCTCGAATATAGCCGTGCGCCTCAATCGTTTTGTCTTGATAGGTAACCGGCTCGTCGTTGTAGTTGACAATAATGGAAACGCCGTTGTCGTAGGTCGTGCAGTTGACATCGGGCTGCACCTGCCGGTGGTCGACGATCTTCGCCGTCTGGCAATCCTTGAGCAGCGTGTTCATCTCTTGATACAGCTCCGCCGCCTGGGTCAGCCACAGCTTGTAGTTGACGCCGTAGATGTTATACTCCGTGTCCTTCAGCTCGTAGTTATCCCGATAGATAAACTCAAAGCTCGGGAAGGAGCCGGTCTCGATCAGCGCCAGCCGGTCCTTTTCAAAATCGCCCGTGTAGTTCATCGGAGTGCCCGATACAGGCACCAGACCGTGCACCACCATCTGATAGAAGGGGATCGTCCGGTCGCACATATAGTGATTCTCCGATGTCAGGGGGATATCGGTGATGACCGCAGCGGACGCCAGCGCATATTCATTCGCCGCCTGCACCAGCACACTGTGGGTGGCCGACAGCTCCTTCAGCCGATCCTGCACCAGCGTCAGGCTCTGCTGGCGGTCGATCGTCTGCTTGGTATTATAGTCGCTTGCCAGCACCTTGCCCAAGGTGCCGACGCTGATGCCGTTGATGCCGTAGCGCTCCAGACCCGCTGCGGAATTCCTCAGCATAAGCTCATACCGGCGGGGCGACACGAGCGTCGCCCCGGAGCCCTTGATCTTTTCAAAGGTGCTCAGCTTATACTCGTAATTGTACGCGATGCGCTTATTCAGCGTGCGGGCAGCCATGCTCTTTTTCCGGAAGGAATCAAACCAGGTATCCTCCCGCACCCGCTGCACATCCACACCGGGATAGAAGCCGACATTCTGCTCATTGACATACGTCAGCAGCTTTTCGAAGCCCTTTTTGCCGCCCAGCGCACTCATGAGCTTGATGCGGTCGTATACGCTGTTTTCTCTGCCGCCGTTCGCCCAGTCGCTGAGCTCCAAAATCGTATTGGATACGCCGGCCTGCTTCAGCTCGTCCAGAATCTGAATGGTTTCCTCATAGCTGGTCAGCGTCTTCGGGCTGTCCACCGGGATACCCAGCACCGACCGCTTATAGGTGACGGCACCGATCACGCGCAGATGGAAGGGCAGGTTCTCCTGCATGGTCCTCTGCGCGATCTTGCCGGTTTTCAGCAGATAGTCCCGATACGCATTCGCCATACCGCTGTAATCCGCCTGCTCCTTCTGCAGAGGAATATACCGGATCTGCAGCGCGCCGGAAAGATCCTTCTGAGGATAGATGTCGAAATCGGTCAGGTTCATGATGGCGGTTTCCTGATGCTGCGGGCGCGCAAGCTGGAATTTCGGGCACACATGATTGTAGGAATTCGTGCGGCCGCTGATGTCCGCCTCGATGAAGACCGAGCCGTCTCCGCTCTCCACGATTCCCAAAAAGCCCACATCGTTCTGCTTGAGTCCGAAAACAGGCAGGTGCGCCTGAATATCGATGGGCTGCTTGGTGGGAGCCTCCTCGAACAGCGGGTCATCGCCGTAGACCAGCTCCGTCTCATAGGCGGCCAGATTGGTTTTGCCGTTATTCAGATGGATGAGGGAGCCGGAGCCGCCGGGGACGAACATATAGCCCTCCTTGGTGCTGTCGGCCGCGCCCCAGAAGGGGTTGATCCAAATGTTGGTCACCTGCATAACGCTCCGCTTATAGCGGATGCTGTTTTCGGGGATGCAGACCGTCAGGTCATTCCCGTCCAGCCGGTATTCCAGCCGCAGCTCGACCGAATAATCCGGATCCTGCGCAATGTTGACCTTGTTCTCCTGATGGTCGCGCTCCATATCCTCGGCCGTGTAGCCGACGTTGACAAAGACCTGCTCCACCTGCTCCAGCATAAAGTCGGACGCCACCTGCTCACCGGGAGACTGGAACTGGAGAGTGCCAGGCGTCACGAAATAGTAAATGGGGCGTTCCTTCAGGATCGGGAACACTTCCAGGAACAGCGCCCGGTCAGCCTCGCTCGCCAGATCCTTGAGGACGACCTTTTTGTAATACGACTCGAAGGTAGCCAGGTCGAATTCATCGGTGATCTTGTTTTTGATCTCCTCATAGCGCTCCACGGATAAGGCTCTGGGGACGATGAACACCCGCTTTTTCTTACCGATCAGATAATTGACGCCGATTCCGTTATCGATGGGATAAAAGCTGTATTGCTGCAGCGAGATGCTCTGGGAAAAGGAATCCACCGTTGTCTTTTTTCCCTGCGACACATATTCCAGCAGAATCTGTGAGCAGAGCTGATCCAGGTTCACCCCCTGTGCCAGAGGGTCCTCGTTGCGCTTCTCGGGATTGGTGGTCCAAATATTGCCCGTATTCTTATCCTCTAAGGTGACGCAGGCATTGCTTCCGTCCACATATAAATTCATACGGTCCGAGCTCGCCGCCAGAGCCGGCTGCTCCTTGGACTTGATATCCGCATCAAACGACTCGTCGGTATACTTGCCGGGATCGTCCTTGGCGGTTGTAGTATCGGTGCTGACGGAGGCGTTGTTGCAGCCCACAGAGCCGATCAAGGTTATCAGGCTGAGAGCGATCAGAAGCGTGCGCCGCAGACAGCACAGCATCTTGTTTGGCATAAATTGTCATCCTTTCCGACGGTATCATCCGGTTCTTCCACAGGCTCTTGCGACAGCAGGGGACGGCAAAGCCGCGAGGCTGCACGCAACCTTTTCTGCGTCACATACGCATGGTCATTTCGGTCCACAGCAAATCCACAAAGCTCACGATCTGCTGAATGATGGAAACAAACAGAAGAATCAGAAACAGAATAATAACCATTCCCACCACCGCAACCGCGATCGTGGCAATCGTTTTGGGCATTGTAAATTGATGCACCGTCATAATTCCGATCAGGATCAGCAGCCCTGCCCAGAGGATCGACAGGGCGTCCAGCACCGTATAAAACACGGTCTCCTCGACGATCATCACGTTGCTGAGCAGCAGCATGGGGATGTTGATCAGCACCAGCGGCGTGAGGGCATAGGAGGTGGTGATGAAAATGTCCTTGAAGCTGCCCTCGCCGTCCACCAGAGTGGTGATGCACCAGTTGGACAGGCACCACAGACCCAGCGGGGCCAACACACTGAGGATCTCCACAAACACGTTCATTTCGTTCTGCTTGTTAAAGTTCAGTATAAACCCCGTGAACTGCCGGCGCAGGATCAGCAGCACGCTCAACAGCGCCACGATAAGCCAGGCGGAATATACATTCCCCTTTTTCTCGTGCTTCAGATCCCAAAAACCCTTGAAAGGATGAAAAATCAAATAAAGAGAATATCGAAATCCCTTTAACATCTGACTCAACACTGTGCCCATCGTCATTCTCCTTTTCGCCCAGAGCGACGCTTTTTCCTATACACATGCAAAAGAATGCCCAGCAGTATCAGAACGGCGATTGCAATAAGAATGACCGTGAAATACCGATCCAACACCAACGTGCGGTACTGCTCAAACGCCGCCGAATAGTACTTTCTGTTATTGCCCAGCTTATAATATTTCATTGCCTCGGAGTAATTGCCCTGATTATACCGGGCGTCTCCGACGCCGCTGTAGGACAGCTCGGATTTTGAGGTGTACTTCAGCGTCTGCAGCCAATATGTGCAGGCGGAATCGTAGTCCTGCTTATAGGCAGACTCGACGGCCCGTGTGATCAGCGTGCCGTATTCCGTCGGCTGAAACAGGACGATCTGCGCCAGCTCGCTGTCCAGCACCGCATAGCGCTCGCCGAAATCGTCGATCGCCACCGGCATCTTGAACTGCCCGAGGCTTGTCCCCAAAGAGCCGAACACATACAGAAGATTTCCGTCCTGGTCGTAGGTGAAGACCCGACCGAACCGCCGATCCAGCACGGTATACAGCCCCGAGTCCTTTACGCACACATCCACCAGCATCGAGGGCAGATACTGATCCGTCTTGTCATCCACCACAAACTCCGCATCACCCATGGGCGCCACCGTTCCGTCACGGTTCAGGATGTCGTCGCCGATCGGGTTGAGCCGGTGGATGAACATGGAATCGTTAAAATTGGCCGGGTCGATGATGCCGACCGTGCCGTATACAAAGCCCTTGCTGTCGATGTCGTTGCTGGAATATTCCGTCGGAATGATCAGCGACATTCTTTCCTTTTGCTCCGCCGTGGCGAAAAAGCGCACGATCAGATCCCAGACCTTCGGCTTCGTTTTAACGGCGCCGAAGAAGCTGACAAATTCGCCCCGGTGATCCAATTCGATCATACCGCTGCTCATATCCCCGGAGACTACAAAGATCCGGCCCGCCACATCCACAGAGAGGCGCTTGGGGCGGTACGCCACGTCGTCCGACAGCAGGGTCGATTTCGGCTTTCCGATGCTCCGCACAAACCGCAGGTCCTCATCGAATTCAATGATGCGCTCGTTGTCCGTGTCCGCCACATACAGGCGGTCGCTTTCCGTGACGAAGACGCCGCTGGGCTTATTGAAGGTATCGGCGGTGCCGTTGTTATCAAAGGCATCCAGGATCTTCACATCGGCCCCCTCAAGGTCGGTGATCAGGATGCGGTTGTTGCCGGTGTCGGCTACAAACATCCGTCCGTCCTTAATATACAGATCCTGCGGCTCCTTCATCGTCAGCTGCAGCTTCTCGGCATTCAATATATCGTACGGAATATACGCCTGCGGCTCAATGGTGGACTCTTTATCGGCATTGTATGTATAGTTCTGGTACGGAGCATAGGCGGAAATCGGCATTGTCAGCAGTAATAAAACGAGGATGACCGCGCTGACACATCTTATTTGCTTCAAAGGTTTGCCCTCCCATATTATTCATGAAGCTGTCTGCCGGTATCGGCAGACAGCTTCATTCAAGCACATGATTGAAAGTGAGCTACTCACCTTTTGGCGTATACGTCTTTCAGAAGATTATTATACGAATTTACCACAGATTTCAGGACTGCATCCTGCGATTCCTGACCGTTTGCGATTTTCTGTACATGCATCATCCAGCCGTTTTCCCCATAGTAGACCTTGGGGCCGACCGCCAAATAGTCGTAGGACAGCACCGGCTCACCCTGCTGGTAAATCGCCTTCAGCGTATCCAGCGAGCCTCTGTCGTTGACAAGGGGAGTCATATTGGTCTGCAGCAGCTTGAGGTTATCCTTCTCCTCAAACAGCGGCTCATTAAGCGCATTGATGACCAGCGCGACCTGCTCCGGGTTCTCCACGCCGTAGGGGATGCCCCAGAATGCATAGTCCGCCGATGCGCGGGTGGTATACTTCGAGGCCTTGTCCTTCTTGGGCAGCATCAGGATGCCGTAGTTCTCCTTGGCGGTCTTGTCCCAGCCGGTGGTGATCCACTTCAGCAGCCACGGACCGTTCACCGCCGCGAAGGCGCTCTTGCCCTTGATGAAGTAATCCTTGAAGGCAAAGGAGTCGTTGGGCCACGGTCCCTGCTCCTTCTGGATCGGAACCTCCACGAGCTTGTTGCTGACCCACTTGGTGTACTGGCTCATCACGCTCTTTGCCTGAGCCGAATTGCCGTTGAACTTCACCGTCGAGCCCTCGTGCAGGATCCAGTCGGTGTTGTTCGCGTACAGCATGGACTTATAGAAGTGACCGTCCACATCCACCAGAGGCGTCATGCCCTTGCTCTTGATCCTGTTGGCATACTCCTCAAACTTGTCGAGGGTCCAGTCGCCGTCCGCCTGCACCTTGTACAGGTCGTCGGTGATACCGGCATCCTGCACCATCTTCTTGTTGTAGAGCATGAGATAGGAGAACCAAATTCTCATTTCGCCATAGCAATAGTACATCGGGGAAACGCCGTAGTGCTTGCCGTCGATCTTGCAGATATCGGTGATCTCGGCGAATTTTTTCCGGTCGTTGAAATCGATGTTGCCCAGCGGCTCCAGCGGCTGCACATAGCCGGCGACATACGCATTCAGGAACTGCTCAAAGCCGTTGAACCAGCGGATGTCCACCGAGGGCTTGCCGGAGGCAATGGATGCGTTGATCCCGTCGAAATCGTAGGAAACGTAATATTCGATGTTGCAGTTATAACGCTTGTTGATCTCCTTGATCTTCTGCGCGAACTTCACACCCACCTGAGAGGTGCTCTCCGCCTCGACCTGTCCGATGTGCAGGCGGATCTTGCGCCCCTTCATATCGATCTTCTTGGTGGGATCCAGCGGCTTGGGGGTCGAGCCGGTGCCTGGCGTGCCGGAGGAGGGCTTGTCGCTCACCGTGCCGGAGGACGAGCTCTCCGTGGAGGAATCGCTGTTGTCCGGGGCCGAGGGATCCCCGACGTCGCTCCCCTGCGTGGGAAGCGAGCTGATCTGGCTATAGTCGTCGCTGGTGTTCGGCTCCGTCTTGCTGCAGCCGACGCTTTGCAGCAGCAGCGAAACGATCATGACCGCAATCAATATCCGGGAAACTGTTTTTTTCATTACCATTGCCTTCCTTTCTTCTCTACAGTTTGCAGTTCTGCGAAAAACCGCTTTGAAAACCGTGCTGGGGTAAAGTTCAATACAATCGTGCCGTCGCCGTATTGTATCCACATTCAACACCATCAGTATAGCACTCTCGGTTGTTTTAATCTACATTTTCTCTTGCTAATAATATGGAATTGTTGCTTTTCAACAAGGGAACAAAAAACGCTGCCGCTTTCCCTTGCCGAAGTCGCCCCGAAGCCGCACCATCCCGCAAAAAGCCACCCGTTGCAGGCACCGCGAGCACAAAGCAGCCGGCAAAGCCCCCCTTATATCCGCAAAAGAGGTGCTTTGCCGGCTGCCGTTGAGTATCTTGCGGCGTCCCCCGAACGGGTGCATCACAGCAAGTTTTCGTAATGGTTCCGGAATTGCAGCGGAGACACATACATATGCTTTTTGAATGAATAGATGAAGCTGGAGACATCGTCAAAGCCCACCCGGATCGCAATCTCATTGACGGACAGCGGCGTGGAGATGAGCAGATCCTTCGCTTTTTCGATCCGGTACATACACAGGTATTTGTAGGGGGATTCACCGGTGCTCTCCTTGAACAGCCGGGAGAAATGATATTTGCTGATATAGGCGTTTTTCGCCATATCGTCGATGGTGATTTTTTTGTCATAGTTGAGATTGATGAATTCCTTCGCCTTTTGGATGCGTGCATCGTGCCCCACGTCCTCAAAGATCATATTGAAGATGTTGTTGATGATGGGGGCGATCTTCATATCCACATACAGCGAGTTTTCCCCCGACAAGCTGTAGATGTTCTCCCAGCAGCCGACGAAATAGCGGATGTTGTCCCGCACGAACACGTCGGAGTCGAAGTTTTTGAACAGCGAGAGGCTTGTGGTCCCCACCGTGTGGAACCAGTAGAATTTCCATACATCCGCCACCGTCTGATAGGCGTGGGGATACATACAGTTGATGCAAAAGAGGGAACCCTCCCGCAGCGAGTATTTATTGTTTTTATATTCCAGCATTCCCTGACCGGCGGTCGTATAGCCGAACAGAATACTCTCCTGCGGGATACCGGTGATCTTATAGTTGGTATCCGCCTCCACATACCCCAGCTCATTGGTGCAAAGAAGCGTTTTATAGGCGGAATCGCTGGGGATATGGGTAGCAAATCGCTTGTCGAATATACCTTTGGACATACATACGGCTCCTTTCCTCCGGTCAGGGGTATATCAATAGTATGCGCCCGCCGTCTCCGGCTCATGCATCGCCCGCCGCACAGACGGCACAATCGGATGGGTCTGTAAGCTGATTATATCAAATTCTTGTCAAAATTTCAAGGGAGGAGTTTGTATGGATTACATAAACATTCTGCCTTTTTCGGGATTTCATACCCCAAAAGGCGAAAAATCAGCGCACAGAGCCGCCGGCTCCCCGGCCACGCGTCTGTAAAAACGCAAAGCCGGAGAACGGACTGCTCTGTGCGCCATGCACGCGGTCAAGCGGCGTGCAGAAGCCTGTGCGGCGGGCCGGTGACGGTCACCGGAAGCAGGGGAATATATTGATCTGATCGATCCGCGCGTTTCCGTTGATGTCGCCCTTGGTGCATTCCACACGCAGCTTGCGGCCGGTCAGCGGCTCGTCAAAGCGGAACGTGTTCAGCCGCTCGGCGTTGCCGGTCATCGCGGCGATGGTGACCCAGCTGCCGTCCCGCTCCATCTGGATCGTATAATCCCGCAGCGCGCAGGCCAGCGAGGTGGTATACAGATCGATCTGGCAGAAGGTCTGCTCCCGCCGCAGATCGATCAGCAGATAGACGGGGTTTTCCGGGCTGCAGACCTGTGCCGAGCACCAGCCCGTATAGTTGTCGGTCGCCCCGTTGACCGCCCGCCAGGGGTAGCAGCGCTTATCGTAGCCCTCATAATAATCCGAGCTGGTCACCTTGGCGCCGATGGACAGGGAGGGCATACCGAATTCCGTAACCGTGAACAGAGCGGAGCCGTATACCTCCGGATGGTTTTCGGCGTATGCTCTCACCCGGAACTGTCCGTCCGAAATGGCGGTGACGGAGCCGTTCGTCTCCATGAACGCCTTGTTGGTCGGAGAGCCGTCCGGCTCGGTGATCTCCCAGCGCACCTGCTGGTCGTAGCAGTCCGGCGGGTCAAAATACGCCATCACCTGCAGCTTCGGCTGCTCCTTGGAGAGGCAGCGAACCCCTCCGTCCCCATCGACCGTGATCCGCACGGGGATCGGCGCCGGATCCGTTCGCTCCTGCCGCACCAAAATCACCGTCTTGCGGGCGACGCGGCCGCGGGCGTCCTCGGCATATACCGTCGCCACGCCGTTCTCCCCCTTCGGCCGGACAAGCCCGTCCTCCACCGTCACGATGGCGGGGGATGCCCACCAGCGCACCGCCGGGAAGCTCGTGTGCAGCTGCAGCGTCTCGCCGGCGCTGCGGATGGTGGTTGCCTCGTCGGCGCTGGTGATCGCCAGCGGCCGGTTGGCATACCAATCGGAACGATCGGTCAGCAGGAAGACCCAATCCCGTTTATCCGGCTTAGGCGGCAGCCCAAAGCGACCGTCCCGGGGCAAACACTCGCCGACCGGCCGATAGACGCCTGTGTCCATATCGTACCACCAGCCCTGATACGGCGTATCCTTCAGATGGCGCAGCTCTCCGGAGGACAGCGTCTCGTCGAACAGGCAGACCACATAGGTCTCGTCCTCCACCGTCGCCAGCGCCTTGCGCTCGTTGGTCTGAAAATTGCTCCACGCCGGATCGTCGAAGCGGGGGGTCAGCCGCCACCATTCCAGCGCCTCGAAAAAGTGCCGGCAATAGATCAGCTTTTTGCCGCCATCCAGCTGCAGCGCGTCAAACCAGCGCCGATAATCCCCATAGTGCATCCAATCGTCCGGCGAATAATCGTCATTCCAGACCCCCTGCGCACCATAACCGTAGCCGCACATACCGGTCAAATACGACTTGTAGCCGGCTCCCAGCGCCTGTGCCTTATCCGCCCACAGCTCCTCATAGCCGGTCTCATAGCAGACGACCGGCTTGTCGATGGCATAAAAGCCCCGCAGATACGTCGTGTTGTTCAGGGTGTATTCCTGCGGCTGCAGCCCAAACCACGTATGATAGGGCTTGTCGTCCCAGGCGGAATTTTCGGCGGTCAGCAGGCAGTTGTTCGCCCCATGAGCGGTCAGCGGATGATGATAGGCGTCGAACTCAGCCACCGCCTCCGCCACGGTATACCAGCGCTCCGGCTCCACCGTGCCGTAGCAATGGGGGTCAATCTCCTGCGCAACCGTCCACAGAACCGGGTAGCTGCCGTAGCGCGCCACCCAGAACCGTGCCAAACGGCGCAGATATTCCGGCGTGTAGACGGGATTGTTGATCTCGTCGGTGAAAAAGAGCTGAGCATTGGCGTGTACCAGACCGGACTCCGCGATGTAGGCGAATTTTTTATCCAGTTCCCGGAAGCCGCGGATATCCCGCTCATCCAGACCGTCGGTCAGATCGTAGATCTGCGGCACATTCGGCGTCCCCAGGGGCTCGGACTGATACACGGTGAAGCCTTGGGACACCCGATGATCGACGGTATAGCGGAACTGGCTGTCGATCCCCTCCACATTCGATTCGTCCCATTTTTCGTGGCACAGGAACCAATGGGTGTCGCCCAAATAAAAGAAGGGGGTGCCGTCATGATAGGAAAAGCGGCGCGTATGGGGCAGAACCGTCAGGAAGCCCCGCTGATATATGGCGTGCTCACCGGTATACGGCACGCAGCAAAGACTGCCGCAGCGCCCGTGCAGCCCCGCATTCTCCGTGTCGGAGCAGGCGGTCGTATACTCCCAGTCCCCCTCCTCGGTCAGAGCCACCCGGACGGCAAACTCCCGCCCGCCGTTCCAGAACGCCGGCCGCTCGATCACCGTCCCGCCCGCTGAGCGGAAGGTGACCGTCAGCGCAACATCCCATAACGGATCGGCATAGGTGCGATCCGAGGCAAACGACAGCTCCGCTGTTTTCCATTTTTCAACCTTCATCCCAATATGTCCTCTCTTTACAAAGGAAAAGGCGTATTGTAAAATGCATCACTTCACAATACGCCTTTCCGATACTCACGCTATTCGCCGCAATTGGTCATTCTCCGGCGTCTCAGCTGATGGAAGGCAGCTCCGACTCGCCGGTGATGTAGGGATAGCTTCCGTTCTCGAAGGAGGCAGCGATGACCTTGGCGTTCGCCATGGTGGGCCGCACTCGGTCGTTGATCAGCAGCACCCAATCCTCCGTGTTGGAGGGCGGAGCGGGCGTCTCCCACTTGCCGTTGCTGTTCGGCTTGAATTTCGTCGCCGCAACGGTCGTCTTACCGTCTCTCGGGTTGACCCACTTAGCATCGTAGGTATGCTGCGGATTCAGGCGAGAGATCGTCCCCACCAGATCGAAGGAAATGGGCTTCTCCTGAATCGGATAATAGATCATGATGCTGGTGCGGTCGGAATTCGCCTTCAGCAGCGGATCGCTGGCGGTGCCCGCCTGCTTATACCAGGAGACGATGGAGTTATAGGGCTTCATCTCCCACCACGGGACGGAGGTGAAGATCTCCTTCAGATACTGCATCTGCGTGCCGTTTTCGGCGTCGATTGCCGTAAACCACGGCACCGGCTTGGCGCCCCACAGTTGGAAGGTGTCGTTCTCGTCCCAGATGGCGTTCCAGATGCCCTCGGCGCCGTAGCTGTAGCCGAAGCTGCCGCACATGATCGAGGTGTACGCCATCTTGCGGGTCAGGTTTTTCGGCACCTTGGCGATGCCCTCATAGCACGCCTCAGCCTCCAGGAAGGGCATGGTCGCCGTGCGGTTATACTTGTTCTTCCAGCTGTTCAGGATGTCGGGGGTCAGGCTGGCCACATGGCCGGTCTGCAGCATGACGAAGTCGAACCATTCCTCGCCGCGGTATTCGTCGCTCTTATAGCCCCAATCCTCCAACTCCAAGCCGGAGTGCAGCGTGGTGGGATGCTGATAGGGATCGATCTTGTCAACATACCGCGCGATCTGCGCCCAATACGGGGAGTTCATCCGCGCCTCGCCGCAGGTGTTCCACACCACCGGATAGGCGGAATACCGCGCCACGATATAGCGCGCGATCGTCTTATAGGCCGACACCGTGTAGTCGCTGTAGGCATAGGGACCCCAGTCCAGACCCAGTGCCGAAACCAGACCGCTCTGCGCAACATACTGGATGCGCTCGTCGCAGTTCGAGAAGAATTTCGTGTTGGGGGTCTCCCACTTCTTATTCTCTACCCAAACTCTGCCGCCCTCGTTCCAGGTGGCGGGCTCGCCGTTGATCCGACCGTTATCGCCCGACTCGGACAGGAAGAAGTTCATCTGATAGACCGTGTAGCCCTGCTTGGCACGCAGATCGACCATGCCCTTGAACATGGAGGAGAAGCGCGGGTCGTTGGACTCATTCAGGCGCTCCCGATGGCTCAGACCCATCCAGTGGGTATCGGCGAGCCAGAAGAAGGGGGTGCCGTCCCGGTGGGTCATATTCCGCTTGTCATTGCTGACCCGCAGGAAGCCGTGCTTGTAAATGTCCAGGTTGCCGGTGTATTTTGTGCAATACAGCTCGCCCTTGACATTGTGCAGACCGGCGTCCGCCTTATCCGCCGCCGAGACGGTATAGGTCCACTTGCCCACGACCGGCGGAGCAAACCGGATGACCCATTTCTGTCCGCCGTCCCAATAGCCGGGGATCGTCATCTTCTGCCCCTGCGGGCCGGTGAACTGGCAGTTGATTGCCTGATTCAGATACGGGTTGTCGTATGTTTTAGCTGCAGTCAGCTCGATGTCGGTGGCGATCCATTTCTGTGTGGATTTTGCCCCCGCGGGGACGAGCACATTCACATCGTCGATGGGCTTGTAGTTATACTGAACATGCTTGTTCCCGGAGCTGCCGCTGCTCGTGTTGGCGGTGCCGTTCGGCTTATCCGGCACGACGGGCGCATCCGGGGTGTCCGGGGTGTCCGACACATCCGGGGTCTCCGGCGTGCTCGGGGTGTCCGGCGTCGGCTGCGACGGCTCGGAGGGATCGCTGCTCTCCGTCGAATTCGGAGTGCTGCTCGGAGAGGGCTTCACCGGATTTTTATCCGTGAAACATCCCGTGGCTAAGCACGAAATGCAAAGCAACACGGCTATAACGCAACAAAGTGTTTTTTGTTTCATCATAAACTCCTATCTCCGCCCGCTTACGGCAGGAATGCCGGTAACCGAGCGGTTTTATTATGGCTGATGATCAATAATAGATGGTTAATAATGAGGAGAAGAGGGGATTCGGACACTTTACGCCAAAGTCACGCAAAAGTTACCGTAGTCAAATTTACCATTTTTCAATTCCGCAGTCAATAAATAATTGTCAAAGCAGCAATTATTCACGATTTTAAGCATTTTTTTGGCTGGATAATCCGGGGAAGATACGCTATCATTAAAACAAGGGAATTTGGGGCATTTTACAGCGAAAATCACCGGAACCAATTGAGTAAGCTCTAACACACTGGAGGTGGGTAACTTTGAAAAAAATACACACTGTATTTTTCAAACAATTAAAGATCAAACAGATCATTGCGATGGTTGTCGCATTTACCTTTTTTATGCCTGCTTTTACCGCTCATTTTCGGGCTGAAAGTGTCAACTTAGCGGATCTCGCCAACAATCCCAACCTGGTGGCCTCCGCCTCGGTCAACGCCGGTGCCGCAATGGGCGCGTTTCAGTACGACGGCTCCTGGCAGAACCCCGGCGACGCCCCGATCGGCAACGGCAAGGCGCACTGGGTCTCCCTCGACTTCGGAAAAGAAGTCACCTTTGACGGTGTCAAGTTCAATCAGTATAACAAGGCTGTGAAGAAGTTCAGCATCCAGATATCGGACGACGGCAACCAGTGGACCACCGTGTTCCAGGGCATTGATACCGCCGCTGTCGCTCCCGAAGGCGGTCAGGGCTGGAATGAATACCTCACCGTCCGCCTGAGCAAGCCGGTGACGACGAGACATTACCGTCTGTTGCTGGAGGAGACCGCCGATCCCACGCTGCCGCGTGCGATCATCGGACTGCACTGGATTCACAACGACTCCTCCTTCACCACCTCGCCGGAGATTAAAGACATCACCAATGAGGTCACCGAGCTGGCACACGGCTTGGAGACCGATGCCTACTCCGCGTCCTCCGACAACGGCGGCGATCAGACCGCCGACAAGGCCTTTGACGAGGATCCCGGCAGCGTGTGGCAGGCAGCCGGCGGTGCGCAGATCAACGCGCCCCAGTGGCTGATGGTGGACCTCGGCTCCGCTAAAACGGTGTCCCGTGTGGATTTTTCCCAGTACAACAACCGTGCCAAGCAGTTCAAATTCCAGATGTCGGACGACGCGACGAGCTGGAGAGACGTTTTCAACGGTGAGGTCGCAAGCGCTGCCGATGCCGGCGATACCGTCGACTACACCGTGGTTTTCCCGGAGGCTTCCGGGCGGTATTTCCGCATCTTCTTTGCCGTGACCGCCGGCGATACGACCGGCGCACAGACCCAGCCCGCCATCTTCGATATGAAGGTCTATGACAAGGCGGGCGACGGTGCGACCTCCCCGGAGATCGCCTGCGGCAACCTGGCGGATACCAGCGCCAATCCCAATCTGGTCGCCTCCGCTTCGGTCAACAACGGCGATGCCGCGGGCGCGTTCCAGTACAACGGCATTTGGCAGAACACCAACGAGGAGCCGATCGGCGGCGGCAAGCAGCAGTGGCTTGCTCTCGACTTCGGTGAGCCGGTCACCTTCAACGGTGTGAAATATCAGCAGTATGGCAGACGCCTGAAGCAGTTCAGCATCCAGATCTCGGACGACGGCGCCCGGTGGACCACCGTATTCAAGGGCTCCGATAATTCCATCCCCGCCGAAAAAGAGACATGGGACGAATATACCTCCGTGCGTCTGAACAAGCCGGTACGAGCGAAGCATTTCCGTTTTCTGATGGAAGAGGTCTTCGCCAACGAGCCGAAGGTAATCATCGGACAGATTTTCATCTATAACGATGCGGCCTTCACCGCCACTCCGGAGATTGAGAACATCACCAATATGCCGGTCGAGCTGGCGCACGGCTTGGGGACCGACGCCTACTCCGCGTCCTCCAACAACGGCGCCGACCAGACCGCCGACAAGGCCTTTGACGAGCACGACTGGACTCCGTGGCAGGCGGCCCCCGGTGCGCAGATCAACGCACCCCAGTGGCTGATGGTGGACTTCGGCTCCACTAAAACGGTGTCCCGTGTGGACTTCTCCCAGTATAACAACCGTGCCAAGCTGTTCAAATTCCAGGTGTCCGACGACGCGACGGAATGGAAGGACGCATTTTACGGCAAGGTCGGCAATGCGGCCGACGACGGCGGCACTGTCAAGTACACGGCGGTTTTCCCGGAGATTACCGGACGGTATTTCCGCATCTACTTCATCGAGACAGCCGGCGATAGCACCGGTGGTCAGACTCAGCCCGCCATCTTCGATATGTATGTCTATGACAGGGCCGGCGACGGCGTGACCTCCCCCGAGATCGCTGACCTCCTCGGCGACGACGCTCCGAAGGAGCTGGCGCACGGTCTGCCGAACAAGCTCTATAAAGCCTCCACGGCGCAGAAGGATCAGGAAGCTAAAAATGCCTTCGATGCGGATATCTACAGCGTATGGCAGGCGGAAAGCACTGCGCAGGTCTCTGCGTGCCAGTGGCTGATGGTGGACTTCAGCAAGACGGAGAGCATCTCCCGCATCGATTTCATCCAGTACAGAAACCGTACCAGACAGTTCAAGCTGCAGGTTTCGGAGGACACCGAGACCTGGACCGACGCCTTCAAGGGCAACATCCCCGGCGCCAGCGACGCTTACGAATCCGAAAACGCTAACTATACGGTCGTTTTCCCGACCGTGAACGGCCGCTATTTCCGGATCCTGTTCCTGGATATGGTCGGCAAGGTGGAAGACGACGCGATTCCGAGCATGCCCGCCATCTTCGATATGAAGATCTATGACAAGGCCGGCGACGCCTTCACCTCCGCTGAGGTGCACGAGGGTCTGCTCGATCCGGAGGATTCCTTTAAGCCGCCGGCACCGGTCAACCCGCTGGTGAAGCCGGTGAACCTTGCTCTGGGCAAGGGCGACTCGGCATACACCTCCTCCTCGAACCTCGACGGTCAGCCTCCGCAGGCGGCATTTGACGGAAACGGCTCCTCTAACTGGCAGAATTCCGGCAACAGCTTCCCGGCTTGGATCCAGGTGGATTTGGGCGAGAAGACCGCCGTCAACGGTATGTGGATCAGCCAGTGGAGTAACCGCATCAAATATTTCAAGGTTCATGTTTCCGACGACGGTGAAAACTGGTCCACCGCATTCTACGGCCGCGTGACCGACGCGGAGGAAATCCCCACCTCCTCGGAGCTCTCCATCGCCTTCCCGATGGTCACCGCCCGCTTTGTCCGGCTCACCATCACCGACGGCGTGTACGACGAGCCGAATAAGCAGCTGTTCAACGTCCCGATCTATGAGATCGAGGTATACTGCGGCGAGAACTGGGCAAACAGCGAAAACGTGGTCGATGTCGAGACCGAAAGACCCACTCCGGAAACGCTGAACGCTCTGAAGGAAGTTTTGGAGCGCATCGAGGCTCTGGATGAGTCGGCCTACACCGAGAAATCGTTTGAGGCTCTGAAGAAGATATATCAGAAGGCGAAGACCTACGAGGACGGCACCGTGGGCAACAACACCGAGGTGCTGGAGATCATCGAGACGCTGAAGAAGGCGGAAAAGGATCTGATCCCCGTCAGCTCGTACAATGAGCTGCGGGATCTGCTCAAGCAAATCCGTCAGATGAATTCCTCCGAGTATCATCCGGATGACTGGAACTCCCTGATGCTGCTGGCGGACTATGCCAATGTTCTGCTGCAGAAGGGCGATGCGGATACCAGCGAGGTATCCTTCTACGTCAAGTCCATCGACATCATGCTCGCCTCCATGCGTTCCGCTTCCGAGGAAGAGCTCGACTATGAGTATGTTGTCAACCCGTCAAAATCCAATGAGTACATCAAGGAAGAGATCCTTGTCGACGGCGACGATGACAACACCGGAAGCTCGGTCGCTACCGGCGAGGCCGGCGTATGCGTCTTTGCTCTGCTGCTGGTATTCGCCAGCGCAGTGGCGATTAAGATGACCAAGAAGAAAAAGGCACGCTAAATACAGGAATCATAACACAAAGAAAACCCTCCACAACGGTGTAAAACCTGCCGTGGAGGGTTTTCCCTTGTCCCGCCCCTGCGGCGCCGCAAAGAGATCTCTGCCTGCGTCACGCACGATCGGTAAGGCAGAAGCCGTCCTTGCCGCTCATCCTGCGGTGCCGAAGGCGGCATCCGGGGTTGAACCAAGCGATGCCTTCCGCCGCAGCGTCGAAGCTGCGCAGGAGGCATATTGCGGTGTGCTCGGCACACGGTGTCTCCGCTCATGGCGCCGGGCAGAGTGCCATCATAGAACCGACCGAAAAACCGGGCGATCCCGAGCGGGATCGCCCGGTTTCCGAACGGTTGAAAAGGCAAATCAAATTGGCAGAGGTAATCGTTTTGAAAATCGAACCATATAGCGGCAGAGTTGACGATGAAATCACTTCACTCATCCTTCCTATCCAAAACGATGAAGTGAAAATCGGGCTATCGCTTCAGAAACAGGCGGCTGTATCGACCGGAGGTGCAATAACGGCACGAAAACAGCCCCTTGCGGGAGAAACGTTGTTTCTCCCGCAAGGGGCTTGCTGCTGTATCCTCCGACGGTCCGCGGAATACCCGTTGCGGGTGGGCGGACAAAAAAAGACCCGCTCTGTCCCATCGGTGGCGGCCGCACAGATTCGGCGGGGCGGATAGCAGGGCATGGGGAGCGGGTCTGCCGGCGGCGATACGGTCGGCAACGGCGTTTATTCGGCGGCGCGGTGCACGATCGCCTGCATCTGCGCCATGTTATCCTCCATGTCCGCCACCAGTCGGAACTGGGTGCGGCAGCGATCCAGATTATGCGACGGCCGGTGAATGCGGAAATACACATCCCCCTCGATGTAGTCGGTGAGGAATCGCACCCCGCACTCCAGCGTCATTAAGCGGGCGCCTGCCGCCAGGCTGTCCACCTCGGCGGGGGTGAGAAATCCTCCGGCACTGCGCATATATCCGACGGCGAACACCTCGTAGAGATGCAGGTCCAGCCCCACCCGGGACAGATCGGTTTCGTCCTCGGCGGCGGTGTTGGCGCCGAAACGGATGCAATCGCCGAAATCGAAGGCCGCCGCCCCCGGCATCACCGTGTCCAGATCAATGACGCACAGGCCCTTGCCGGTGGCATCGTCAATGAGGATGTTGTTGAGCTTGGTGTCGTTGTGGGTCACGCGGCGGGGCAGCCGGCCGTCGGCCATGGCGGCGGTCAGTTCGTCGGCGGTTTTCTCCCGCTCCAGCGCAAAGCGGAGCTCTGCCTGCACGGTGGCTGCCCGGCCCAGCGGGTCGGCCTCCAGCGCCCGGTGCAGCGCCGCATACCGGCTGGGCGTGTCGTGAAAATGGGGGATGGTTTCCCGCAGGCGGTCGGCGGGATAGTCCGCCAGCAGCTGCTGGAATCGGCCGAAGCTCTCCCCGCAGGTCTCGAAGTCGCTGTCTTTCTCGATGCGCTGATAGGCGGTGGCGCTCTCGATGAACACATAGCTGCGCCAGGCGTGTCCCTCCGGATCGGTATAGTAGGGGCGGCCGTCTCCGGTGGGGATGACCGTCAGTGTCTCCCGTTCACCCACCCGTTTGCGCAGCCAGGCGGTGACGCCGGCGATATTCTCCATCAGTCCGGCCGGGTCGGGAAATACATAGGTGTTGATTTGTTGCAGCAGCTGGCGGTATTCGCTGCCGTCCGCCCGGCGATACCAGGCGGCATAGGTCACGTTGATGTGCCCTTCGCCGTATGGCTCGGTGCGCAGCAGCGTATCGGCGGAAAACTGCATAGCCGCCCGGTCGGCGGCGGTGATGGCGGTAGACATGGAGATCCATCCTTTCCGTATACAGGATACAGAGATGGCCGTTGAGGAGACGGCCTGCCTGTAATTATGATCGGTCATGCGCCCGCTTTTCTGTGGGCAATGCACTCACATGGCCGCATGATCCAGCCAGTTTAGTGTACCACAAGGAGCCGGAGGTGTCTTTGGATGAATATGGGGAATCGGTGCATTATTTGCCCTTTGCGGGAGAGACTATATGCGCACGCTGGGGAATGGTAACAAAACTGTTATATTTCCGACGGCCGGAATTTCGCCGGAGGTTACCCATCCTCACAGCTGCTTTTTTGCAGAATTGCAACGAAAAAGCCGTGACGAAAACGCCCGATTTGGCGTGATTCCATAAAATATTTCCCTCCATTTCCCGCCCGCCGTTGTGGGCGGCAGCGGTATCGAACGTCAATAAAAAGTGATTGCCAAACGGGAAAAACTATGATATACTATCCCCATCTGTTGCAGCCGCCGGATCCGGCGGACAGGCATGGGGCTTTACGGCAATCGAAACGAGGGAAAACACATGAACTGTAATCAGTGCGGAACAAAGCTCCGCAAGAATCAGGCTTTCTGCCCGAAATGTGGCGCGGCGCGTCCGGCGGAGGAGCCGGAGCAGGTGAGTCTGCGCTCGGCGGGCGGAAAGCGGAAGCTGACGAAAAAGCAGCTGATCATCCGCATTGCCATTATTGTGGCGGCGGTGCTGGCAGCCATAGCGATCGCGGTGGTGTCGGTCGTGGCGGCTCTGCTGGGCCGGGTGGATCGCACCAGCGAGATCAGCGGCAGCGCCGGTATTAACTCCAGCATCGAATTCAGCAAGGATGTGACCAACATCGCCCTGTTCGGTCTGGATACCCGGCAGAATAACGATGTAGGGCGGTCGGACGCCATGATCATTGTGTCCATCGACCGGGCGCACAATAAGATCAAGATGACCTCCATTGCCCGGGACTCCTATGTGAAGGTGGACGGTCACGGGCAGACCAAGCTGACCCATGCCTGGGCCTATGGAAAGGCCGGTTTGGCGGTCAAGACCATCAACCAGAACTTCGGCATGAACATCACGGATTATGCCTATGTGAATTTCTTTGAATTCGTGAAGCTCATCGATTATATCGGCGGCGTGGACATCGAGCTCAATGCCGCGGAGCTGAAGATCGCCAACGAATACTATGCGCCGGAGCTGAACAGCCTGGGCATCAAGTGCCCGCCCATCCCCGGCACGGGGGTGCAGCATGTCACCGGCGCGCAGGCGCTGGCCTATTCCCGTAACCGCTACACCGGCTCGGATATCGACCGGGGCAACCGGCAGAAGAAGGTGCTCCAGGCGGCATATGAGCAGATGAAGAATACGCCCGTCACCAAGTATCCCGGCGTGATCAGCCAGGTGCTGGATATGGTGCACACCAACATGACCAACGGGGAGCTCCTGAGCATCGCCACCTGGGTGGCCACCAAGGCGCCCACCATCGAGATGCTGAGTCTGCCCACCCCCGAGTGCAAGCCTGTGGGCGGCACCTGGGGCAGCAGCGGCTGGGTCTATCGCTATGATATGAATCTGGCCACCGCTGTGCTGCACGATTTCATCAACGAGACCTCCACCGATCTGAGCACGGTCTCCACCACCACGGCCCCGCCGAAGGTCACCCCCGGCACCACCGCTACGACCACCGAGCCGGAGCCGTCAGGTACGACAACGACCACCACCAAACCGGATAAGGATAAGACCACCGAGCCGAGCACTACCACGACCACCAAGCCGGACGATTCCACCACCAAGCCGGATACCCCCGTAACCGAACCGGACAAGCCGGTGCCCGAGCCGGAGGGCACGACCACCAAGCCTGTCGATCCGCCGGACAAGCCGGAGGACGGGAAAACGCCTGCCGAATGAGCCGTGAAGAACGGCAGAAAGATCATTGACAACACATGCCTTCGGGCACAGAAAGGATGACGGAATGGAAGCCTGTCAGGAGAAACCGGTATACGATTGCATCAAGCGGGTGCTGGATGTGATCCTGTCCGGTATCGGGATCATCGTGCTTTCCCCGCTCATGCTGGTCGTGACCATCGCTGTGCGCAGCGACGGTGGACCGGCATTCTATTCCCAGAACCGGGTCGGGAAAAACGGCAAGATCTTCCGCATATTGAAATTCCGCAGTATGTGCATGAACGCCGATTCGCCGGAGATGCTGGAAAAGCTGGCGGCGATGAATGAAATGGACGGACCGGCATTCAAGATCAAGGACGATCCGCGTATCACCAAGGTGGGACGGTTCATCCGGCGCACCAGCATCGACGAGCTGCCGCAGCTCTTCAACATTTTTATGGGGGACATGACCATTGTCGGTCCCCGGCCCCCGCTGGTGTCTGAGGTGGAGCAGTATACCGACTATCAGAAGCAGCGCCTGCAGGTGAAGCAGGGTCTCACCTGCTATTGGCAATGCAGCGGCCGGAATCACATCAGCTTTGACGAATGGATGGAGCTGGATCTGAAGTATATCCGGGAGCGCAGCCTGTGGACGGATCTGAAAATTCTGCTGCGCACCATACCGGCGGTGTTCAGCGGCAACGGCGCGGAATAAAGCGCCGTAGGTATCGGTGCTTTGCTGAGACCGGCTCACACCCATGACAGAGGTCGTGGCGGGTGAGCCGGTTTTGTCTGCGGCCGTATGCCGCCGCAGACAAAACCGGAGGGGTGCAACCGTTCTTTCGGTTACGCTGCGGGCGGATCGCTCGCCGCCCTCGGGGGGGCCGTGCCGCGCAAGCCTGCGGTGTGCCGAAAATAGCCGGCCGGCAACGAAATGTTTTTTGTTTTAGAGGGCGGCAAAAGAACCGATGCCACCCGCTATGGATGCCGTTATCTGGTTTTTTGGCCAAACGGCGGCAATGAAGAGACTAACCGAATGGGGAATCCCGGTTTGGAAACGGTTGTATTCCGGTCGTATAGTCTGACCGGGGAGAAGAAAGGATGATGTTTATGACCGATTCGCGATATTCCCGTTCGCCGCTGCATGGGCGGCACAGCCGTCAGCACCGCCGGAAGACACGGCGGATCTGGCTGCTGATTGCATTAGTGCTGGTGCTGGCGGCGATAGTGGCGGCGGCGGTGTGGCTGATCCCGCGGCTGATCCGGCAGGATCGCCCGGTGCCGGACAGCTCCGCGCCCTCCTCCGCGTCGTCGGAGCCCACCTCCCGGCCGGAGGACGCCGACGCCTGGACACCGGAGGATGCCCGTTGGATGCTGCGGCTGGTCAATCCGTGGAACCGGATGCCGGACGGGTATGTGCCGGAGCTGATCACGCTGACCAACGGTCAGCAGGTGGACGCCCGCTGTTATCCGGCGCTGCAACAGATGATGGACGATTGCCGGGCGGCTGGGCTGAAGCCCATCATTTGCTCCTCCTATCGTCCCTGGGAAACGCAGATACGGCTGTTCAATACCGATGTGGAGAAGTACAAACAGCAGGGCATGACCCAGGAGCAGGCGGAGGCGGAAACGGCCAAATCCGTGGCGGTCCCCGGCACCAGTGAGCATCAGCTGGGGCTGGCGGTGGACATCGTGGATCAGAGCTACCAGCTGCTGCACGAGACCCAGCAGGATACCCCGGCGCAGCAATGGCTGATGGCCAACTGCTGGCGGTATGGGTTTATCCTGCGGTTCCCCAAGGATAAGGAATCCGTCACCGGCATCACCTATGAGCCGTGGCATTACCGTTATGTGGGGGAGGAGGCCGCCAGGGCCATCACCGAAAGCGGTATGTGTCTGGAGGAGTATTTACAGTAAAGCATTGACGTGAAGCCGAAAACGAACCGCAAGGCCCGTGCGCAGAGCGCACGGGCCTTGCGGCAGTCACAACATGGACGGATCCGTCCCCGGTCGGCTGTGCAAAGGGGAAAAACGCCCATGGATGCCGCAAGCCTTGGAGGCTCGGGTTTCCATGGGCGTTTTGTCATTCTTCAAAGCACTGGTATTGGGTCAATACGTACCGGCCGATGTCGTAGAGGATGTGCTCGAACTGTTTGCGGAAAGATACCGGCAGTCCCAGACAACGGGTGTCCTCCTCGAATTTTCGTCTCCGATAGGGGGAGAAGGGGGTATTTCCGGCCTCAAAGGTGAAATATCCGTCATAGTGGATGGCCAGCAGTCCGTGCATGACCGAATCCATATTCAGCGTACCGAGATACGGCATCAGATGGTAATCGTCGTCGCCGCAGTTGTCCTGGATGTGCACGCCGCGCACATGGCTGCCCAAAATCGTCAGCGCCTCATGCTGGGGCAGCTCCTGTAAATTCCCGTGTCCCGTATCCCAGCAGGCCTGTAAAAGCGGGTGGTTGACCCGTTCGACCAGCTCCAGCTCCGCCTCGGCCGAATCGACCCAATAATAATGCGGGTCGAACATTTTGTTGAAATTCTCGGTCAGGATGGTGACAGAGTGCTTTTCCGCGACCCGCAGCAGCTCCTCATAAAACAGGACATTCTGCGCAAAGGTCTCCTCCTTGCTCATGTCCTTGGCATAGCCCGAGTGAACGACGATGTTGGGGATCCCCAGATAGGCCGCCGCCTCGATGCTCTGCTTAGTCAGATGCATGAAGGTCTCATAGTTCCCGTCCTTGACCAGCGGCTTGCCCATGGGGGAATGGGCCTGCACGAATTGCAGCCCCCGCTGGTCGGCCAGTCGCAGCAGCCGGTCCGCATAGGCTTTCCAGTCATCCGCCTGTAAGCCGATCCCCCGGTCAAAATCGTATTGAAAGGAATAGTCGATATACCGGAATCCGGCATCGGCTATGGCCACGGTGCTGTCGTATCCGTCCAGTTCGTAGGCCGAGAAATCTCCGGTTGTGGTCGCCAGTTTCATTTGTTTAGTACACCTCCGCAATACAGATCGAAAAACGGCGTTTCCGGTGCCCGGCACCGCGTCGCCGTATTTTATTGATACAGGAGTTTTTTCAGGATGGGCAGCATCCCCTGGGCCATCCGATACAGCCCCAGATCGTTGGGATGGCAGACATCCACGGTGCAGGTATCGGATTCAAATCCGGCGAAAAGCGAATCGCCGTCGATGAAATACACATGCCGATCTCCGGCATTCACCGCCCGCACATAGCTTTCCATAATGGTCTTTCGCCGCATGAGAGCGTCGTCGATCCACCGATCCGGGTGGCTGATCATGATATAGGGCAGATCGGGGCAGCGTTCCCGGATGGCTTCATACAGCGCATAGTGGGTGTCGGCCAAATAGGCGGCGCCGGGGGCATTGTGGTCATAGTCCGATACGAACACCGACATCTCCAGCCCGGCCATATAGGCGGCGATGGCTTTTTCGCCCCGGGCACTGCCGGAAAAGCCCAGAGAAATATAGTCCATATTCAGCGCACGGGAGAGAAAATTCTGATAGATGTTGCCGGGGCGGGAGGCGCAGGCCCCCTGGGTGATGGACGAGCCGTAAAAGACCACCGGCTTGCGGTTATAATAGCCGTCCGGGGTCTCCGTGCGGCTGCCCGCCTTCAGGCCGATATACAGCCTGCTCACCGGGTTGTAGGGCGGGAAATTCAGCACATAGTTTACCGCCCTGCCCGTGGTATTGCCGGTGTATACGATGCCCTCATAGGTATGCTGTGTGTCCACCGGCGGGATGTACGCGCCCACATAAAACTGCCGGCCGCCGATCTCTTTATACAAATCGAAGCCGCTTGTTCCGCTCAGCGGCATATGTGCCAGCCGGCAGAGACCGGGATAGCTTGCCTGGATAGCGATATAGGGAGAATCCGTGCATAGACGGACGCGCCCGCCGGAGGTGTTGTCGCACAGCCCTCCGACTCCCTCGTTTACCGTTTGCGCCACATCCCGGGGCATCCGCATATAGGCCTCGTCTGTTTCGGCAAATCCGTAGCGGGCGAATACCCGGTCCCCGGCATCCAGCCAGACGATGTCCCGCTCCGACAGCTTGGTTTCAATGGAAAAATTGCGATCAATCTCTGCGATATTCATATAAATCCCCCTTGATCCGGCCGGTATTCCGAAAACAGTATACCGCACAGATCGGTTTTGTCAATAGCTGCCGTCTGGTGGCGGCGTTTCTCCCATACAGGGTGCAGGGGCAGAGGACACCGTACCGTTCCTCTGCCCCTGACTGTTACTGTTCTGTTCCCTTTTTCCCGGATTTACGGCGTTTCACGATCACGATCGCCACAACGGCTCCTGCGATCAGAACCACCGCTACACCGGAAGCGATGAGGATCGGTACCAGCGGGCTGCTGTCCTCTCCGTTGACGAGAATTTTTCTTCTCTTCTTGACTTTCCCGCTCTTTTCCGGCTCTTTCTCCGGCTCCTCGGTCGTATCCGAGTCGTCGTCACCGGGAGTATTGATCGTGCCGGCGTTGTCCGTATCGGTGGTGTTGTCCTTGGTGTTTTCCGTGGTATTCACCGGATGGATTGTATCGGACACCTGCGTGAACATGAAGTCGTCAAAGAACACGCTGGCGTTCCCGGAGGTGCGCATGGCCACCCACTGGGTGCGGGCGATGAAGGTGAACTCCACCTTCTGCCATTCGCCCTGCTGCAGTGTGACCCGCTTGATGAATTCCACCCCGGAATCGGAATCGTATACATCCGGCCAGTTCTCGTACACCAGCGACAGATCCACCGCCGTGCCGGACACATCCGTGGTCGTCCAGAAGGTCATGGTATACTGTTTGCCGACCGTCAGCAGCGTCTCATACATCAGCAGGAAATCGCTGTCGGCGGCGGTGGCACCGATGCGGTGCATGGAGGCCGTACCGTTGCGGACATAGTTTGCATTGTACCCAACCGTGCCGGGGAGATAATACTCATAGTCTCTGCCGGTGTCGTACATCGTGTCCGGGTATTCCTCGAAGTCCTGCATCTCGCCGTTGGGGACCCACTTGGCATACAGCACCTGGTCGAAATAGGGGAAATAATCGATGTCGAACTTGAAGTCCAGCTGCCGGTAGACATACCAGCCGTCGAAGATATAGCCCTCCCGCACGGGGATCGGTATGTTCATCTTCTCCTCGGGATTGCCGTAGATGGGATCGAAGGTCGTGCCGCCGTTGCTCACGAAGGAGACCTCAATGGGCTTCGGCTCCGAGGTGTTGGAGAACCGGTCGGTGGTTCCGAAGATCCGCAACACCGGGGTGCCGTTGGGCAGCGCATACCACACATTCTCGAAATCCAGCGCCGGCATATTCTTGTATGCCGCCTCGCCCCGCATCATCAGCAGGCTGATCTGCGTGACCATGTTGCCCAGACCCGTGGAATTGGCATAGTTCTCCGTATAGTTGATGGGGGTCGCGGAGTTGGTCACGCTGGCGCGGCCATTGCCCAACAGGTCGGCATCGACCGTCGCCGAATAGCAATGGGTGACGGTGGCGCCGGGGTATTCCGTCCAGCTGTTGCCGACGATACCGCCCACGCGTTCGCCGTTCAGCTTACCGATGAAGTAGCAATCGCTGATATCCGCCGGGCGCGGAGCGCCGGCCACGATGCCGCCGCAGAAATCCGCTTCCAGCGTCACCGTCTTATCGCCGAAGCACTGAGAGATCTTCGGGAACACGACCGGCGTATCCACATAGGTGGAGTCCGCTTTGTTGAAGAATACATATCCGGCAAGACCGCCCACATAGCTCTCGGTCTTGGTGAGCTCGCTGCGCACCTTCATGTGGGCGTTGGCGATGCCCACCCGTTCGATCACCGTGCCGTCGGAGATGGAGGGGAAGAGACCCGCATAGACCACATCCGTGGTTTGTTTCAGATCCAGATACAGTCCATACACCACATGGCCGTCGCCGTCAAAGTGGCCGTTGAAGTTACCGGTTCTTGCGCCGCTGACCCAGAACCAGGAATTGGGGTTGTTCTTCTCCCAGTTGCTGTTTTTCACATCGTTGAGATAGATGTCGTCCGTCAGCTTATAGTAGTTGCCGACGCTGGCATACAGATCGTTCACCAGATACGCCAGCTGCTCGGGGGTGGAGATCAGATAGGGGTCGTCGATCTTGCCGGTGCCGCCGGCAAAGCCGGAAGCCAGCCGTCCGCCCCATACCTGACCGGGGACACCCTCGTATTCGCCCACGTTCAGCACCGGATAGCGGTCCGTTGTTTTCCATGCGCGCTCCCAGTTGAACAGCGGCATATTGGTCTTGGCTGCCGCACCCAGCATCTTTTCCGCCGCGATCACAGTCACACCGGACTCTCCGTCGGTGAAGGTGCCGTAGTTGTTGATGGAGGAACCGCTCAGTCCCTTCTTGGGGCTGAATTTGCTGGGCTGCAGCGAGAAGCTGTTTTTCACCGTGACGGTGCCCCAGACGTTGCCCAGCATCGTACCGACGTAGGCCGGAGCCTTCACCGTGCCGAGGAACGCGCAGGTGTCCACCGCGATAACGGCACCGCCGTAGCCCACGATACCGCCGGCGCCCTTGTCGTTTCCGGCGTCATAGGTGGATTCCACGCTGACCGTCTCCGTGATGTAGCATTCCGCGATTTTGATCTCGCCGCTGTTGGCGTCGCCCACCAGACTGCCGGCCGCAAAGCCGGTGGTATAGATGGAGGAATCCGTCAGCACGATCCGTCGGATCGTGGCGTTTTTCGCATAGCAGAACAGGCCCACCTTGGAATTGGTGCCGTTGTAATAGAGGCCGCTCACCGTGTGGCAGTCGCCGTTCACATTCCCCTGAAAAATGTTGTTGTTCCAGATCCACTGGGTGGCGGAATCCTTCCAGTTCTCCGCCGACGTATCGTTGAGCCGGATATCCTCGATGATCTTATAGTATTTTCCGGCGCTTTCCGCATCCTGCACCATCTTGGCCAGCTGTTCGCCGGTGGCGATGAGGTAGGGGTTCGCTTCGCTGCCGTCGCCGCCGGCATAGCCCTCGGCCGCCAGACCCGTCCAGACTGCGCCGGGCGTGCCGTTGGGATCCAGGAACCGGCACCGGGGATAGCCCTCGGTGGTCGCCCAGACGATCTTCCAGTTCAGCCCCGGCATATTGGTTCTGGCCGCTTCACCCTTCATCTGATCCGTGGTGAGCTTGGTCACACCGGTCTCATCCGCCGTGCCGTAGTTGCCGGAGGGCTCGGTCAGACCCCGCTTTGTGCAGAATCGGACCCCGGCCGTGGCAAAGCTGCCCCGGATTGAAACCGTGCCCCAGCAGTTGCCGACGAAGGCGCCGGGATTGCCCGGAGCGACTACCTTGCCCGTGAAAGCGGAGTTTTCGATCTGTACGCTGCCGCCGCCGTAACCCACGAATCCGCCGGCGCCTTTATCGCCGCCGGCATTATAAGTGGATTCCACATAGGTCGTTTCGGTCGCTTGGCACTCGGAGAGGCTCACGGTGCCGGCAGACACCTGCCCGACCAGCAGCGCCGGGCCGAAGCTGGTGGTATACACATAGGATTGATCGACGGTCACCCGTTTGATGGTGGCGTCTTTGGCATAGCGGAACAGGCCGACTCTGGATTCGCTGCCATTATAGTACAGGCCGCTGATGGTGTGCCCGTTGCCGCTGAAGATACCGCCGAATGTGGCGGTGGACACGATCCACGGACGGGCGGTATCCTTCCAGTTTTCCGCGGATGTATCGTTGAGCCGAATGTCCGCGGCCAGCTGATAATACTTGCCGCCGGTGGAGGTATCCTTCACCAGATAGGCCAGCTGTTCGGCCGTTTCGATGATGTAGGGGTCGCTCTGCGTACCGGTGCCCGCCGCATAGCCGATCGCCGACACGCCGGACCATACCTCGCCTGCCACGCCGCTGTAAAACCGCACCGGGTATTTTTCGGTGGCCGCCCAGCCGCTCAGCAGGGGCATATGGGTGAGGGCGTCCTTGCCCTTCATCTGCTCCGCCGCTACTGCCTGGGTGCCGGTCTGTGCGCCGGTATAGGCGCTGTAATTGTTGGCGGAGGTGCTGTCATTGTCTCCTTTGCCGCGGAACTGTACCGTCGCGGTGGAGAAGCTGTTTTTGATCACAGCCGCCGTCCAGCAGTTGCCCAGGAATGCGCCCGCAAAGCCCGGCGCCTCCACGGTGCCCACAAAGGCGGAGCCTTCAACGGTGACCTTGCCGCCGCCGTAGCCCACGAAACCGCCGGCGCCCTTATCGCCACCGGCATTGTAGGTGGAGCGGACCGTCACGCTGTCCTCCACCACGCAGTCGGTGATGGTGACGGCTCCCCCCGCCTGACCGATCAGCGTGCCGACGCCGAAGCCGGAGGAAACAAGCTGGGAATCCGCCACCGTGAGCTGCCGGATGGTCGCCTCTTTCGTGTAGCAGAACAGACCGACCTTGCTGGCGTTGCCGTTATAGTAGAGACCGCGGACGGTGTGTCCGGCGCCGTCCAGATGGCCGGCGAACTGGTTGTTGTTCCACAGCCACTGGGTGGCCGCATCTTTCCAGTTTTCCGCGGTGGTATCGTTGAGCCATATATCCTCGGTCAGCACATAGTATTTACCCGTGCTCTGCTCGTCTGCCGCCATCTTGGCCAGCTGCGAGCCGAAAGCGATCTGATAGGGATCGGCTGCCGTGCCGGTTCCGCCGGCATAGCGCTTGGCAACGGTGCCGTCCCAGATTTTGCTCTCCTCGGCCTCGGTCACCCGGTATTCCGGATAGCCGCTCTCCCGGACGGTCCAGACGTTCTTCCAGTCCAGATCGGGCATCGCCGCGGCCGCGTCGGGGCCCTGCATCTTTGCCGCCTCGCAGACCTTGGTATTATAGACCGTGTCGGCGGTGTCGGTATAGCAGTTGACGGCGGTGGCCGCCTGGCCGGGATCGTTTCCGAGCACGCCCCTGGCGAAGGTGTTCTTCACCGTCACCTTGGCGGAGCCGACACTGGCGGCGATGGCGCCGGTGTTCGCCGTGGCGGTCCGGTCGGACAGCACCGCCGAATCCTCCACCGTGAACTCGCCCTTGCCGCCGCCGATGATGCCGCCGGCCGTGGTATTCGTGCTCTTGACGGTATTATTCTCACGGATGTAGCACTTGACGACGCTGAAGCTGCCGCCGTCCGCATAGCCGATCAGGGTCGCCAGCGCCGTACCGTCCGACTCGATATAGGTGTCGTCGAAACGGATATCGCTGACCGATACCGTCCCCTTGGCCGCCGGGATGAGGCCTACCTTGCTGTCACTGCCCTTGTAGTACAGTCCCCGCACGGAATGGCCGCCGCCGGTCAGGGTGCCCTGGAAATACTTCCCGCCGACCGCATCCAGCGAATACCAGGAGCGGGGCGCGCCGTTCTTCCAGTCGGCGACCGTCGTATCGTTGAGATAGATATGCGCCGCCAGCGTATAGAACTTCCCCTTGGAGTTATCGCCCTCATGCAGCATGAGGGCCAGCTGGGCGCCGTCGGCGATCCAGTAGGGATCGTCCGCCGTACCGCTGCCCGCCGCATAGGATTTGGCCACGCTGCCGTCCCAGATCTCGCGGGCGGGCTTGGCGTTCTTGAGCACCGGATAGCTGTCGGTGAGCATCCAGACGCTGTCCCATGTCAGCGCCGGCATCTGGGTCTTGGCTGCCGCTCCCTTGATGGTGGACAAATCGTCTATGGCGTAGCTGTTCTCCTGTTTGTCCACAACGCCGGAATTGCAGAAGCTCTTATGGGAAAAGCTGTTGCAGATTGTGACGTTGTTGTTGTCGTAGTACCAGCCGCTGAAAGCACCGGTGTAGCTGCCGGATACCGTCGCCAGCACCGCGGAGTTTTCCACAGTATAGTTGTCATTCGCATTACGGGCACATCCCAGGAATCCGCCGACCGTTCCGCCGGAAGCGATCACGGTCACCGAGTTGGTCAAATAGCAATTGGAGACCGTAAAAGATCGGGCTTTACCGCTCCCGCCGTAGTTATATCCTACAAACGCTCCGACAAAATTGCCGCCGGCGTCAATATAGGCATCCGAAAGGGTCAGATTCTTAAAGGTGACATCGTAGGACCAGACGTCGGTATAGGGAAACAGGCCGAAATCCTGGTCGCCCTTATAATACAACCCGTAGATGGTGTATCCGTCACCGTCGAGGGTGCCGCCGAACCGTTGGCTGCCGGCGGTCGTAAACCAGCTGTGCGGGTCGTTTTCCTTCCAGTTCGGGTCAGATACGTCGTTCAGGTAGATGTTGGCTGTTAGCTTATAGTACTTGCCCATGGAAGCGCTCTGACTATTGTTGTCTGCCGTAGCAATCACATCGTGCTGCAACAAATAGGCCAGCTGATTGGGGGTCGCAATGAGATAGGGATCGGATGCCGTGCCGGTTCCGCCTGCGAAGCCGGTCGCCGTTTCACCGTTCCATACGACTCCCTTGACCCCCTCCTTGAGGGGGTCGGAGGAACCGCCGGTATCGGCTCCCGCCATCACGACGAGATTCACGGACAGGGCCGTAATCAGCATCACAAGAGCCAGCAGAAGCGCAAGAGCTTTTCTGGAAAAGTTCATTGACAGTTTCATATGCGCACTCCTTTGGATAGAAAGTTTCTGAGAGAGTCCTTATTTCAGTCCTAAAGATTGGAGCTGCTTCTGGATCTCGCTGTTCACCTTGTTCACATTGCTGTTGATGGTGGGCAGGTAGGCGGAAACCTTGGTCCGCACCTGGTTGGGGGATTCGCCGGCAAAGCCGATGTAGTTATCCGTGCTCTCGCTGCACAGCGTCGCTACGCCCAGCAGCAGGTAGGGATTCTTGTCGTCGGTATTCACGCCGGAGGTGAGCTTGAAGAAGAACTGCTTTGCCTCGTTGTTGATGAATGCGGAATCGGTGTCGTAGTTGTTGACATCCAGATAGTAGCGGATGAAGATGCCGGCGCCGACCGGGTTCTGTGCGCCGCGGATCAGACCCCAGCCACGGAACAGGCCGGTGGTGTAGGCCTTGGTGTTGTCGTCGTATTTCGGGATATAGGTGAAGCCCACGTCGTTGGGGTTCATCTCGGAGAAGTATCCGGTGGCTTTCATGCCGTATGCGTTGGTGATGGCGATGCCGGCCTTGCCCTTGATGAAGTTCTGCATCAGGTTCCGCTCCAGCGGATTCCGGATCAGACCGTCGCTGACCCACTGGGCGATCCGGGTCAGCACATTGTTGGTCATCTCGTTCACGCCGTTGGTGATCTTGCCGTCCTTGAAGCCGTAGAAGCCTGTTCCGGCGGAGGCCAGCAGCGTCTGCACATCCACATACGCGCCGATGTAGCCGGCATTCTTCAGATCGGTCATGCACTTCTCCAGCGCAGCGTAGTTCCACTTGTTGGCCTTGTAGTATTCCTCGGGGGTAGTGATATTATTGTCATTGAAGATCTTCTTGTTGTAAAACAGACAGTCAACTTCCGCCCAGATATTACCCACTGTATTGACAAGGAAGGGCTTGCCGCCCAGGGTGGACATCTTGATCATGCCCTGATCCCAGATGCCGTCGGACAGATTCAGCTGCATGGCGTCCAGGGGCTGCAGGCAGGAGATGGAGGCCGGGAAGAAGCCGTTGTCGAAGAAGATATCGGGGGAGTTATGGGCGGCGATCATACCGGCGATCTCGCTCACATAGGTGCTCTGCGGCACGGTGTCGATCTTCACCTTGATGCCGTATTTCTTCTGGAATTTCTCGATCACCTTGCCGTCCTCGTTCTGGAACGGATTTTTCCAGGTGGCGTACCGCACGGTCGTGCCCCGGTATTTCTCCGGATTCACCGTGCCGGTGGAGGTGTTGGCATTGGGGGTATCCTTGCCGGGCTTCGAGCTTCCGCTGTTCTGGTTTCCGCTGGTGTTGTCAGCGTCCGTCGAGGAGCCGGAATCCGACCTGGACGTGTTGTCCGACAGGGTCGGGCCGTCATAGTCGGAATAGTAGGATTCCCATGATATGGTGGGCTTGGATTTTCCGCAGCCCGCGATCATGGCCAGGATCATCAAAAGGCATGCGAGGGTTGCGAAAATGCGTGTAACTTTCCTTGACATAGCGATTTCTCCTTTTTTCTGAATTTGTATGGATTTGCGCATTGTGTATACAAACAGGGTCAGCCGGTGATACCGACACGGTCGATGCTTTCGATAAAGCGCCGCTGCAGGATCATATACAGGAGCAGCATGGGCGCGACAAACAGCACACAGCCGGCCATCTGAAAGGCCAGAGTCTCCGGCGTTTCCGGATTCAGGTAATACCCCATGGTGGTGAGGTTCGTCGGCAGCATATTCAGCGACATGGCCAGCGGATACTCGTCGTTGAGATACATTGCGCACAGCAGATAGTCGTTCCAGTGCCAGATGAGCGAGAATACCACCACCGTGGTGATCACCACGCCCGACGAGGGAACGGCGATCTTCAGAAAGGTCTTGATCGGTCCTGCGCCGTCAATCCATGCCGCCTCTTCCAGTTCCTTGGGGAAGGAGCTGAAAAACTGCATATAGATGAAGATGATGATACCGGAGCGCAGCCCCATGGAGAACAGCGACGGGAGATAGAAGGCGGCGACGCTCCCCAGCAGATTCGGCCGCGGGTCGGCGCCGGTCAGTTTATGGATCAGCTCCAGGATCCCCAGCGGATCGAATTTGGAATAGTTGGCCATGCGGGGGATGATCACCAGCATATCCGGCACCAGGATGGTTAGGAACAGCACGCCCAGCAGCAGGCCTCTGCCCTTGAACTTGAATCGGGCGAAGCCGTAGGCCGTCACGGCACAGGCGGCCACCTCGATGAGGGCGCTGACGATCTCGTATTTCAGGGTTGCAAAGAAGGATACATTATAGTCCAGCAGCTCCCAGGCCGTCTTGTAGTTAAACAGCGGGCTGATGGATTCGGGGATCCACACCCGAGAGGAGTTGAAGAACCCGTTCCGGCTGACGAGGGAGGTGACGACCATATACAGCAGGGGATAGATGATCACATAGCCGATGGCAATGAGCATCACCATGCGGAAAACGCTCGTCAATACGGCAGGGAGCGTTTTCTTCAGCCGATAGGCCCGTTCCTGCGCCGTGAGGGGTGTTGCATTGCGCTTAGTCTGTTTCATTTGTGCTCGCCCCCTTAAGCCCAGCGGTTTTGCAGACATTTCTTGTAGATGGCTACCACCACGCCCATGATGGCACCCACGACCAGAAAATAGAACCACATCATGGCGGAGGTCTGGTCGTATACGGCTGCCCGCATCAGATCGTATACCTTCAGCACCAGCACATTACGGTTGCTGATGAACAGCTCCACCATGGTATAGACCATCACCAGCAGCGTCACATTGGACAGCATCGGGAAGGTGATGAACCAGAATTCCTCCCATTTGGTGGCGCCCTCCACGCGGCTGGCTTCGTACAGGCTGGAGGGGATGGATTGCAGCCCGGCGATGAACAGCACCGTCTGGATGCCGCTGTTCCAGATCAGATTGAAAATGTTGCCGATGATCTTCTGCACATATGTGGCCACATCGGCGGGCAGGTCGAGGATGGCGATGATATCCTGCACGCTGAACATCCCGCCGGATACCGACTCGGATACCGAGCTGTTGGCGATATCGCCGGCGGAGGTCATGCCGGAGATCAGCTCGATCACCACGCCGGAGGCGATGATGACCGGCATGAAATACAATGCCCGGAAGAACAGCCGCCCTTTGAATTTCTGGTTCAGCAGCAGGGCCAGAACCAGACTCAGCAGCACGATGATGGGCAGGGAGTAGAGGAAGTTGCCCACCGATTTACTCAGCCAGTTGAGGTAATCCGTGTGTTCGGCGATGATGTACTTATAATTTTTCAGACCGATGAAAACCGTCCGGATACCGTCCTCGTTGATGGTCATTTGCGAGAACGAATAGATGACCGACTGTATGACCGGGATGGCAAAGAAGAACACAACGCCGATCAGCCATGTGGAGATGAACAGCCAGCCGTACCGGCTCTTGATCTGTTCGATCCCCCGATACTTTTTCTTTTTCATACATTGCCCTCCCAAACGAGGAAGCCCTTTGCCGGAACGCGTCCCGCCGGTGAGCTCAGCTCCTGCGCCGTGTAGTTCACAAATACCGTCACTCCGTTCGCGAACACCGTTTCCCGCAGTCCGGACGGGTCGATCCGGTGGCTGCGGATCTCGGAGCTGCCGATCTTGGCGTAATACCCGGACAGCTCTCCGGCGGCGGATACGATGCTGTCCTTCAGATCGCTGTATCGGCTGTTATAGAACAGGGGCCGGTTGTCGTCGATCAGGGCGGTGTCGTATTCCGCGATCACCGTATAGGCCAGTCCGGAGCCGCTCTCCACTGCCCGCAGAAGCTGCGCGGCGGGATCCGATACCAGATTGACGCTCTCGCAGGAGAGCGCCGTTCTTCCCCGCAGGGCCATCTGGTAGAAGGGAATGTCCGTATCGAATACCAGTGCACCGCCGGAGGTGGTCGGGCTGTCGAATACGGCAGCCGACCGCACGGCCGCATAGGCGTTGGCGTCCTGAGACACGATCCGGATACCGGCCCGGCCGATGCGGTCATATACGTCGGACACCTGTCGGCCGAAGCCCGCTTTGGCGTAATAGGCGCTGTCGGTTTTATCGGAATAGTCCGAATAGGTCGTATTGGACAGAGAGGACAGCCCGATCCCGGTCAGCTGCCATTTCTGTACCCGGCTCAGAATCTTGTCGGCGCAATCTTCGATCCGGTCCCGCGCCAGCAGAGAATAGGCGGAGTCGGTCTTGCGCCCCAGCAGCGCGATGTTGAAATCGTATATTTTCGCCTGCTTTCGATTGGCGCGGACGGCGGAATCGAAATAAGACGAGAATCCGTTGCCGGAGCGGGAAAAGGCGACGGTGTCGAAATCAAAATACAGATCGGTGGCGTCGTTGCAGGTCTCCTGCAAGGTGCGCAGCGACCGGGTATCCCCCAGCTTGCCGGCAATGCCGAAGCTGCCTGCCAGCTTCTCCGCGTCTACGCCGTATTTCCCGTATCCGCTGAGGGTGAAGGCCGACACGTCTACGCCGCTGTTCCTCAGATCCTGCAGAATCTCCGTCGCCTGCGCCACGGTGGTCGTGGGCAGGAGCGTCTGATACGGAACCCCCAGAAAGGATTTGGCGATTTGGCTGCCGCCTATGGCGGTGATGCTGAGCGCCGAGGTCTTGGCCTCGGCCACCTTGCCTGCGGTCCCGTTGAGATATTCCCGGTAGACCGCCGCCATGCCGCTGTAATTTGCGTCATCGCCGGACAGGGGATAGTAGCCGACGGTCAGGGGTGCGTCGATCATCTCGTCCGCGTAGACCAGCCCCTTGTAATAGCGGTTATTGTACAGCTCCTTGATATTGGCCGTGTATCCGCGCACCTGACAGGTGACATACACGGAGGAATATCCCAGCGAGGTGGAGCCGACGGTCAGATCCAGCAGACAGGACTCCGCGCCCTGCTCGATGATGCCGCAGGTGGCTGTGTCGGCGTCCTTGGCTCCGAAAACCGGCAGCCGGATCGCCTTGGTGGTGCTGGTCTTATCCCACACCTCTTTGGCAGCGTCGGCGCCGTATACCTCATCGGAATAGCTCTCGCCCGGCTGGGACAGCTCTTTGGCATACACCAGCGCTCCCGAACCGGAGGGATACAGCAGATAGCCGTCGGATTCCGTATTGCTCACCGCGCACCAGAAGGGTGCCAGCGAAACCGAGATGAGCATATTGCCGTTCTCCTGTATCTCCCGCGGATCCATGGAGACGGCCACTCCCGTCTCCCGCAGGGTATAGGTGAGCGGCACCATGATCTGGGCATCGTCGAAATAATAGGAGATCTTGATGCCGTTCTCCACCCTTTCGCAGACGGTGCGTCCGCTCCGCACGGCGGCCGAATAGGAGATCAGCTTGGAGGTGGTGTTTTTCTCCACATCCAGATATTCGATGAACAGCACCGATTCCACCTGAGGATGCCGTTTGATGGGCATTCCCAGCTCGTCAAACTGCTGTTCGCCCGATGCCTGCGGATTGGTGCCGTAGGTGTTTCCGGTTTGCCGATCCGTGAGCGTTACCCCCATGGAGGTCTCATTCAGCTCCAGACGGTAGCGCTCGTTTTCCGCGATCCATGTGTCCGAAATGTCGGAGGACTGTATATCGGAATCATAGGAACCCGTTTTTTGAGAGCTTTCGGATTGGCAGCCGCATAGAAGCGTCAGGAACAGCAGGACCGCGCAAGCCGAAGCAAAACACTTTTTCCGACTCAAAAACAATTCCTCCAGTCTACGAAATCAATTCCAGCAATACCGTCAGAACAAAGCCGCCGATCTGCTGGATCAGCATTCCCACCAGCACCATCAGAAAGACCAGCACCGAAAGCCAGCCGACGCTCAGCACACTGGAGCCGATGAGCCGTCCCATGCTGAAATCGTGAATCTTGATGAGCCCGATGATCATCAGCAGAAAGGTGTAGCCGATGGCCAGCGCGTCGAAGCCGCTGAGGAACATCGCCTCGGAGGGCAGCAGCACATTCGTGAGGATCAGCCGCAGGAACCGCTCGATGAGGATCGGCAGCAGGCTGTAACTGGTCACGATCAGAATCTCCCGGAGGGTGCCCTTTCCCTGCATCAGGGTGGTGATCATCCAGTTGCTGAGCACCCACAGCACCACCAGTCCGGCGCTGCGCACCAGTACCCAGACGGAATTGAAATTCACCGGGTCATACTGGGTGAACAGGAATCCGCCGCCCAGCACCTGGATCACCGCCGTGATGTAGAAAAGGACGATCAGCACCACCGAGATGGTGATGGACCCCTGCTTCTTCTCCTTGATCTCGTCAAAGGTCAGCACGGGATGGGCCAGTGTACGGAACATCAGCCGCAGCTGCCTGGATTTGATCAGGGTAATCTTGCGCTTGGACGAGACGATGAAGAAAGCGATCAGCCCGCCCAGAATAACCACCGCCGCCAGAAACAGCACCCAGAAATACCGACGCAGCAGGTTCTTGCGATAAAACTCGAAGGCCAGCTGGTAGGTCTCCCGGTCATAGCCCTTTTTGGCCAGCTCCATGGATTCCTTATAGTTGCCGGCGTTCAGGCTTGCCCGCGCCAGGCCGCTGTATGCGGGCTGGAAATTGTTATCCTGCGCCAGAACCCTCTGCCAGCCCTGCTCCGCCTCGGTGTATTTTCCGTCCAGCGTGATGTCGATGAGGTCCATCACCTGTTTGCCGTAGTCGGTGATGGTGAATACGGTGATGGTGTTTTTCAGCTTATCGCTGACGATTACGTCGGTTCCGTTGAGGGTCAGCGCATTGGCCGCCGAGAAGGTGCCCTTTTGGACACCGCTTCCCATGCCGCCGCCAAAGGCGGTGAGCATACGGCACGACCGGTCATACAGATATACCCGGCCGAACTGGGATTCCACGCAATAGACGAATCCGGTGTCCGTCACCTCCAGCCCCACGATATCCTGCTCGATCTGGGTGCCGTTGTTGAAGGTGGTGTTGAAGCCGTCGTCGGTGAAATCCGTATCCTCGGAATTCAGAATATTGTTGCCGGTGCCGGGATTGAGCTTTTTGATCTGCCCCTTGCGGTTATAGGTGGAGGTCTTGCCGGTGGCCGTGTAAATGAAATCGTTGTGGTCGATCACAATGTCTACGAAGGAATAGGGCAGATTCCGGGCGCTGGCGCTCTTCTTCACATTGTTGGTGAATACCCGCTCAAACACGCTCTTGATGGCGGTGGCGATATTCGTCGTCACATTGTTTGCTCCGTAAAAGCCGGTGAAGCTCTTATCCGGTGCGTACAGCAGCGCGCCGTAGTAGGAGCCGTCACTGAGCACATACAGATAGTCATGGGAGTCCATGACGGCTTTCAGGGGCTTGAAGGTGAAATCCTCCGGGATCAGCGGAGATTCCGGCAGCACATAGATATCCCGCAGCGTGCCGTTCGAATCCACGCGCAGCACGCGGGCGTTGTCCGTATCGCAGATGAATATGGTGCCGTCGCTGTGGACATAGAGGCTCTGGGCACCGGTATAATCGTATTCCGTGCCGTCCGCCGCCGTGACCGCCCCGATCTCGTAGAGAAACCGGTAGTTCCGATCCAGCACCGTGATGCGCGCCGCATTGTCCAGAATGTATACGTGGCGGTCGCGGTCGGTGCAGACGTCGTTGACGGCGGTATAGGCTTTCACGCCGAGGTCCGCCGCCCCCAGCACGCAGCCGGTTTCGTACATGGGGCGGTTATAGACCGCCTTGCGTGTGTCGCTGATGTTTTCCCAGTAGGTATAACTCTCGTATGGAACCTGATCCACCGACGCGGCGGATGCGGTGCAGAAAGCAGAGGAGGCCAGACACAGGACGGACAGCAACGCGGCGACCAATCGCCCGGTTTTTTTGTACATAGGTGTCAGCTCCTTTGCTTATTCTTTGATACCGGCGCTGCTCATGGCTTCCACCACGTTGCTCTGGGAGATCAGATAGACGAGGATGGGCGGGATCATCATGATCGTGGTCAGCGCCATGGCGCTGCCGGTGCGGGCCGTGCCGCCCGCCGTCACCTGGGTCACGATCTGGGGCAGAGTCTTCAGCTTTTCGGAAAAGATCGTGCCGTTGGGAATGGCCGACCAGATGCCCTGAAAGGCGAACAGCGTCACCGTCAGCCAGGCCGGCTTGATGATGGGCATCACAATGCGCCAGAACATCCGGAAATACCCGGCGCCGTCGATCTTGGCGGCCTCCAGCAGTGCGTTGGGCACATAGCCCTCGATATACTGCTTGATCAGGAATACGCCCAGCGTCCCCGCCAGCTGCGGCAGTATATACACCCAATAGGTGTTGACGATATGCAGCTTGGAAAAGATCAGATACTGGGGCACCGACAGGGTGTAGGAGTTAAACATCAGGGCGAACTGAATGATCAGAAAGATCACGTTGCGGCCCCTGTAGGTTCCTTTGGAGAGGGAGAAGGCCGCCATCGCCGAAAAGAGAATGTTCAGCACGGAAGTGACCACCGTGATGAACAGGCTGTTGAACACATACCGGGAAAGGGGCACCGACAGGCTGGAGAGCAGTGTGGGCAGCGCCACATAGTTTTCCGGCGTCGGGCGGCGCACAAAGAACGTGGGCGGGAAGATCAGCAGCTCGTCGATGGGCTTGAAGGACGTGACCACCGCATAGATCAGCGGCAGCATACTGAACAGACCCGCGGCAACGATCAACACACAGCAGCAGATATTCCCGAAAGTGGAGCGGGTATAGCGGGATACCATGGACTTTCCCGGATGGAGTATCCCATTGAGACCGATGCGATTCTTACTCATTTAGACCACCTACCTGCTGACCGTGTTTAAGGCCTTACCGATGATGAACCGGGTGATCGCCATCATGCCGAACAGGATCACCGCGATGGCCGAGGCATAGCCCAGCTCATACCGCACCGTCGCCATATCGGACATATGGGTGACGATGGTATCCACCGAATACTGCACGCTGGGATAGCCTGCCAGCTCCACCGCCACAGCGCTGATGGAGAAGCTGCTCTGGATCTGCATGACGGCGCTGAACAGCAGCATATGGGACATGGAGGGGAGGGTGATATACCGCAGCTCCTGCCACCGGTTCCGGATGCCGTCGATGGCGCCGGCCTCATACAGGTCCTGGCTCACATTCTGCAGGCCGGAGATGTTGGACAGGAAGGATACGCCCATGCTCTGCCACAGCTGCACGATCACCACGATCGTGAACAGATACTGCGGGCTCTTGAGCCAGACGATGGGCTCTGTGGTGATGCCGATGGACAGCAGCAGACTGTTGATATAGCCGAAGCTGTCACCGCTGAAAGCGATCTTCCAGATGAAATAGGCGTTGCCCACCAGAGACGGCGCATAGAACATGAAAGAGAACAGGGTGCGCAGCCCGGTGGAGAATTCGTTGACCAGCCATGCCAGCAGAAAGGCGAGCATAAATCCCGCCGGACCGACCACCACGGCCAGAGCGACCGTATTTTTGAGCACGATCGCGAATACCTCATCCTCGACGAACATCCGCATATAGTTGCCGATTCCCGTGAATTTGGGCAGCGACAGCATATCATACGAGGTGAAGCTCAATACGATCGAGGATAAGATCGGCAGGATCGTAAAAACCAGAAAGAAGGTGAGAAACGGAACCAGCAGCAAAATCATCGGGAGCTGTTCCCGGAAGCTTTCGCTTCTGCCGGCCGTAAGCGCTCGTTTGCCTTTCATGCGATTGATCTCCTTAGCTGTATTCTTGGATTTTGCGTTGAATCTCGCTGTCTGCCGTCATGCTCCACTTGACGATGGCGTCCTTGGCGTTCACGCCGTCATTCAGCACAGACCAATACGCCTGATCCAGCGCACGGCCGAGATAGTAGCTGCCGGGAACCTCCGGGACCTCCTGCACACGGGACCACTGCTCGCTGATCGTGGCGAAATCCTCGCTGTTCCATGCCAGATTTTTGAGACCGTCCACCGTCGCCGTGGCCTGCCGCCCCAGCATCCCCAGCAGCGATTCCACATTGTTGGAATACCGGGTCTGGGTGTCCGCCGAGGTCCACCATTTGAGGAATTCCCAAGCCTCCTGCTGATTGGGGGAACGCTTGATGATGGCGCATCCCGTGCCGCCCCCGGCGACGGTGGCGTTGCCGCCGGTCGTGCCGGGTACACAGGCCACCGCCCAGCGGCCCTTGATCTCCGGGGCGGCGCTGTACAGGGTGAGATAGGTGGTGTAGGGGGCAATGCCCAGCGGCATGGTGCCTGCGCGGAACCGGTTATAGAAATCCGCTTCCTTCTGATAGCCGTAATCGGTATAGAAACTCGTCCAGAGGTCGAATACGCCTATCTCCTCCACACCGGTGAGGGAGGTGGCGTTCAGCTCCCTGTTGTACAGAGACAGCCCCCTTTGCCCCATCAGGGTGGCGAACAGATTGAGACTTCCGATGCCGGTATTGATGGTCGCCGATGAGGAGATCATCGTATAGGGCACATAGATGTTCATGTTGTTCCGCTGGATGATGGCAGAGGTATAGAGGAATTCATCCCAGGTCGCGGGCACGGTCAGCCCCAGATTCTTTAAGATATCCGTGCGGTAGAACATCAGATAGAAGCTCTGGGTGTCCGGCAGGGCATACAGCTGTCCGTTATACCGGTAGGGCGTCTCCGCCCCCGGCTGAAACCGTTCCAGCACGGCTGCGGCATCCTCAAACTGCGACAGATCGGTGAGCGCGCCCCGGATGCCCAGATTCACCGGCTCGGTGCGGGTCATGTGCAGGGCCATATCCGGGTAATTGCCGGACAGGAGACCGTTGACCAGAGAGGCGTTGGTGATCTCCACATGGACGGCGATACCGGTTTTCGTGGTGAAGGAATCCCGGATCAGCGTATCCAGTGCGGTGGCCTGATCCCGACCCCAGTTCACCCACAGCTTTAGGGATTTTTCCTCGCCGCTGTTGTTTTTGGCATCCGCCACATAATCCTCCAGAAACGACATCACAAGACGGCTGACGCTGTATGAAAAGCGCTTGTACAGGCTGGCGTTTTTATGTACGAAGTCCTGTCCCACGGGCGCCCACTGAATGGTGTCCAGACACAGGGGCATCTTCTTCATATCGTACAGCCAAGAGCTCAAAGAGCTGTAATTGGAATAATAATCGCTGACATACTGATGCGCGGTATAGGGGCGATCCAGCATATTCTTGATGACCCGCATCATGTTCTCGATGGCGGAAATATACTGGCTGCTGCGCTTGCCGGTGAAGCTCTCCAGATCCTGCACCAGCGCCTGCATCTCTTCATTGCAGGCGGTGAAGGTGGATTCCAGATCCGGGATCTGGGTGAACAGCTCATAGTCCAGATTTACGTCGGGGGTAGCGCCGGTGATCTTCACGATGTCGATGTATTTGTCGCCCAGCCGCTCCACAATGCCGTACAGCCGATAGAAATACTCGGCCATCGCGCCCAGAGTGACCTCCAGACTCAGGGTATGGGGGCCCTTTTCCAGCAGGAAATAATAGGGCGTATCCCCGTCGGCAAACTCCATGAATTCCCACTTGGCCGAATAGGGGAACCGGATCCCCTTAGCCTCGGTGAAGGGGGTCTTTCCGTCGATTCTCAGCCAGCGCCAGCTTTCGGCATTGATGACGTCGCTCTGCCGATACCGGAATCCCAGCGAATAGTAGCCGGTCTCCTGCACCTCGAATTCCCAGGTGAGGAACTGTCCCGCATCCTGCCAGGAGGTGCCGCCGATATAGTTGAGCTTTGTCAGCAGCGAATCGTTCGGCGTCATGCCGGCGTTGGAATTGTCCGATTTCGGGATGAGGCTGGAGGCGGTCTTGATCACGGCGCTCTCGCCTTGGATCACGATAGGCTCCGCCTGCAGCGCCGCACCCCCGTCGGGCGCGGTCAAGCTTTCATAGGCCGGGACGGATTCGGGCGCCTCCAGAATCAGCTGTGCCACCGCCACCGCCTGCCGGGGATTCTCCAGCACAAGGCTGTGCTCGCCGGCGGTGAGACAAACGGCAAAGGGATCAACGGTCTCTCCGGTGCTGCTGCGCGCCAGAACCTCCGCATAGCCGTCGATCTCCTGCTGCTCGGGGGTCAGCTGGTTGCCCATCCGGTCGGTTTTGAATTCCGCCTGCGCATTCTGCCAGAGCCGCGGAAAGGACAGGCTCTCCGCCTCCGCAAAAGGCGTGGCGCCGTCCAGCTTCAGGCCGAAGGTGTAGTCCACACCGGTCGTCATCGACGCATACACCAGCCGGAGGGTATACAGACCGTCCGCCGGAATCGTAAACCGCCATTCCACACCGCCCGTGCCGGTTTCCCATACGACGGCGTCTTTTCCTTTATAGCCGGACCGGCGGGACACATCCGTGCCGTGCAGCAGCCCGTCGGCGGCTGCCAAGACAACGCTCGCCGTCGCGTTACCCGCCGTTTGACCGGCTATATAATCCTTATAAGAGACGCGCTGTTCCGCGCTGTCCGTCGTGACGGACGGCACGGCGCCGTCTGTGGCTGGGGCGGGCGGGGTCGTTTCCGCCGCGAGGGGAAAGGCGCTCGCCGCGATCAGCAGGGCCATTCCCAGGGGCAGCAGGCGTTTCATTGCTCGTTTGCTCATTGCAATACTGACTCCTTTTATATGCTCCAGGTGTTCTTGCCGAATTGACAATACCCGCGGATCCGGGCCGGGTATTCTCAGTTCGGCAAGACAGAAACCT